>JAMDCA010000044.1:0-51598 GCA_023489435.1 Thermoplasmatota archaeon
CACAAACTATAAATGAAAGTCAAGAGAAGGAAAACCCAGAAAATGAAAATTGGAAAAATGGATTTTAATTGTGGAATGAAAAATCAGGAGAGAACTAATGTCTTCTCCTGACAACATAGACCGTTGCAGCGACTCCAACGATCAACACCACTGCGATAAGGTAGTAGTAGGTGTTGACTGGCGGCGTGGTTGGCGTAGTGGAACTGCCTGTGCTGCTGGCACTGCTGACGGTAATGGTGTTATTACCTGCAGTTGCGTTCCCAGGCATGGAGATGGCGTATGCCGGATCAATCGTAAGGTTCATCGTCATGTTCATTCCACCCACCCCAGGATGAGGTGACATTGTAGTTTCATTGTTGAGGCTGAGCACGACTCCCGCGTTATAGACAAATGTCGTCACATTGGATGAGGAACTGTAAGTCCTTGTCCACTGTGAAAGTGGCCTGGAAAATTTCGAGAAGTTGATGGCAGATGCCGAAGCAGTCTTGTTACTCCCAACCTGGTTGACGTTTGTCCCGTTTACACTCAGCGGTTTGGACATCGTGAAGTTCCTCCAGGACATGTTAGCTGAACTGTTGTTGAAGATCCCGTAAAGCACCAGGTGCATGTACATCGAGTAGTTGACATAGAAGATTGCTGTATCGCTTGTGCTCGCATTAGTGAAATTCACGTTGAAGCTCATGCTCACGTTCCTCACCGACGCACCATGTGTCGAGGGGGCTATTGAATTGTTAAAGTCATTTACCGTTGTGGCGTTCATCCTCGAGTTGTTGAAATGCATCTTGGTCATGTTGCTGAAGGTGCCACCCATGACATGTTCCATATCGTCAACCATGAATTTTGAACCGTTGATGGTCATCTTCATGGTAGTATTCACATAGGCATTCACGGTGGCATCGTTTGCCTTTGGATTTAAGGTCACACTGACAGATGTTGCATTCGTGCTGGGTATGAGCAGAGACAAGACTATGAGGCATATTATGATAATCCCGAACATAGACTTTTTATACATATTACATTAAATACATAAATGATATAAATAAAGGTTTGTACTGTCGCAACTTTGATGTGGTGCCTAAGAGCCTAGAAAAGAGTGAATATTATTTAAGAGCGGATATCCCGTGTCAGGTGGGATAATATCGCTTTCATCCTCTCTATTTTGGAAAAGGATTCACGCTCAATTTTGTTAAATTCGTCACGGAATCATTGGAAAGGAAGACAAAAAAATGATTGGATTTTGTTCAAAAAAAAGGAGGGAAGTTGAAGATTTTAGGGCCCTCCGTGAGAAGACTTGATGACCGTCCTGTAAAGTAGTGTTCCATTTCTGTTTACCAGCGAGTCATTCACAGCTTTTTCATTCATGTAGTAGAAGCTGGAGCCTGTCCTTGATGAAAACGCATGACTGGTTACAGTCTTCTGAGTTACAGCATGGTTGTACGTGAGACTTGTTATGGTGAACTGGCTATTCAGTTGTGCGTCAAAGATGCCGTTGCCCTGGACAACATCCGATGTTGTATTGGAGTGGAAGTTTCCGGTATGGCCAAAACTCGTTGACGCCGTTGAGTACGTAGATGTGGACACGTCCCGGATCTGTGTTACGTTGAATCCAAGAACCACAGAGAATGGATTAAGGACAACGTACTCGATGAGAGTCCCATTCACCTGGTAATACTGATTCGATGTGGACCCGGTCATGCTATATGCCTGACTAATCATCCCGGCACGACTCTGAACAATGGTTGACGTCGTCGTGTTTATGTACTCCCGCAGGTAGAAATTCTCCACATAAACTAATGCAACACCGAAGCTGGTATTCTGTATGATGTTGAAGCTTGGATCAAATGTTGTGGAGTTTGCGAAGAAAGATACGGCCTGGTCAGTGGTAGAGTAAATCGACTGTGCTCCATTGGGTACAACTCCTGAGGAAGTGAGAGATTCATTCACGAATTGAGTATCATTCAGATAGGCAGCGTTTTGAGGGATGCTTTCCGTTGTCGCGTTTGTAAGGGGAGACTGGTAGTATGAATCACTGAATTGTAACGCGCTGCTTGTGTGTCCCTGCCCATCGGGATTATGGGAAGTCGTAAGCATGAAGTTGGCGGCGGCCCTTATCCACACATTCTCATCGTTGAGTACTTCCACTGTTACATTTTGCTTTCCCTTGAGGAGGCTCAGGTACGGATTCAGGTTTATTGTGTGTGGAGGATACATTTCCGCCCCTATTGCAAGTATGGGCTGCCAGAGGAACAGGTCACCTCCCCCTGTCTGGATGTTGGGATAGGGCTGGACTGTCGCCACCAGAGTATTAGCTATGAAAACTCTGAACTCCCGGTACGGCGGCTGGAGAGTATACCAGAACTCATCATTTCCGTTCTGCTGCTCATACAGGTTCAAGTACGCTGATGTCACGTTTTCAGGGAATGTAACGTTCGAAGTGCGTGAAACGTTAAAGGGAATAGGAACATTGTTTGGGAATGCGTTTCTTGGAGTGGGGAAGTTGACGTTTGTGAATGCGGGTATCACCTTGTTTGGTTCCGCTGGAGGCGTTCCATTGTAGAATGTGAACCAGACACTCAACGCAGACGAGTAGCCCGGGTTGAACTGCGGTGAGGTTACGAATACTGATGAGGTTGCGTTCATTATGCTTCCATATTCTGTTATGTTCTGAGTAACACTGGTGTTTTCCAGTTCTAGTGTGTTCCCGGCAAGCACTTCCACCCCATTAACCGTCACAACAAAGCTGTCATCGAAGGGGTTGGATATGTATTGGTCAAAGAACGAGACCGTGATTTTTGAAAAGTTTCCGCTGGGGAAATGAACACTGTTATTCTGCTCATTTGAAGTTGTATTGTGCGAGACAAAGGCATTGTACACAGGCACCACAACAATACTGTTGCTTGGGTGGGGAATCAGGGGGCCCGAGGAAGCACTGGGCGTGTTATCCAGTGCCATATTCACGATGCGATGGTTTCCAGAACCGCTGGAACTCCAGGTTGTTGAAGGCGCGCTAGTTGCGACACGACTGCTTACGCTGTCCGGTTGGTATGAAATAACCATCATACTTCCGAGCAACAAAAGAGCAACGGCAACAGCCAGCACGATGCTACTTTTTTTCATTTAAATCTAAAAATTCAATTGAAATATGTATATTAATATTATGAACAAAAATTCCATGTCGCTGAAGTATGGAGATAGTGCAAACATCTTTGTATAGCATTCATGCTGATTTTACTCAGCTGACTTGTAGAGCGAAATAAAGTCAGATTGCTCAAATCATTCATGAATCTATTCTAACTCAGAAGCATTGATTCTCTTCCCATCCATGAACGGTTGACATTAAAGTCAGAAGTTTTCAATAGGACCAAATATCTTGAAATAACGAATATAATCAATGTTCAGTCCACCCTAGAGGTAAAAGCTTTATATCTTCAGTTGGATAATTTGATGTGAAAGAAGAGGAGCTTGTTGAAGGCCTTTTAAGATTTGGCCTAACTCCGTACGAGATAAAGGTCTACAGGAGCCTTTTGCTATATGGCCCACAGCCTTCTGCAGGAATCGTGAAGAACTCAAGCATACCTCAACCAAGGGTTTACGATGTTTGCAACACGCTAATCAAGAAAGGCCTCATAGAGGTGAGCCCGGGAAGGACAAGGATCTACAGGGCGATCCCGATTTCATTATCCCTGAAAAAGAATGTCGAGAGCCTGAATACGTTTGTGGATGAACTGGAGACTTACGTGATTTCCCTTGGAAACCACAAGAAGAGTGAAACTCCATACATGTGGCTCGTCGAGGATAATGTGAACATTCTCGAAAAATTCAGGAGCATGATAGTCAGGTCCAGGGAAGAACTCATCATTTCCCTTTCATCGGAGCACCTGAGTATGCTCGGCAGAGAACTGGATGCTGCTGTCTTCAGGGGAGTAACTGTTGCGCTTGTCGTTTTTTCAGACACGTCAAGCCGACAGATAGCAAGCCTGCCAAAGAGCATTGTTCTGAGACAGAGGGTTGCAAGAGCTGCCGAAATCGCCATCTCAGACAGAACAGCCGCAATCGTAAATATGTCCATAATTGACAAGACCACCCCATATGGCGTGTTCTTCGAAGAAAATGAAATGATACACATTCTTGGCTATTACTTCATGAGCACTATATGGAAACCTTCCAGTATTGTGAGGGATTTCACTGATCTGCAATCAAGGTCATTCAAGACCGGCTGGCTTGCATGTGAAGCTATTGCCGCTTATCTCAAAGCAGGTCTGACCCTTTTTGCAAATGTGGAAGGAATATCTGAAGGAAAGAAAGTTGAAATCAGCGGCCAGGTGGAGGGCTATGAAATAATGGAGGGACAGAAATACTCATTCATAGTGAATGACGGCACCAGAAAATATAGTGTCGGGGGAAAAACCGCAACTCTCGAGGATGTGGCAATGCACAGGCTTTACCTCTACAAGCCAACTACCGTGAAAGAATAAGGTCACCTGGCTATCTGGCAGCTACAGCAGGAACTAACTCATTATACTACTTTACCGGGTACACCCAGAATATTTATTATTGTTGTAAAATGGGTTGGCTATGTTCTCCAAGGATTTCAAATTCGGTTTTTCTGAGGCTGGGTTTCAGTCGGAGATGGGCATTTCCGATCCTGACACGAATTCAGACTGGTATGTATGGACCCATAATCCCAGTAATATTTCGAAGAAGCTTACATCCGGAGATTTGCCTGAAAACGGGCCGGCTTACTGGGATCTATACCGGGAGGACCATGACAATGCAAAATCTATCGGCATGAATGCGGCCAGGTTAAGCGTTGAATGGTCGCGTATTTTCCCGTCATCCACAGAGAAAGTGAAAGTTGGCCTTGACGAGGATGGAGACGATATATTCAACATTGAGGTTACTGAAAAAAATCTCGAAGAACTGGACAGGCTTGCAAACAGGCATGCGGTTGACCATTACACTGAAATGTTCAGGGACTTCAAATCGAAGATGGATTACCTTGCCCTCAATCTTTACCACTGGACAGTTCCACTCTGGATAAACAACCCTGACGGAAATGAGAATGGGATATATGGTCGCCCATTCGGTGGAGGATTTGAGCGGACACAGACCATTGAATTCGCAAAGTATGCCGCCTACATTTCGTGGAAATTCGGTGAACTCGCCGACACCTGGGTAACTATGAATGAGCCTAACATGGTCTTCCTGGGCTGTGACAAGGACACCAGCTTAGCAGCACTGGCGAAAAGGAAAAAGCACTTTGCCCAGGCTCATGCAAGGGCATATGAAAACCTTAAAAGATATTCTGGCAAAAAAGTCGGGATAGTCTATGCAAACGGCGACGTCCAGCCACTAACCCCGGAGGACATATCAGCTGCCAGACTTATGACCACAGTCCAGCGATATTCATTTTTTGACACCATTGTAAAAGGATCCATGGCCCGGAATAATCAGGATATGGGTGATGATTCTGAATTCAGAACAAAAGATAACCGGACCGACCTTGCAAACAAGGTGGACTGGATTGGTGTGAACTATTACAGCAGGGATGTCGTGAGCGCAACAGAAAACGGCTGGAAGATAGAGCCGGGATACGGGTATGCAACTGGTGACAAGGCAAAGTCGCTTGACGGAAGATCAGTCAGCGATACCGGCTGGGAAGTCTATCCCGATGGCATTTACAACCTTCTGATGGAATATCACGATCACTACCACCTTCCCATGATGATAACAGAAAATGGCATTGCAGATGCCGCGGACGCCCTGAGACCCAGGTACGTTGCTTCACATATTTTCAATATGGAACGTGCCATGAAAGACGGGGCAGATGTAACTGGATATTTCCACTGGGCCCTGACGGACAACTATGAATGGGCATCGGGCTTCAGTAAGAGGTTTGGCCTTTTTGGTGTCGATCTTGAGACCAAGGCAAGACTCTTAAGGCCAAGCTCCATGGTATTCCGGGAGATAATGGAAAACAATGGTGTTCCGGACAATCTCCTCTGGATGACAGAAGGAAAAATCTGATTCAAAGTGACCTGGAGTAGAGTTTATTGAGTATCCTCGAGACAAAAGACCTGACAAAAAAGTTTGTTGTGAAGAGCGGACTGATTGGGGGAAACAGCATCGTTGCGGTTGACGGCGTCAGTGTAACCATAGATCCTGCAGAAATAGTCGGGATAGTGGGTGCAAGCGGCAGCGGCAAAAGCACTCTTGCAAGACTCCTTGTAATGCTGTACAGAGCCAGTTCAGGGCAGATCATCTATAATGGCGTGGACATAACCAACCTCAAGGGGAAAAAACTCAAGGAATACCGAAGGAACATACAGATGGTTTTCCAGGACCCGTATGCATCGCTTGATCCAAACCACACTGTAGAATGGCACTTGAGGAGACCACTGCTCATTTCCGGTGACAAAAAGGACATTGATGGGCGAATAGACGAGTTGCTTGAACTCGTCAAAGTGTCTCCCCCGTCGGTTTACAGAGGGAAGTACCCTCATCAGCTTTCCGGAGGGCAGAGACAGAGGGTCTACCTCGCAAGAGCTCTGGCAGTCAACCCGAAGATACTCATCGCGGACGAACCCGTTTCAATGCTGGATGTATCGGTCAGAGTGGAGATACTGGAAGTCCTGCAGTCACTGAGGGAAAGGCTCGGGGTGAGTATTTTTTATATTACTCACGACTTGAATACCGTGGGCATGGTAACCGACCGCATTTATGTGATGCAGCACGGAAAAGTAGTTGAATCAGGCACTACCGACGCTGTACTGAACAATCCCGCGGATGATTACACAAGAAAACTAATCGAAGCTACACCAGACCCTTACAAGAGGATAACACCCAGGCAGGCATAACTACATGAAAGGAAGTCAATCGGTCAAGCAGCAGTCAAAAGCGGAATTCAACAAGTCTCTTGAAAATATTATAGAAGTGAGGGACCTCTCAGTTGGATATCATGGCGAAGATGGTTTTGTGACCATTATTGAAGGCCTGAACTTGAATATCAGAAGAAACATCATATTTGGCATAGCAGGTGAATCAGGTTCCGGGAAGAGTACCCTTGCCGCGGCCATTTTCAGGAATGTGAAGTATCCTGGAGAAATTTCCGGAGGCGGTGTTCTGTTTGACGGTGTGGAAATCGGCAGCCTCAAGCGCGGTGAACTGAGGAGAATGAGGGGCGGCAGGTTTTCATATATACCTCAGGCAGCAATGAACTCCCTGAATCCAGTGAAAAGGATAGGTGATCAGTTTCAGGATATACTCATGGCCCATGACCTTGACCCAGAATCGAATGCGGATAAAGTGAGGGAGTCCATCAGCATGGTGAGGCTGGATGAAAATGTCCTGAATATGTTTCCGCATGAACTTAGCGGTGGAATGAGGCAGAGGGTCGTGATTTCTATGGCTCTTCTGCTGAAGCCTGAAGCAGTTATTCTTGATGAACCAACCACGGGGCTTGATGTGCTGGTGGAACATGAAATGCTCAGGGACCTTAAGACCATACAGCAGAACTTGAACCTTACCATGATTTTTATCACACATGATCTTTCAATACTTTTCCAGATGGCTGATGAAATAGCCATAATGTATGGAGGGGAGCTGGTGGAGCAGGGTCCGTACAGTGAACTTCTCAGGTCTTCTGCAAATCCATACACCTACCTCCTTCTGGAAAGCATGCCGAGAATTGGATCCTCCAGGAAAGGGTTCGCGAAAATGAAGGGTGGGCAGAACGACTTCACTGCACAGTTGAAGGGCTGTAAATTCTCACCCCGCTGCCCATACTCAATGCCAGACTGCCGGGAACGGCACCCGGATTTGAGGAAGACAAGCACAGCCAATCATTACTACAGATGCCACAGATATCCAGAGTGGAAACCGGCAAACGCCTGATCCGATAATAACCGAATGGCATGCGGAAATGCTTGCAAACGTACCATGAATTGGACATATATCCTGCAGTTGTATGCTCTGATACTCATCTGTTTCAGGCAATTTTTCAGCTTTCGCTGTTCAATATATTTAAACTTGTATTCTTTGATATACTCTTTCATGTAGTATCTGGATAAGTTTATTATATCAAACTAAAAATCGACTCTTGTTAAAAAAGGTGTATCAAAGAATGATTAAGAAACATTTTAGAAACCTATCGGTCTTGATACTGGCCCTAGTGGTTTTGTCAATGGCATTTGTTGGAATTGGCGGAACATACCAGGCTGGTGCATCCGGTTCGACCCCGGCTTTGCAGACCAACGGCAGTGCAAGCATTCCGCATAATGGAACCCTGTATATGTCAACGGGCCCGGGTCCGGCATTTGTCGACAACTTTAATCCGTTCAATATCTGGTCCCCTCCAGCAGGCATAATGTCTCTGTTCTATGAGCCTCTTCTCCAGATAAACACGTATAACGGCACAGTTATACCATGGCTCGCAACCGGATACAACTGGACTGACAACAACCTCGTACTCAACATGCAGCTGAGGCAGGGAGTCACATTCAGCAACGGAATGCCATTCAACTCCTCCGATGTGGTATTTACATTCCATGACCAGATGAAACTCTTTGGCCAATGGGGTTTCCTCAGCAATGTAACCGCAAACGGACCTTACCAGGTGAACTTCACCTTCAAGACCCCCCAGGTCCAGGACCTCTTCTACATAGGGTCAAACTTCATAATTCCAAAGGCGCTCTGGCAGAACTATTCTACTCCGCAGAAAACCGTAGTCACAAATCCAATTGGTACCGGGCCATTTGTCCTGAGCCAGGTCACGGCACAGACCATAACCCTCACGAGGAATACAAACTACTGGATGCCCAATGAACCGCACCTTAACAAGGTGGTGTTTGTGGATTACACAAGCAACAGTGCCCTGACGCTTGCCCTGGGCCAGGGAAAGATCCAGTGGTCTGCCCTGTTTGCTCCTAACATTACGTCAGTATTTGTGAACAAGAACCCATCCGCAAATCATTACTGGTACCCTCAGGGGCAGCCTGTTACACTGATTACAAATGACAACCAGACCCCGTTGAATCATTCATTCTTCAGGCAGGCAATGAGCCTCTCAATCAACAGGACCCAGATATGGCAGACTGGAGAATACGGTTATGAGCAACCTGCAAACGCAGCAAACATATTGAAACAACAGCTTTTCTGGCTTAATTCCACCAACTCCCAGCTCGCAGAGTATCTTTCCTCATACAATGTGTCTGCAGCAATCAAGCTCCTGAGCGACCATGGATACAATATAGTCAGCGGGAAACTTACGGCCCCGAACGGGACGGCAGTGGCACCGATGACACTTATGACAGTTGCAGGGTATACTGACTGGGACACAGATATCGGTCTCATTGCAAATGATCTCAAGGCAATCGGGCTTACCGTTAATATCGTAACACCGACACAGGGTGCTCTGTCCACAGATATCGCTGATGGCAATTACACAATGGCCCTTTACACGGACACGGGAATAGGGCCGAACCCATGGTATGACTGGAGCGGTCTGGTAGGAAAAGTTCTTGCTGCCGGAAACCCAGCATCAGTTAACGTGGAGAGGTGGAATGCTTCCTCAACAAATTTCATGCAGTACTTCAACAGCTTCGGCAACGTCAGTTCAGCAAGCCAGCAGAAAGTGCTCATAAATGATATGGCCACCATAATGCTTAACCAGATGCCCATGATTCCACTTGTCTACTCAGCAAACTGGTATGAATATGTCAACTCTACTATCGGAGGGTTCCCCAACGCGGCAAACCCATACTGGATACCCATGCCGTGGTACCCTGGCCCGATGGAAGTAGTAACACTGCACCTTTATGATATTGCTGCTGTGCAGAATGCCACCAGTGGCACATCACAGCTGGCACATTACGAACTGATAGGTGGAGTGGTGGCAGCAGTCGTAATAATTGGAGGTGTCGTTGGATACAGCCTATCCAGGAAGAAGAGGATGAAGGAAGACTGATAAATGATGGAAAAGGAAAAACGCGGGGAGCACAGGGCCCCCGTACCCATTAAATATATTTTAAAGCGCCTGCTCCAGTTCTTCGGAGTGTTTTTTGGTGCAATCACCCTTAATTTTGCCCTACCGAGGCTTATACCCGGCAATCCGGCTCAATTGGCCTACCTGAATCTTGTCAAGACAGGCGGCGGAACTGTAAATCCCGCATACCTTAACCAGCTTATGGTGGAATACGGCATATCGAATAAACCTCTTTATGTTCAATACTTCCAGTATCTTTTGGGCCTTTTGCATGGAAATCTTGGAGTGTCCATTGCATTCTATCCCGATCCCGTTTCAACCGTTCTTCTGGGGGCACTTCCCTGGACACTTTACCTGGTTGCAACATCCACCACAATCTCGTTCTTCATTGGCAACAGACTTGGCAGGTACGCAGGAATAAACAGAAACACCGCCAAGGACATACTCGTAGACCTAGCAACCATGTTCCTTGCATCTTTCCCGGCGTTTGTTCTCGCATTCATAGTACTTACGCTGTTTGCAGTTCAGCTACCAATATTTCCCGTTTCAGAAGCTTATTCACTCAATGTGACGCCGGGGCTGAACCTGCCTTTCATCATAAGCGCCACATATCATTCCATCCTGCCAATAGCCACAATTATTATGACATCACTTGGCGGATGGGTTCTGGGAATGAGAAATAACATTATTCCGAACCTTAACAGTGATTTTATCAACTTCTCAGAATCCCTTGGGCTGAGGGATCACCAGATCAAGAGTATTGCCTACAGGAACGCACTACTCCCCAACCTAACGGGTTTTGCAATGTCAATTGGTCTTTCGGTCAGTGGTGTCATAATTGAGGAGTCTATCTTTTCCTATCCGGGAGTCGGGCTTTACATGATAACCGCAATCAACGCCCTTGATTATCCGTTAATTCAGGGAATTTTCCTTATGGTGATCATTGCCGTTCTTGTTGGTAACCTTATTGTGGATATACTATACGGATTCCTTGATCCCCGTATAAGGCAGGAGGTGTCCTGATATGGATATAGCACCTCTGCCCGGGGATGACGTGAAAGCTAAACGCAGAAGTGAATCCACGAGACGTTTTCTGAAGCCGTTTTCCATACTCCTTAATAACAATAAAGCAAAAGTTGGTTTTGCCCTCCTCATTGCCCTTGTTGCTGTGTCGATTATAGGCCTGTTGGCCGCGCCGTACAATCCAAATGCAGACATATACGCCAGGGGGCAGGGACCCACAAGTGCACACCTGCTGGGTACGACGGCCTATGGACAGGATGTGCTTTCACAGCTCCTGGTTGGTGCAGGTCCCACACTGATGGTTGGTTTCGCCGTAGGTCTCGCAGGTACACTTATTTCCGTCATTATAGGTGTGATTTCAGGATTTGCCTCTGAAAGGGTAAATGCACTTATAAACGGGATTGTCAACATCTTTCTCATTGTGCCTGGCGTGCTTCTCATAATGCTGTTCGGCACATTTTTCCTGGGAATTCACCAGTCCCTTGGCTATGCCCCAACCATTTTAATTCTTGTTATAACGGGGTGGGCATTTGGAGCCAGGACATTCCGTTCAGTTACAATGTCCATTGGAAAACGTGATTTCATCCTGTCATCGATTCTAATAGGTGAATCCAGAATGAGCATCATTTTCCGGCAAATTATCCGGTCCATAGTTCCCATTATTGTGTCCAACTTTTTCTTTACAGCCATGTACGGAACCATGGGGCTCACTTTCGTTGAGTACCTTGGAGTGGGAAATCTTCTTCAGGTCAACTGGGGAACCATGCTTTACTGGGCCATAAACAATGAAGCTTACCTTACAGGGCTATGGTGGTGGATCCTTCCCCCAAGCATCATGATTTCAGTCCTCATGTTCTCCTTCACCCTGCTGAACTTTGGAGTGGACGAGATTGCAAACCCATCCCTTAGAAGGTTCAAGGCCGTGAAAAAGAATCCACGCCAGCAGGAATTGAAGGAAAAAGTGGACTTTAACGCTTGAAACACACCATATTATCTGAGGTTATTGGTTGTGTTATTCCACTATACCTTACATTGGTTGAACTCCGCTTGCTATCCGACAAAGCAGATTCTCCTGTTTTCCAACGAATGTGAGGTAAAATAGCCAATACTGCCTATATCTTCTATATATGGCTAATTTCCAATCAATATGTCTCTCAATAAAATGTTAACTAAAACAACCCAATGGGAATATCTCTATGGTATCCATAATTCTTAAGGGCATTTCTAAGAAGTACGGTGCAAAGACAGCACTCTTTCCTTCAGATCTTGATATAAAGGACCGGGAAATATTCTGTTTAATTGGCCCAAGCGGCTCTGGAAAGACCACATTGCTCAGAATAATAGCAGGACTGGAGACTCCAACAGAAGGAGAGGTCTACTTTGACAAGAGAGAAGTAACTTCCCTCAAGCCCAGCCGGAGAAATATTGGAATGGTGTTCCAGGATTACGCACTCTGGCCCCATATGGATGTTTATCATAATGTTTCAATGGTTTTGAAAAACAAAATACAGAAGGATGAGGAGAGGAGAAAAGTGGAAAGCATACTGAAAAGGGTAGGTCTCTCTCACAAATCCGACTCAAGAATTTCTGAGCTCTCAGGTGGTGAAATGCAAAGGGTAGCCCTTGCGCGTGCTCTCATAATGGAGCCGGATATTCTTCTAATGGATGAACCGTTAAGTAACCTAGATGCAAAGATAAAACAGTCCTTGATGGTGGAAATGCTGAGAATAATAAAAGAACAGAGGATAACCACAGTATTTGTTACACACGCGCAGGAAGAAGCATACGAGATGGCAGATAGAATTGCAGTAATGAACAGGGGGGAGGTGGAGCAGGTGGGAGAACCAGAGGACCTTTACAGGAACCCGACCAACCTCTTCGTTGCGGATTTTATGGCGGACAATATATTGATGCCGGTGACTCTTTCTGGAAGATCTCAAGTGTCTGTTACAGTAACCGGGAAAATGGGCACCATGAATTTTGGAACAGGCAAACTTCCTCTTGGTTTTGAGAGTGGCATTATTGTAGCCCGCATTAGTGCTCTTTCGGTTAAAAATTCCATGATAAATCCCTCCTTATCCGCAACTATTCTGGATTATAAATTCAAGGCCGGAGGCTATGATATGCTGTTGCAATTGCCCGATTCCACCATTATAACCAAGAATGTTGAAAAAAAATCTATACAGATCGGTAAAACAGCCTATCTAGGCCTGGAGGAGGGGAGTTATCATATATTCCCCAATGAGTCAAATATTCCAGTACCGGCATGATGCATTACATTTCCCTGCCTCATGAAAATGAGACATAATGAGAAAAAAGCAACTTTTCACATTTTGACCAGTATTAACATCAACTGATAGAGTCCAACGGAAAACTCCTATAATATTGACGCTCCTTCCAACATTAGTGTATGAGAAGTTATCTATGTGACATTTCTGGACCTCATCCTGTAAAGATAATACGACACAGGAATGGTAATTGCAAGTATCATGAGAGACATGGCGGCTCCCGGACCGAGCTCTCCAGTTATTATGAAGCTGTAAGATGAAAGAGAAAGTGTTGTCCAGTTTATTGGGGCGAGAAATACTGTGGAACCATAATCTATGGCCGACCTAACCAAAACCAGAAGGAAGCCTTCAAGGAGACCTGGCAGTACAAGAGGCATGATTACCCGGTAAAAGGGGCTCTTTTCACTTGGAATCATGAGCCTCGAAGAGTGTATTATGCTGTCAGAGAGTGAATCAACTGATAGCCTCACTGAATTGGCTGCATATCCAAGCCTGGCAAATACGTATCCAATCAGAAGAACAACCGGGACGGAGTTGATCAGAAAACCAGTGGTTCTGTTACTGAACATGGACAGATAGCTTATCCCTATTATGGTGTTTGAAAGGCTAAAAACAACAAGAATGAGAAGATTCATATACTCCGAGGCCCCGACAGAACCAGTCCTGTTCCCGTATGTGATCGCGAGAGTGAGCAATACTGCAACTAATCCTGCTCCAGCACCTATGAACAAAGTTGAAAACGGAGAGAAAGGGTAAAGTGAAAGGCCCGCAATCAGATTTGATGTCGTAAATCCAATTGGAAGCGGTGTCCCGGCCCATTTCTTGCCGAAGGCATAACCTCCTATGATAAATATCTCACCAATGAATATCACAACAAAAATTAGTGAATAGGCGAACAGGCCATAGCTGACAGCCCTGCTTGAATTTTTCAATGTCCTGAAGCCTTTTCCTGAAACAGTTTTAGGAATGCGCTTTGATAGCTTTACGTAAAATAGGACTGCAATTATGTTAACTATGAAAATCAGAATCAAATCCGATGATGCGAGGGTCCAGTTGAAAAATGACAGGAGCTCCGAGTACGCAAGGGGAGCGAGAAGTGGGAATGAGGGAGGCGATAGAAGCAGAGGCACAGATAAGGAACCCGTTGTAAGGAGAAATACCACTATAAAACCAGACATTATTCCCGGGATAAGAAGCGGTATTGTGACACCAAAAAGAGTACGGACCTGATCAATACCATTTGCCTTTGCCGCCTCAATAAGCCTGTAATCTAGCCTCTCGAAAGATATTGTGGAGTACAGGACCTGAAAGGGGACGGAAGAAAGAGATAATGCGATTAGGACCCCCCAGAATGTGTGTACATGGAAACCTGAATGGAAAATACTCCCGGTAAACACAATCATTACCAGGGAAACAATGAATCCGGGAATACCTAACCCCATCATCTGCGTGGTCCTGATAAATTTCTTCAAAGGCATATCTGTCCACGAAAGACCGTAGGAAACTGGCAGGGAAATAACCAGCGAAAGAAGGGCGACTCCAAGGCTTAGCAGAACAGTGTCCATTAGAGCCTTAAGATCATAGGAAGAATTGACAATTGAAATGTAGGATGAAAGTGTGAAACCGAATCTGCCTTCAAATATACTTGTGTTGGATGAGTTCAGGGATGTGAGAACCAGGGTTATCAAAGGCCCAAGTGTAAAAAAAGATAGAAAAATAAACAGCGATATGGTTATCGCTGTCCTGTTTCCGGTATGCCTCATCAGGAATCGTAGGTCGTAAACAGGTTGTCAATCTGGGTGGCATGGCTCACAGTGAATGACTGGTTGTAAGGGAATGCCACTGGAATGATGCTACTGAGAGAGAATGAACCCGCAGGAATTGGTACTCCTGATATTACCGGAGGTTTGTGGAGGATTGTTCCAATATCTGTCTGACCCTGCTTTGAGAGAATCCAGTTCACAAATGCCTCTGCTGCTTTCTGGTGTGGTGCACCATTGACTAGAGCCATTGCAGATGCTCCAAGAACAGCGGTTGACAGCAACTGTGGTTTCAAGGTATAGCCATTAAGCTGCTGGTAGAGTGTTGGCATATATGACCAGTCAATAGTTATGGCTCCACCGCCCTGGCCTAGAACAACCTCAGCATTCTCATCATCTGATGGTGTTTGTGCAACACTGTTGTTAAAGAGTGCTCTCATGTATGAAACGAATTTCTGCGTTCCTGTTGTGTTTCCATAGTGATTAATGTAGTACTGCTCAACCATTGAATAGAAGGCAATTCCTGTTGTGGTCGATGTGGCCGGATTCTCAAGCACAATCTTTCCCTTGTAAATGGGATTGGTCAGATTCGTGAAGTTTGTTGGATCAGATGAGTTTGCCAACAGGTGGTAGTTTATAGACAGGCCAAGAACAGCGTAGCTGTATGGGAACCATGTCCAGTTGCCTGATCTCCATAGAACGTGATTTCCGATATATTCTGACTGGTTTGCAAGCGCAGAAGGTGTGTAGCTCTGCAGTATTGACTGGTTTTCAACACTGATATATGCTGAAGGTGCACCGCCAAAGAGAACGTCTGCCTGTGGTGCGTTCCTGGAAGCTATAAGTTTGCCCTGAAGTGTGCCCATAGCTCCATACTGGACTACAGCCTTTATGCCTGTTGCATTCTGGAAATCGTTAAAAAGTGGCTGGACAAGTGATGGCGAATAGTCTGCGTAAATTACAACCTCCTGTTGCTGATTTGAGGCTGCAAAATGCTCGTATAAGCCTGCTCCACTTCCAATGACAGCCACTACAATCACTACACTAATTATAGCTTTTATTTTATTTTCCATGTTTTATCACTGGTGCAGTAAAATTTGAGAGCATCTCTTAAATATCTGGCATTTAAAATAAATAGCTTAAGTGGGTCTTCGGTACCAGTATAGAAACTATATGGCAAGAGTACATACTTCTAGGAAAACGCCCTTGGAAGGTAAACATCTTGTGCAGTCCCTGAAACAGCACGATGTGATTAATGTAACATTTACCTGCCGAGTGCTTTCAGAACCAGATCCGGTCTATCCGATGTTATGGAGTCCACATTCATAGATATCATTTTTGATATGTCGCCCGGGAAGTTGACCGTCCATACGTTGACAGGAACGCCAGCTGAGTGGCAGAGAGAAACATAAGAAACTTGAATGCCGCCATGGTCCAATGAGAGAAAATCTGCACTGCATGCTTTCACCACTGAAACGGGATCAACGGGAAAACCGCTTAGCAATGCCCCGGTTTTTACCGAGGTTAACTCTCCCTTTAAAATTTTCAGGGATTCATGAAAAAAGGAGATAACCTTGCATCTTCTAACATAGGAGGGTTGTTTCCTGAACAGTTCAACTATTTTTGGAACGGCTGAAGGCGTCTTTATTTCCACAAAAAAGTCTATCTTGAAATCTCTAAGTATATTCTCCAGATCAGGAGTGTTTTCTCCCCCGGGAAGCTTCACAGCCGAAATCTCCTCATACGTCAATTGGGAGACGAATCTTCGGTCACCGTAAACACGGTAAAGATCAGGATCGTGTATCACAACAATCCTTCCGTCAGAACTGAGTCTTACGTCAAGTTCAATGGCGTCTGCCCCCATTTCCTCAGCCCTGGCAAAAGCTGTGACTGTATTCTCAGGAGCTAACCCGGCTCCTCCTCTATGTGCTACCACCTTAATATTTTCTCCAAAATCAGATTGTTTCATACTACTACCAACTCTCTTCATACTGCCGGCCCACTATGGCCTCACCAATGATGCTTATCATGATATTGAAAGGCAAGAACAAAATAGACTTGGATGTTTTATTTTTTCCCCTGAAACATTGGGACATCGAATGAATGGGAATTCACAGGGTTCATCCATGAAATGTATCGCATCTTTGGATCAGTTGAAAATGCAATGTCACATCGGATTTTTGTAGGGAACCCCTAGGAGTGGGAACTTATGAAAGCCTGTTTTTCTTTGGATAAACCTAATTACAGGAAAACGGGAGCGTGAAATCTCACCCGTACCAAAAAATTTGAAAGAATGGGCCCTGCTTCCTATTTGTTGATCAAGTTTACCCAGATGAAAGCGGGAAGAGCCTTAAAGAATATCTGATATGTAATTTTCTTCACGTTTCTGCCCGTGCCTGACAGCAATTTCACTTGAAAACAAATAAAGGTCAGTAAGCCTTCCCTTTTTCATGGTTAGCTCTAATCTTCCAAAAGCAGCAATATCCTGGAGTTCTGGAAAGGATTCCACAATGGCGCTTTACAAAACCCTTATGTCACATGAAATTCAGCCAGTTACTTTATTGACGACCGTAAATGTGGACTATGAAAGGGTCTCGATGCATGGGGTAAGGGAGGAATTGCTATTTAAGCAGGCAGAAATGTGCGGACTCCCCCTGTTGAAGGTAGAAATTCCCAAAGTCAGCAGTAACCAGATTTATGAGAATGCCATGAGGAGAGCCATAAACAAACTTAAGGAAATGGATGTAAAATATGTGGTATTTGGAGACATTTTCCTTGAAGATGTGAGGGATTACAGGATCGCAATGATGAAGGGGACAGGCATTGAACCTGTTTTTCCTTTATGGGGGCAAAACCCGCATCAGTTGGCCAATGAAATCATCAATGCCGGAATAAAGGCGAAGATCGTATGTCTTGATCCGAGAAAATTGGACGAGTCATTTGGAGGGAGAGATTTTAATGGAGGATTTCTTAAGGATTTGCCGAAAGAAGTGGATCCCTGCGGGGAGAATGGAGAATTCCACACATTTGCATACAGTGCACCTTTCTTCTCTGAATCCATAAAGATCAGGGTTGGGCAATCTGCTTTCAGGGACGGCTTTTATTTTACTGATTTGACCCCAGTATAGAACAAGACGGCACCCTATCTTTACATTATTTTCTGAACAATGGTTAAATGTGAAATATGCATAATTATTCGTGATTACTTCGGAGGATTTTTCGCACAAAAATCAGTGGGATGTTGCCCTAAATATTCATGAGTTGAATGAGACCGGCAGTCAGGAATTCAAATCTGCCAAATACTTGTCAAGTGTATTGAAATCCAGAGGTTTCAAGGTTACAGAAAAATACGCGGGAATTCCAACTGCATTCCGCGCTGAGAAGGCCGTCGGCCAGGGTGGCCCAACAATTGCATTTCTTGCTGAATACGACGCTCTACCAGGCATAGGTCATGCCTGTGGCCACAATCTCATTGCTGCTTCCGCTCTGTTCTCCGCCATCAAATCAGCTGAAAAGGTCCATAACGCCAGGATTGTTGTCATAGGGACTCCAGATGAGGAAGGAAGCGGCGAGTATTCAGGTTCCAAAATCCTGATGGCCAACAGGGGATTTTTTGATGATGTTGACATAGTTCTGGGCTCCCATCCCGGTGACAGCTGGGATGTTGGCAGGCAATCCCTTGCTGTGCAGGATTTTGAAGTTACATTCACTGGAACAGCATCCCACGAAGCTGCCGATCCTGACAAGGGTAGAAGTGCTCTGGATGCCGCCATTCTGACCTACACCGGCGTGAACATGATGAGGCAGCACGTCCGAAGAGACCTTAATGTGGTTATACATGGAATAATCAAGGAAGGCGGAACAGCATCAAATGTTACACCTGAAAAGGCAGTTCTTGTTTACGGGATCAGGTCATCAGACATCAAGTACCATGGTGAACTTGTAAGAAGATTTTCAAAAATTGCAGAGGGATGTGCAAGTGCCACGGATACATCGTGCAAAATCAGGGAAATAGGGCCATTATTCACGACCACCAAAATCAACCCGGCCCTATCAAATTTCATAAGGGACAGGCTTGTTGGCAGAGGTGCGAAGTGCCCATCGCTGGAGGAAACTTTCTCCAAGCAACCGGGAGGATCCACTGATTTCGCAAATATTTCACAGATTAAGCCGGCCCTCGAACTGGATTTCCAGATTGCTGATGAGGGGACGCCATGGCATTCTCATGTCTCACTTGAAGCGGCAAAGTCAATAAAGGCCAAAAAAGCACTGGATCTAGTCATTGAAGTATTGAGTGATACGGCGAAAAAGTTCGCCGAGGACGAGAGTTTCAGGGAAAAGATCCGGCATGATTTCCTTACGAATTCTTTGTCATGACTAAGCAGGATGAACCAGCCGAGTCACCAAAATTTCAAGTAATTTCAAACCTCTAAGGTATGAATAAGCCAGATGTCCATGGCAAAGGTGGCTTATGTTAATCAGAGGAAAGATCTAAAATGGCAGATAGAGGTTCCGCACCTACCAAAAAACAGATGGATTTCATCGAAAAGCTCAGGAACGCTTCCACAGAAAGGGAAGAGGCTGTCCTTAAATTTCTTAAATCTAAGGATAAGGGTAACATTGGTGAACTCACAGTTCCTGAGACTTCTGAGTTAATAGACAAACTTAAGGCTATCAAGGTGGAGGGAGAGAACCTCTCTGCCGGATTTGCAACGGGTAAGCAGATAGGTTTCCTGACCAACCTCCAGGATACGGAGGAAAGAAGGTCGAAGGCCAGAGATTTTCTTAAGGAGCATCGCAAGACTTCGGTAAACGAGCTTTCAATTAACGAAGCTTCTGAACTCATAGATAATCTGATGACGATGCCCAAAGGTGATAGGCTGGATGCTTCGGAACTTGCTCCGACAACGAAGCAGCTCAAGTTCATACAGAACCTCCAGAAAACTCCCAATGGTTCAGGAATTTCAAGTTCCTACCTCAAGAAATTGAGGAAGGCTCAACTGGAGGAACTGACCAGAAAGGAAGCTAGCGAGTTGATTGAGTTGCTGAAAACTTCACCACAATAAACTCCTTTTCCTTATAATATATTTCAAAATATTCCAAAGTTGGATTTTGTGATTCATTGTACCAATATAATTACTATATACCTATTGTATAACCGAACATGGGTTCGGTCATAGACCTAATGTCATCATCAGGAAAAATGAAAATCGTTACTGATGCAATTAAGTCCGCCCAGATGGTGGACTTACTGAAGAGTGATGGGCCCTTTACCGTTTTTGCCCCAATTGACCTGGCAGTGGCACAGGGGCCAGCAGGAAAGTTCAGGGATGTACGGGGAGATCGTGAACAGTTCCAGTTGCTGGTCAAGTACCATATTGTCAAGGGCAGTTATACAACCAGTTTAATTCAAGAATCCCTCAAGAAGAAGAACCACCTTGAACTTGAGACCCTTTGCGGGAAAAAACTTATTTTAAAATATTCAGGGTTTTTTAGGAGCCACATAAAAGTGAACGAAGCCTCAATTGTGTCATCCGATTTGTTAGCAGACAATGGCATAGTCCATACCATTGATACCGTACTTTTTCCTCCTTAGAGTGAGCAAAAATAGAGTTGCGGACTAGATTCCTATTCCGCCATCCACTACGAGAGTATGGCCTGTGATGAAGGTGTTTTCCGGATTGATGAGAAACGCGACTGCCCTTCCGATATCCTCGGGCTCGCCCCATCTTCCCATCGGTGTAACTTTCTTTATCCTTGAATTAAAAGAGTCACTCTCCCATCCACCCCTGTTCATATCGGTTCTCACATAACCTGGTGCCACTGCATTTACTCTAATGGAAGGGGCAAGTTCTTTTGCGAGTCCTTTTGTAAGATGGATCAGTGCAGCCTTGGATGCCTGGTACCCATGTGCCCATGGATCTGCCCTGAAACCGTAAACAGAAGAGATGTTTATGATGGAGCCGCCTTCCACTATGATGCGATTTAGGTTTCTTGCAAGATAGAAAGGAGCTGAAAGGTTTAGCCCAATTATTTTCTCCCAATCTTCGTCCTTGATTTCGTTAAGAGTGTTTCCCTGGTATATTCCAGCGTTGTTGATAAGTGCAAAGAGCTTGGCATCGCGCTCTAGAATTTTCCTGGTGAAAACTTCAATCTGAGATCTTGAAGAAAGATCGACCTGAAAAGATTCTGCTTTCACATTAAGGCTGGAAATATCCTTTGCTGTTTTTTCAGCTTCTTTTGCTCCGGAATTGTACGTAAACATGATGTCATAACCTTTGCTGGCAAGCTCCATTGATATGGCCCTGCCAATTCCCCTGCTACCTCCCGTTACAAGTACTGTACCGGAATTAGAAACTACTGACATATTCTGTTAACATGCAAGACACCAATTTTATGGTTGTGCTGCCTGTTTGCCTCCAACAATCCTGAGTTTCTTCAGTGCATTAAGGGCTTCCTCAACGTGATGCTTTGCATTCATCTGAGAATTGTATACATGTGCAATCTTCCCATCCCTGGATATAACAAAAGTAGTCCTGGGAGGCAGGATTGAACCCTTTACATCATATTTGCGCCTGATTTCCTTGTCACCATCGCTGACTAGTGTGAACTGGAGCTGGTGATGTTCCTTAAATTTCTTGTGCGATTCTGAAGAGTCTGAACTGATTCCGATCACTTCTGCCCCCAGTTCCTTGATATCGTCCCAGTGGTCCCTGAAAGAACAGGCTTCAGCGGTGCATCCTGGTGTTTCATCCTTTGGGTAGAAATACAGAACCACTTCCTTCTCCCTGAGAATGTTACTTAATCTTAGTTTGGAACCAGAATCTGTTTGCGCCTCGAAATCGGGGGCGGTATCCCCTGCGTTCAATGCCATGGGTAATACCAGTAATAACTTCTATTTAAGAATTCATAAAGTAAAGATTGCAGATAATTTGTTTACAGATTAGTCACTGTTTTTAGCATTTTCGAGTTCGGCCCATTTCTTTTCCAGCGATGCTTTGAGGTTGGTGGTCTTTACGCTTTTATCCTCCTTCTTGCGGAGCTCTTCGGGAGACCTTAGGCCGTTGCCCACGTCATATCTGAAGTTAATTATGGAGGATTTTGTTGTTTTATACCTATTGGACAATTCAGCGATTCTAGAATCCACTGAACTTAGAACATGTTTCATGACTCCATATTCAAGAGAATCCTGCAGGGCCCTTCTTATGACATCCATGGCAGATTCATCTTCCTGCCTAAGAAGGTTGATGGCGGAAAGTTCCTCTAGACCTAGGGTTATGGTGACCTCTCCCAGGTTCTCAAAATTCTCGAGGTCTTCCGGCTCTTCCGGTCCCGATTCAGTTTTTTTCCCTTTATCTGCAACCATGAACATTCATCCTTACTTCATCAAAGGATGATTTCGATCAATATTGAATATAAATAGTTTCAGGCTAAATAAAAGTGACAAGTAGATCATTTACTTAGATCTACTTGCTGCATCCCTATAGCCCAGAGCATTGGCGAACTGCACATCCTCGGACGGGATTTTTATCATTGCGCCGGGAGCCAGAGCTTCCAGTTTGTGCCCAATCAGGCTTGATCCTCCACCAACCGGAATCAGTGCAGTTATCCTGTCAAGTTCCTCTCTTAGGTTTTCCCTGAGTTTATCAAGGACCCTTGACGCGAGATTGTTAAGTATAGGCTCTGAGACTTTTGGTCCACCCACCTCTCTCTGCTTGAAAACAACAGTTTGAGAGATTGCTTCCCTTGCAATATCTGTTGGCACTAAGAAACCGGTTTCTTTTGCAATTGCCTTGCCTATTCCTGATACGACATCCCCAACACCAGCCTGGATACTGAATGACATTCCGACCACAGGCTCCATGTTCTTGAGATTTACTGTAAGAACATCAGTCGTTCTTGAACCGATATCAATTACCACACCATATCCATACTGCGTCTTTATGAGACCCTGATCAAGAAGGAACAGCGCTGCTCCAACACCCTGTGGCCTCATGACAAGCTTTGATAATTTGAACTTTCTAACTTCGCCTGATGCGAGAGATTTCAGAGTGAGCTGTTTTCCCTCAAGGAATTCCTTCGCAGCTGCAAGTTCGTGCTCGAACGTTCCCAGAGGTGTTCCACTGCCTATTGTCAGTTCAGTTAAGTTTCCATCTGTGCCAGCGCCACTCATCCAGAGTGCACCAGCGAGCAATGGAAGTGAGTCAGGATCAGAAAGCCTTCCATCTCCCTGTGGTTCCCTTACGCTTGCTCCAGCAGCATCCTCTCCAAAGAAGAATGGTTCGCCATCATCTATTGTAAGTACTGTTGTAGTTCCACCAAATCCCCATGCCTTGGCTTCTGTTGAGGCCCATCTGGAGGGGAACTTCTCCCTTTTTCCATCAGCCCCGACGACTTTTGTATCTCCATATCCCAAGTCAATTCCAATTGTTATCAAATATCCTCACCTTTTCCTTAATCCCGGAACCATAACATGGCATGTCGCAAACAATGACAAACTCTGGCTATTCCTAAGGTAGCCATATTGTCAGATTTAGCTAATAGTGGTTCCATGCTACTCTGTTCCAGTTTACTTCAATTGTCAAATATGCATTTAAATTTTTCCATCGTCATCATGATAGTTCGTTTTTATGCATTCCGTGTTTTCTAAGTTCCATATAAAATATATACCTTAGGTACACATTTGACCTTTTTTTCTGATTTTGCTGCATCACAGGAACTTTTAGGAATTTAATATATATTTTTCTGGTATTACAAGGCATGGACAAAATTGTAAGCCAGATCTTCGATCATGCTGCAGAAGTTGGGTCCAAAGGATTGGAGCCAAAGGTTCTAGACGAAATGAAGAAGAGAATTGCTGATTCCCTCATTACATCTTATGGTGCAATGAGTGCTCCACCAGTTTCAATTGAAAAAAAAGCTCTCCTTCCATCAAGTGGAAAACTCAACTCACCTGTATATTTTACTGATATGAAAGCCTCTGTTGACATCTCAACTTTTATCAACGGTTCCATGACCAGATACTTAGATTTCAACGACACTTATTTGTCAAAAGAGGCACTGCACCCTTCAGACAATGTGCCACCAATCCTTTCAATGGCATACGCTAAAGATCTCAGTGGCCTGGATGCTGCCAAAGCTGTTTCAGTTGCTTATGACGTAGTGGGTGCGTTGTCCGATGCCGTTTCCATAAGAGACAGGGGCTGGGACCATGTAACATATATTTCCATTTCAGCTGCAGCAGGTCTTGGCCTTCTTCTTGGTTTTAGCCATGAAAAATATGAAAACCTGATAAATCTTGCAATCAACAATAACATCAGCCTAAGGCAGACAAGAGCTGGAGAATTGTCCATGTGGAAAGGGTGCACTGCTTCGGATGCCAGCAGGAATTCTGTTTTTGCGGCACTTCTTGCCCTAGAAGGCTTCACCGGGCCATCTCCAATTTTTACCGGAGAAATGGGCTTCTTCAAGCAGGTATCTGGGGAATTTGAATTAAACCTCAAGCCCGGAAAGGTACTTAGGACAATGATCAAAAATTACCCGGTTGAGTACCATGCTATGAGTGCTGCAGAAGTTGCCCTGAATCTCAGAGAAGAAATTTCGGGCAGGATTGAGAAAGTAGAGGTGGAGACATTTGAAGTTGCACACAAAATTATAATTAAAGACCCAGAAAAATTAAGGCCAAGAACCAGGGAGACTGCAGACCACAGCATGCCTTACATTGTTGCCTTTACCCTGAAAAATGGCGCACCTACCCCGACGTCCTATGATGACATTTATCTGAAAGACAGGGAGATCCTGAGAATCATCGATGTTTCAAGCTACAAGGTCACATCGAGGTTTAATGAAATGTATCCTGAGAACCTTCCTGTGAAAATCAGAGTTACTACTGACAAGGGTGCATTTGAGCAGGAAATGGATGTCCCTAAGGGACACTTCAAGAAGCCATACACATGGGAAGATCTGAAAAACAAGGGGAAATCAGTTATTGGTGAGAACAACGCGAAAATCCTGGTTGACTTCATGAAAAATTTTGAGAAGAAGAGTGTCAGGGAACTGTTTGAGGTGATTTCCGATGTCAATTTTAAAGGATAATGTGAATCTTGGACCGGGTAGACTCAGAGAATTGCTGAAAAACGAATTCGTGGTTGCTCCAGGCGTCTTCAATGGAATAACAGCCCTTCTCACCGAAAAGGCTGGATTCAAGGCAGCATATCTCTCTGGATCAGGCGTAGCAGGGGCAATGGGGCTTCCTGACCTGTCCGTTACAACTTCTACTGAAGTGGCTGAAGAGATCAGGAGGATAACCTCAGTGAGCAGGGTTCCGCTCATTGTTGATGCGGATACCGGTTTCGGAGAACCTGTGAATGTTTCCAGAACCGTCAGACTCTTTGAGGGCGCTGGAGCAGCAGCCTTGCACCTTGAGGACCAGGTTCTCCCTAAGAGGTGCGGGCACCTTAACGGGAAAAAGATCGTTGAGAGATCGGAGATGGCCAGAAAGCTCAGAATAGCATCCGACACCAGGAAGGATCCTGACTTCATGATTATTGCCAGGACAGATGCGAGGGCGGTTAATGGCATGGAAGATGCAATAGAGCGTGCAAACCTCTATTTGGAAAGCGGTGCAGACATGATTTTTACTGAAGCTCCCGAAACTGAAGAAGAATTCAGGGAGTTCCGGAAAGGAATAAAAGGCCTGCTCCTTGCCAACATGACTGAATTTGGAAAGAGTCCTCTGCTTTCGGTTGAGGAACTCAAGAAGATAGGGTACAATGCAGTAATTTTTCCCTTGACCGCCTTCCGTGTGTCTCTTAAGGCCATGGAAAAAGCTTACAGCGACCTGAAGACAACTGGAACACAGAGAGATTACATTGACAAACTTATGACCAGGGCTGACTTTTATGAAGTTATAGGTTATAACCAGTATGAAAGGGAAGACGCAGAGCTATCCCGGACTTAAGGTGAATTACGTGGCAGAAGAGATAACAGTACCAAAAGGGCTTGTAAATGTAATTGTGGACAAGACCGCCATAGCGACCACTGACAGCAACGGCAATCTCCTGTACAGAGGATACAAAGTCGTCGACTTAGTGGAGAAGAAGGGTTTTGAGGATACGGCATACCTCATAGTAAATGGCAAGCTGCCAGACCAGAAGGAAAAGGAATATTTCTCGGCAAAGATAAGAAGCAATTTTGGTGTTGATGCAGAAGCGAGAAAAGTGATAGGAGTCCTGAAGGAAAAGGACCTCATGAGGGCACTCAGGGACATTGTTTCCTTCTACCACTATAAACATACTCAGGGGGATGACTTGATGATTGAGATGGCTGCCAAGTTTCCTGAGTTCATCTCACTCTCATACAGGCTGGCCCACGGGCTTGAACCACTTGAGCCAATTGATGGTACATATTCAGAAAGATTCTACCACCTCATCACCGGGAAAAAGGACCCCCTCAAGGCAAAGTACCTCGATATGCTGATGACACTTTACATGGAGCATGAATTCAATGCTTCAACGTTCGCCCTGAGAGTAACTGCTTCAACCCTGGCCGATCCCATATCTTCTTTTACGACCGCGCTGGCTACACTTAAAGGTCCGCTGCATGGTGGCGCAAATGCTGAGATACTGGATTTCTTCAAGAATTTCAAAAACACGGATGAAGCAGTGAAATACGTTGACCAGCAGATAGCAAAAGGGGAGAAGGTCATGGGATTCGGGCACAGGATATATAAAAGGCTGGACCCAAGAGCTCAATTTGTGAAGGCAAAGCTAAAGGAAATTGCCCCTGACTCAAAGGTTTTACAAATTGCAGAAGTAGTAGAAAACCGGATGTGGGAGAAAAAAAGCGTTCCTGCAAACCTGGATTTCTACGCTGCCATTTACATGGATATCCTTGGCATATCGCAGGACTTTTACACACCTATTTTCGCAGCTTCAAGGGTTTTCGGCTGGATTGCCCATTACAAAGAACAGATCGCTGACAACAGGCTCATTAGGCCGTCTTCCTCTTATTCCGGGCCACTTGGGTTGAAACTCTAAATTTATTGCCGATCTGCCCTCAAGGCAGTTCGGTTCATATTACTCTTACTTCTACCCGGTTTCCGTTCCTATCGTAAGCTATGAAGTTGTTAATGCCATAAGGGTACCCCACAATAATGTGTATAGAACCTGTGTTCTGGAACATGTTCAGATCGGCATCGGATGGAATTGGCACGCCGGATGGGTGGGAGTGCACGGATCCGACTACGCTGAAATCGATGGGTTTATTGTAAAGGTAGAACAGAGTGTGGTGATCTCCCTGAACTGTCCCGGGAAGTATAGCGATCTCGTAGATCACATTCTTCTCCGCTTTCATAAATGCCCCAAATTCCTTTGGGTAGGAATCTAGAGAGGCTTCCATGATCATCCTGAGGGTCCGTTGCCTAATTGACCACATGCTTGATGAGCTTCTCCCGAATTTTATCGTAGAATGAGTCCCTGAAAGTTATGAACTCTGCCTTGTTTTTAGAGGCGGTGATTTCAATCTCGTCATTCTCATTCACGGGATATTCAGCCTGGCCGTCCAGTATTACAATGGATTCCTGGCCCGTACCAGCCAGTTTAATCCTGATTGACTGCTCTGCCGGTATAACCATTGGCCTCACTCTTGACCTGAAAGGTGCAAGGTATGTCAGGACCATTACATTCAGGGATGGATGGATGATGGGTCCGCCTGCACTGTAGTTATAGGAAGTAGACCCGATTGGAGTTGAGACAATTATGCCATCAGCGCTTCCGCTGTCAAGGAAATTCTCTCCAGCATAAATATTGAATTTTCTTATCTTGGCAATCTTGCTGGTGTGGATAACTGCTTCATTGGTGCAGTCTAGAACCTCCAGGCCATTGATCTTGACCTTGAGCTTCATGTCTTTTTCTATCTTGTACTCTCCCTTAATGAGCTTGTATATTGAGTTTTCAACATCGCCAATTTCAACTTCTGTAAGGAATCCCAGGCCACCCATGTTTATTCCAAGTACGGGGCCCTTGGCCATCTGAGTAGCCCTCAATGCAGTACCGTCGCCCCCAACGGCAATAATTATGTCTGCGACGATTGCTTCAAGGTCAGTCCCCCTGACCTCGAGGAATTTTGCACATTCCTTGTCATATAGTTTCTGCCAGTCGTCAGGGATAAGATCAACTATCCTGCTGACAACCCTGGCACACCTCTCACAGTTCCTGCGTATTGTAAAGGCGATCCTCATATGAGATCACCAAGTACTTCTCTGTTTCTTGCTGCCATAATATTCGTCCTTACCGTTACATCCAAGCCCATGTTGAATTCAGAGCCACTCTGGTCCACAACAACTCCCCCAGCTTCCCGAACTATGATTACACCGGCTCCCACATCAATATTCCTGATGTATGACTCTCTTCCAACGTAAGCCATCATATCCACTGATCCCCTTGCTACAAGTGCCATTTCAAGTGATGCACATCCAAGGGACCTGTGCCTTCCCGGGAGTTCGATCAGCTTTCGCCTCATATCGTCGCTGCATGTCCCCACACTTATTGTATAACCATGTATGGGAACAGGAGAGACCCTGATTGGATCGCCGTTATGCCTGCTTCCCTTGCCCTTCTCCGCATAAAATACATCGCCCCTGGCAAGGTCCTTGATATAACCCCTGGTGAGGCTGTTGAAATCATCCTTTAAGGTTGCGATGGATACGGAGTAAAAAGGAATCTTGTTTTCAGCGTTAAATGTACCATCTAGAGGATCTGTGAGAATGGTTTCGTCATAACTCCTGTCAAGGAATCCGAGCTCTTCGCTCATAATGTTGAATGGAAGATCGTTTTCTTCTACATACCTTACGATTATGTCTTCGCAGGCTTTGTCCATAGCATGGGTCGCCGTGCCATCTGCACCTATCCCTACGACATTCTTGTTCCTGTATTCGCCGCCTGATGAGCGCAGTGACTCGAATATCTGGTCCCCAATATTGGAAAAATCCCTGTAGAAATCTTCCATGCTCTTACGAATAATGTCTTGGAATAAAAAATAATGTTTGGGTTTAATCTGGTGTCGTAAGACTCTCAAGAAGTGTGTTCAATCTCTGTGGAAGCCTTTTCAGTGCATACTCCAGAACCTCGATAGCCTTGTATGAGCCATCTGTTTCAAACTGGAACACAAACTGGGTGTCATCTTCCACAAGCTTCACAAAGGAATAATCAAGCAACTGCCTTACGGCCTTGCAGGAATTGTCATCAGTGAACCTGATTGTCTTTGAATCCTCTGATAAGACACTTTGCGGACACTTCTCCTTTATTGATGCCCATTTCTCAAAGTCCGATTTTGTTACAACGAATTCCCTGTGGTATTTGTAAAAAACACCGGAGGTAACCTGCCACTTGGTATGTGTCTTGCCCCTTCCCATTATAGCCTCTCCCGTTACCAGGATAGCCTGTTTTGGGCCAAGTTTCACTATAGGTATGTCAGGATCGCTGGGCACAAGTTCCGGATTTCCCATTGGCTGCAGGTCCGCTGATGTAACTACAGATGGGCCTATCTTGTTGATTGAGTAGGACATTGTGCACAGAGGGCAGCCCTTTCCTTCACAAACGCACTCTTCCCTGAAGTTCATCTTCTGGTCACTGACTAGTGGAACCAGTGATAGCCTGTGTGCAACTATCTCATCAAACAATGGAAGGGATGAGTCGTAAACGTTTCCTTCCCTGTCCCTAATCTGACCGTGGTGAAATATTACCCTGTCTATTGCAAGTTTAGGAATGTCGTCCAGCAGTGTTCTTCTCAGGGCATTGGCTACGGGAGTCGTGATGCCGTCTATTGTAAACCTTATGAACCTGTCTTCTGCCTTAAGAATCTTCAGGGACATGTAATTAAACTCTCCTTCCCCTCTTTCCACCCTTCTTCTTTGTGCCGTCGTGCGGGATCGGGGTAACTTCTTCTATCCTCAGGATTTTGAAGCCTGCTCTTGAGAGCGCCCTGATTGCAGACTGGGCACCTGGTCCCGGGATCTTGGACTTGCTGCCTCCGGGTGCTCTTACCTTTATGATCAGATCAGAAATTTCTTTCTCCCTGAGTTTTTCAGCAATAAGGTCTGCGGCTTTCATTGCAGCATATGGGCTTGATTCTTCCCTGTCATTCCTTACAACCATTCCGCCAGTTGCCTTGGCAATGGTTTCTGCTCCGGTTGTGTCAGTTACAAGTATAATGGTGTTATTCTGCGAGGCATAAATATGTGCGATACCAGTTTTGTTCATTGTTTCCCTTCTCCTTTTCCTGGAGTTCTCCTTGGTCTCCGGTCATAACCTGGCCTTCCCATAGGGGGCCTTGGCCTTCTTTGCCCATTGAATTGCGTCGGTCTCCTGGATCCTTCGGTTTTCGTCTTTGCGCCATCAGTCCCCGGAGTTTCGCCTTCTGTTCCCGGCTCTGCCGTCACTTCCTTTTCAAGAGGGCCGCTGGTGATGACCTGTCTAATTGGGTGAAGGTCGTCAGTGAACGGTGATCTTTCGTGGTAAATGATTGAGTTCTCGAGAGTGCCTTCAACAAGCATTCCCGGTACAGTTACTCTTCTTCCATTTAATGTAACATGTCCGTGGGTGATCATCTGTCTTGCCTGTTTGGGTGTCCTTGCAAGATTCTTCTTGAAAACAATAGTCTGGAGCCTTCTTGAAAGAATATCATCAATAGAAAGGGAAAGCACGTCATCAAGAGTGGCAGTATGACTCAGTATGTTGTATCTTACAAGTCTGTGTATAAGGGCCTGAAACTGCTTTTCTGCGTTTGCATCGCTGACCCTCATTCTTGCCTGAAGGTCTCTTGCCTGGCTTCTGAATGATTTCAACACCTCCATGCCTTTCCAGAGTTCTCTTTTGTTCTTAAGGCCGTATTTGCTGAGAATTTCCTTCTCTGCATCAATCCTGTCCTTTTGCCATGGATGTCTGGGCGTTGCGTATGTCTTTTTCGGAAATTTAGGATCTCCCATTGGTCATCTCACTCCTTCTTCCTCTGGACACCCATGGTGAGACCGTGCCTTCCATTGGATCTGGTTCTCTGGCCTCTGACCTTCTTGCCCTTTTCGTGCCTTACTCCTCTGTAAGACTTGATCTTCTTCATTGCGTTTATATCGTCATTGATTTGAATATCGAGATCGTTGGAAACCAGGTTCAGGTCATCTCCTGTTACCATTTCCCCTCTGTGGTTGTAAGCCCAGCTTGGTATTCCTTCGTACTGCTTTGTATCGATATACTCTCTTAGCTCATCCAGTTGCTTTTCGCTCAGCTCCCCAATCTTCTTGTTGGCGGGGAGTTCGAGCTCCTTTATGATCATTTGAGACAGCCTGATACCAATGCCTTTCAAATCGGCAAGCGCGAGCTGAACGGTGCGCTCTCCATCAAGGTCTCTGCTGGAGACTCTTACGATGTATTGGAAATCATCTCTCTTCTCTCTTTTTGTTTCAGCCATTGAACCATCCTTCGTTTTTGTTTAGCTTACCCCTATTGTATCATGTATTAAGATACTTTCTTGGTCCAGATTTTTTCTGAGTGAGATTCAAACTTGGTTGGGATTTAGATTCGCATGCTATTATTTATAATGGGTAAAGAGCCTATGATCCTCGCCACCGTCCAGAACACCCAGCCGAACCAGGCAATCAATCCACCCGTAAGAATAGTTCAGGGCAGCAAAGGCATTGATAAAATCCCCCTTTTCCTGGAAATGCTTTGCATCACTGTAGTAACTCTGTATCATCTCCATGGCATTCCTGGTGAAATCGCCTAGAAAGGAGTTTTCTGGAACTGATATCTTCAGCTTTTCCAATGCCTCACTTTCAATGCTGATGTATCTTTCCACTTTTTCCTTGAGGTCCACCTTACAATAAAGCGCGAATCCATATTAGTAGTTGTACCTGTTTATAGAATGGGTTAACTAAATGCCCATATTTCCCTATTCTTAAGTAGGTCCATTTTATCTATCAACTTATAAAATGATAGAAGTGAATAACCTCGTCAAAAAATACTCAGATGGTGTTGTCGCCCTTAGAGGCATCTCTTTCAATGCAAACGAGAGACTCACGTCCATCATAGGCCGTAATGGGGCAGGAAAAACTACCCTGTTAAGAATACTTTCCACCCAGCTTATGCCCACTTCAGGTTCTGTAACAATCAACGGAATTGACATCATCCGCAAACCTGATGATATTAGGAACAAGATTGTCAGCATTCCACAGGAAGCGTCGCCCATAGGGGTTCTCACAGCTTTCGAACAAGTGAAATTATACCTTGTGGGGAGACGTTTCTCATATATGGAAGCCACCAGGGAAGCAAACAGGTCCCTCAATGAGATTGGCCTCGGAGATTTCAAGAATACTCCTACAGACACTCTTTCTGGAGGCATGAAGAGGAAAGTGTTTGTTGCTATGGCTCTTGCATCAAATGCTGAAATTGTATTTCTCGATGAACCGACCACCGGGCTTGACCCCCTTTCCCGTATGGAAGTATGGTCCGCAATAAGGCAGATAGATTCACATGTCATCCTGACAACTCATTACATGGAAGAGGCCATGGAACTATCTGATGAAGTTTTTCTTGTGGATACTGGAAATATTATTGAGCAGGGGACTGTTGAAAGCCTTCTCAGTAAATTCGAGGGTATGTTCAGGGCCGAGACCACAGAACCTTGCAGTGACTGTATCAGAGTGTCCAACACGTACATCCGGTACATCAAGAAAAACAAAGTTCAGGAGTATTTGGAAAAGGGCTTCACAATCAAAAACGTGACTCTCGACGACTTATTCATAAGCAGGGGGGTTAGCCTTGAATCCTAAATTCACTTTGCTGCTGGCCTGGTATTACGGAATAAGAACAATCTCCAGAGGTCCCTCGTACATAATAGCTGCACTTAGCACCCCTCTTGCACTCCTTTTCCTGGTTTATGTCCTATCAGACGGGGCCCTGGTTAAATATGCCCTTGTTGGAGGATTCATCGCCATTGTTGCATCTGTGGCACTTCAGAGTTCTGGAGATGCTGCTTTCTTCAGGCTTCAGCTCAGAATTCAGGACCTTTATGTGGCCAGCTCAGTTTCTCCGTCCGATTATATGATTGGCCTTACACTGAGTTATCTGATGTTTTCATTGCCCGGAATTATTCTCTATGGGATTCTGGGGGCCATCTATCATCTGTTTTCTCTGTTCTCAATCCTAATGCTAATACTGGTTCTGGCTCTGCTTGTGCTTTCTACTTCCTCCATTTCATTCATCATTTCCAGCAGCATAAAGCACATCAGAAACATCTGGGGAATTGCGGGAATACTGTCAGTCCTTATGACAATCCTGCCACCAACTTACTATCCATATGAATCCATTCAGAGGGGGTTCCTGTACCTGCTTTCCATTACACCAGTTACACCCGCAGCAGTCGTGGCACAATATTCATTTGGGCTATCTCCTGCAATGCCGGCAGAACTGTATATCCTTATTGTGGAAACTGTTCTTTTCTTTACTATGGCGAGGTACTTGACCAGATGGCGCGAAAAGTAACGCCTTGTTTACCTGACTTTGCTGTAATCTCCGATAAGGTTGTATAATTTCTTCTGGGTAGAATCGTCAATAATCCCCTCGTCAAAAATTTTGGAGATATATTCCCTGGCTTCTTTTGTCCCCTGCTTTGAAGCAATGGAGTAAAGTCCGCCTTTGATGGCGCCCCTTACACTATCTGGAAGCTCTTCAACTATCTTGTTTAGCATGTAATTGAATTCTTCCGTCTTTCTCATATCCAGCCTTCTGGATCTCCGGGTTTCAGTATTGTTTCTCTGGGTGTTTACCTTGTTGTAATTACGAGGTTTCCTGTTGAATCTTCTCATTGGTATCTATTGAAGTCAGCGAAGTTATAAAAATGTTATTAGCCTTTGTGTCTCCCGACTCATATTTTTCATTCCCAACGGTTAATGAAAACTGGCAGAGTCTGGAATATCATAACGTTCTGGAGACAACCATCTTGGTTGAAACATGCCATAAATGCGGCCCATAGGACTTTACCACATTCTGGTTCTTGAAATCTATAAGGTAACCCAAATGGCTGGCTTTTTCCTGAATCTTTTGCCAGTGTGTGTTTAAGGAGGATGTATCGCATAGAATATGCATATTTATCAGAGTTCCTTTGTGGCTCATTCTGAGGGCTGCAGAAAGGAAATTCAAGGAGTCAAAGTGGCCCATCAGGATGTAATCAGCACTTACACCGGCCGTGGATAACCTGCAGTCACCTGGCAATGGCACAATTGACTTTCCCAACCTGTTCTTCTCAATATTCTTGACCAGGTAACTGTATGAATTTGGATTTAGTTCACACGCATAGACTTTTCCCCCCTGTGATCCCTTTGCGACTTGAAGAGAAAAATAACCAATTCCAGCAAACATATCCACCACAGTCATATTGTCCAGAGTCTCTCTTGATTCCCTGATTCTTGCATTCACGTTGCCGGGGGAGAACATTACCTTGGTGGGGTCGAAGGAGTAAAAAATGCCGTTTTCTTCATGTACTGTGGTGCCGCCCTCTCCCCATAGCAAAACCACATCTGGTTCTCTTATGGGGGATTCACCAATGCCTCTGTCGAGATAAATACTGCTTGCCTGAAACTCTTCTGCCGCCATACTGTATACTTCTCTTGGAAAAATTGGCATCCTGCTTTCCTTGATGAACAGGGAATCCCCCAGCTTAATGAACTTCTCGGGAAATTTGCTCTTGATTCCCATTTTCTTTAGATTAAGATTGACCCGTTCCACTGGTGGAACTTGCAAATTCCTCCTATGGAAGTTAAGTTTCCCGTTAGAGGCACCTTCAATGGCAACTGCACGTTTCAAAGGTATGTGCACATTTTCCGGATCATTGTTGATTTTCAGGTCCTTCCTGACCATATCGCACTTGAGGAGATATGAAAGGATTCCATTTGCATTCTCTTTGGGTACAGTCAGGCTTTCGCAGATAACCATGCTATTGAAGAACCTCCATAAGCTATCCTTTTTACCAATATAGCAATAGTGTATTTATGCCAGCAATCCGCATTGGAACCCGTCCAAGCAGACTAGCGATAAGACAGGCCGAAATGGTCTCATCACTGCTGAACCTAAATGGTTTCGAAACGGAAATAGTTGCCATAAAATCAACGGGAGATCAAGATAACACAACTCCTCTTTATGAATCAAAGGGAACTGGAGTTTTTGTCGAAGAGATTAACCGGGCTGTAATTGAGAACAGGGTTGATCTGGCTGTTCACAGTGCAAAGGATTTACCGTCATGCCTCCCGGAAGGGCTTGAGGTGTTGGCTGTTTTGCCCCGGGAAGACCCCTCCGACGTGCTTGTTTCTAAAGAGCCCTTAATGAAAATGCCACTGGGTTCTGTCATAGGCACCTCCAGCATGAGAAGAATCAGGGAACTTAAAATGGTAAGGGGGGATCTCAAAACTGCCAATATCAGAGGCAATCTCGATACAAGGCTAAACAAGCAATTGACAGGAGAATATGACGGAATAATTGTTGCCAAGGCTGGTTTGAAGAGGCTTGAGCTAAAGGCGGACATGCATGATCTCAATACAGATGACTTCCTGCCTGCACCGAACCAGGGAATCATTGCAGTTGTTGGGATGCCTGATTCATCCTTTATCTTGGCCACTGCTAAAATTAACCACTCTGAAACCATGGAGATTTATAACGTTGAGAGGCACATCGTCCGTTCCCTGAATTTGGGCTGTTCAATGCCTGTGGGCATCCTCTGCACTAAAACTGATATCGGATTCAATGTCAAATGCAGGTTCTATTCAAGTTTTATAAGGGAGTTCAAGGAATTCAGGCTCAGCTTCTCAAATTTGGAAGCGGTGGAAGAGCTAATTAACAATATAAAGGACAAGGTGCCCGCATCATACGGGTACAGCTTCAGGGAAGGCAGATGAGAAGTAAGATAATAGTTACAAGACCGGAAGAAAAATCACCATTAGCTTATTCGGGGAAATGCTTTGAAACTTTGAACATCCCGGTTACAAGGCTGGTGAGAAACCGTAATGTAGATACTGCAAAAATCACGGCTTTCATGCCAACTATTTGCGTATTCACCAGCTCCAGGGGAGCAGAAATTTTCCTTGAACTTTTCACTTCCGGGACAATTTCAGAAGCAAAAGTCGTTGCCATAGGGGATAAGACTTCCAGCACCCTTTCTGCAATGTACCATGGAGTATTAGTGCCGGAAGAGAAGACTTCAAGGGGAGTCAACTGCCTCTTGAATAACATTGTCAAAGAAGGGGACAGAATAGTACTGTTCTCGAGCGCAAAGACGAATAGGGTCATCCTCAGGCATTTAGAGGAAAGAAAATGGAACCACCTGTCCGTGGAACTTTATGATGCTGAGACTCTGGACATTGATCCTGTTTCGCAGGAACTTGCAAAAAGCAATTGTTTCGGCATCCTGGTGACCTCTTCCATGGAGGCAACTGCCATATTCGGCCAGCGAAATTCCAAAAGTCTCACCGAATCTGATGTGGCTGGAAAGCGGGTTTTCGCCATAGGGGAAACTACTGCAAATGCCCTGAGGGAACTTGGAATTAAAGTGTCTGAACCTGTCGGAAAATCAGATATTAAGGCACTCCTGATAGAAATAGAAAGAGTTTACTGCAACTAAAATAGCGGGGAATGGATTTGAACCATTGATCTACGGGTTATGAGCCCGTCGGGATCTCCTAACTACCCCACCCCGCTTCGCTCCAATATTGTAGCAGCCAATATAATACTTCGCGATTGGGATTTACCCGAAGGATTCTTCAATGCGCTTCAGCCTGAGTTCCCTCGCGTTCTTTTCCAGGAAGGTGTAAACTGTTCTCTGTTTGCTCCCGTTTATGAGCATATTCATTGCTTCCTTGGCGTATTCAACAGCCACATAGTCTCCGATAATTGAAACGGTATCCCCGTATATGGAAATATGAGTTGAAGTCAACTCCTCAACCACTTTCCTTGTCTTTCCTCCGGTGCCAATAAGTCTTGCCCTGATCTGCTCCATCCTTCGCGATCCGGGCTTGGCAAAATCCCTGAGTGATATGACAATAAGCTGGTGATTTTCCTCATAAAGCAGTGAAGCGTTGAACGGGCTGAATCCACGGCCAATGGCATGGATGATGCTTGCCGTGATGTTTGCCTTCAAGGGGTCTCCCCTCTGGATAATGGTAACGTCACCTGTGTCTGATTGGATAGAGAGTCTAACTTCACCCACTGCCTCTATCTGTTTCTTCGATTCCCCTTCCTTCCCAATGATCACTGCTACGCGTTCCCTTGGTACCCTGACCTGGAAAGAGTGCCCCTCAGATCGTTCTGCCATTAATCTTTCACCTTCCATTAGCGACCATGTCTAATAAATTTATTCTGCAACAGAGCCACCTTTAACCGTCCTTAACAGATCCTCAAAGTTGCATTTTATGCCCTTGGATGAAAAGAATCTGACCACATTTCTGATATCCCTCTCAAGGAAGTAATCAGCAGCAGGGTGGCCTCTGTCTACTGCCTGGCCAACGTCCACAAAATAAGCCTTTCTTCTGTGGTAGAGAAGGTTGTACTCGCTCATATCCGCGTGAACCAACTTTGCTTTCCTGTACATTGTTCCCATGTCTTCCACAACCTGATAATAAATGGAACTGAAATCCACGTCCACTTCCTTTAACATTGGCGCAGGGGCAACCTTTGTCCCCACATATGACATCAGCAGGAGGTTCTTGTGGAATGCAATGGGCCTGGGGCAGGGAATCCCGTACCTCTTCAGTTGCTTCAGGTTGGTGAACTCCTTCTTTGCCCAGATATTCACTATATTGGAGCGGTGAATCCTTTCTTTGGAAAACCGATAATCGCCCTCAATGTACCTCCAGATGTTTCCAAACCTTAGTGTAGAAAGTTTGTAAACCTTTATGACAACCGGTTTTCCTTTACTGTATGCCTTGAAAACAACTGATTCTTTTCCTGAAGATATTGGGAAATCTATATAATCAATGGAATTTCTGCTCATGAACTCGTACAGTGCTTTGAGAGTCCTGCCATCAAAAACAAGGTCTGCTGTTTTCCTGTCGAGATTGACATGGTAAAGGAATTCACGTGACTTTAGCAGTGATTCCAGTGCAGATAATTCATTTTCCGGCATATTCACTTGAAGATGTTGATTACGTCCGGCAGGAGATTGTTTCTGCTCAGATAGTTAGCTTGGGTTTGTGTATACCTGTAGACCACATCCGCCTTCTCATTCTGGAATGGCCAGGGTTTCACAATAACAAGGTCGTTTTCCCTGATCCACATTCTCTTCTTCATTTTGCCAGGTATTCTGCAACTCCTGGTAAAGCCATCTTCACACATAACATTGAGTCTGGAAGCCCCCGCAAGTTTTTCAACTATGCCGAACATCTCTCCTTTTCTCTTGTTTGGAAGAATAACCCTGACGGTTTCCACCTGATTAGGGTCTTGAGCACTTTTTTCTGGTTCCATTTTGGAATTGCAGTATCTGAACCATCAATATAAATATAGCCTAAAATAGGAAAAATATGGTATTTTTAAAAAAGTAAAAAAATGGTAAATTTATCAGGCTTCTTGTTTTAGCTGGTAAGTCGTAATGAGTGCCATTACGCCAATAGCCAGAATAAGAGCATAAAGCACACCAATTTTATGGAAAGCTCCTCCCCCTGTAAGGGTATCATAGGACAGGAGTACCAATCCAATTAATGCGACAATTCCTGATATTATTATTCCAACATCTATTGTTTTCATAGTTCACCTCAAATGAGATAAAGCAGGGAAGCCCTATCTTACGGAGCCTCCTGCATTCCCTCCTTGCCGAACTCTTCTGGAATAACATACTGGGAGTCTGAATCGATCATAGTCTTGATCTCCTCAGTCTTGATTCCACTGTATATAGACCAGAAGTAGAACACGATGGCAACCAAGACGACCATTATCATGTCGTATGGGTATGGCACGTAGTTTGCGCCTCCAAGGGTGCTCTCTCCGATGTATGACTCCACTGACAGAACTATCACATAGACTGGAACCCACATTCCTGACATCAGATGTTCCCTGCTGAACAGTGACACCATGCCATTGGCTTTGCCGCCGCCCAGGTAGAAAATTGCGTAAACAATTAGTCCCAGAGCGATGGCAATTGCAAGGTAACCGACTGTGGGCCACATTGACCAGTAAACAACCAGTGAAGCTCCTATGAAAGCCAGGGGTGCCAGTATTTCTGAACCTGGCAGCTTGAATGGCCTCTGAAGCTCGGGGGCGTGTTTCCTGAGTACCCTAAGGGATGGGCCTCCTACGATATACGTGAATACTGTTGCGCCAGTTATGAAACCAACTAACTTGTACCAGCTTGGGAACGGCGCGAAAAACACGAATCCAAGGATAAGGCTCACGAACAGTGGAAGCACAGGTATCCTGTACTTGTCGTTGACCTTGGTAAGGGATTTCGGGAGGAATTTCAGCATACCAATTCCGAAGAGGGTCCTCATTGATGTCCCAAGGTAAACACTCAGTGTTCCGCTTGGTGATACATATGCATCTGCGAACAGTACATAGGATAGACCTACCAGGCCAGCAGATGATGCCAGTGTGGCGAATGGCGCACTATATAATGTACTAATTGAAGTTGTGGCAAAGGCTCCACTGGAATTGGGTATGAAAAGATTCCATGAGCCACTTGGCACGCCGAGGGTGTGCCAGTTTATTGCACCAATAAAGGCTACCTGTAGCAACACATAGATCGCGATACCAATGAGCACGGAAAAGACCGTTGCTATTGGCACTGACTTCTGCGGGGTTTTTGCTTCTCCAGCGTAGTCCAGGCCCTGCCTGAAACCAAGGAAAGAGAAAACTATTCCCGAAGTTGCTACAGCAGCAAGCACAGGAGCGAAACCATATGGCATGAAAGCTGATCCTGATGTGGCCAAGCGCGTAGTGAAATTCGCTACACTGAAATGAACTGCCATCAGTATGACAATTGTTGCGATTGGAAGTACTAGCTTCCACCATGTCATTCCAGTATTGGTCTTGCCCATTACCTTTATTCCAAAGTAATTCAGGAAGAAGAAGAGTACCATCAGCAAACCAGCAAATACGATACCAGTTGCAGAAAGAACTGCTCCATTATACAGTGTCGGATAGTACGCGGAAGCGTATCCTACAACAGCTTCTGCCTCAATAGCAGGCACAGATACGGCCGAAAGGAAATATGCCCAGGCAAGGAAATACCCAGCAAAGTTTCCATGTGAGAACTGACCGTACCTCACAATTGAACCAGACCTAGGGATCATGGCTCCCAGTTCTGCGTAATTCAGGGAAATTATGAGGACAATGACGCCCCCAATAATCCAAGAAAGTATGGATGCAGGCCCGGCTAAACCAGACGCGGCGAAGGCAGCAAAAAGCCACCCCGATCCTATAATTCCGCCCAAACTGAGAAATAGGAGATCCCAGGTGTTCAAACTTTTTCGTAATTTCCTGTCGGAAATTCCAACTTTAGTCGAACTTGTCTCCATTAGGAACTTCTACTAACAACATATATTTAAACCTTTCCAAATCGACTGTTAAAATTCTGCTTGAACATCCGCAATTTTATTGCTTGATGTTCAGACTCTTGATGTTGAAACTTCTTGAAATAGCTTCCCTGAAGAGTTTTATGTTTCTTCCTTCCTTGCCGATGGCCTTTCCAATCTCGCCCTGTTCAACAGCTACAAGAATGTCAGTCTGGCCCTCCTTCCAGTTAATGTATATTTCCTTGACCTTAAACCTGAAGAATACATTCCGCACATAAGTAAGGAGGTCCCTGGAAAACTCTGCCACGAGGATGTGTTTGTTGACTTTCTCCTTCAGGCTTGTTATGATGTTTGGGTTTCTCTTGAACAATTCCGCCAGTTTTCTCTCACCGACGATGAACAGCACCATATCTTCGTTCTCAAGACATTCCCTTAGTTCCACACGTCCAATCTTTTCAAAAAGGGCTATATAGCCCATAATTTTGTTATCTATTGTTACTTCTTTCATTGACACACTGTTCCAGGTTTTGAGAAATTGCCTATTTTAAACTTTATAAGCTTGCATATAAAAAATACTTTCGCAGGAGCCTACTTGGTAAAAGCCCTGTAAACTAGATTTACAGCGCCTGTACCCAGTGTAATAGGCTGTCCTACGATGATATTTTCAGCTACTCCTGTAAGCGGGTCTACTTCTCCAAGCAACCCTGCCCTCAGAAGATGCTTGGTTGTAATTTCGAATGCAGCTCTTGCAAGTACACTGCTTTTTCTGCCAGATATACCCTGCCTTCCAACTGCCCTCACTGTACCCCCAAAGGTCATCATATCTGCAACAAGCATAAGGTGCCTCTGGTCCACTTCGAGACCCTGTTCACTCAATGTTCTAAGGGACTCTTCGTAGATGGCATTTCTTGCCGCTTCTATACCAAGAACCTGGGCTATTTCTATAATATCATTGGTGAAAGTCCTGTTGGCATCAACCTCATCTATTTCGAGAACTTCTTTGAGGTTTGAACCCTGTGTATAGAGAATCCAGCTCTGTGTGGCCGGGTCTATCCTTGCTATTGCCCTCTTGATTCCTGGAACTCCTTTGATGGTAAGGATCTTCAGCTGTTCCTGGACCTGGTAAAGTCTTTTGAATGATTCCTGCTGAGGCTTCACCGCTATGTCTTTGCTGTCAGGATCGCTGATTACAGTAATGCCTTTCATCTTTGCAAGGGCATCAAGCAGGTCTGATTGGTTCACAAGCCTTTCCGACATCTTTGCGTGGTCAGGCTTGATTGTAAGCAGCATCTGCGTGATGTCAGTGACTATGTCTGCAACATCGATAACGGTGGTGTTTTCCAGTTCCTTGACCACGTTCATGACAACATCTTCGGAGTTTTCAAACTCGTGTTTAAGGTAGACTGTCATGCTTGGGGTACTGGGTATTCTCCTGGCATCTACGATTTCGATAAGCCTTGGAAGGCCCAAGGTAACGTTCATTTCCCTGACACCCGCAAAGTGGAAGGTTCTCATGGTCATCTGCGTTCCTGGTTCCCCAATGCTCTGTGCAGCAATGATGCCAACAGCCTCAAAGGGATCAATCCTCTTGGATTCGAGATCCCTGCCGACCCTGCCCATAAGCTCGTCGAACTGTTTCTGGCTCAGAGATTTCTTGTACTTGGCCAGCTGTTCAGCAAGTGAAATTGAAAGCTCTATTTTCTTCTTCCCTGCAATAGCCAGAATTTCTTTCACGTCGTGGCTGAGGGCATCCAGATATGCTGCCTTTTCCACGACCTGGATCCTTGGAAGCTCAACTTCCTCAAAGTCCTTGAATTCACCGAGTTTCTTCTTTCCTTTTCTGAATTGGCTAACAGGAACGGGATCGATTGACTCAACTGACTGCACTGCAAGAATTGTCATGAGACCGGCTTTCTTCTTTTCCACTGCACTGCTGCCTTCCTTGTACTCATCAATGCCTGAAATTCTTAACCTGTAGGGAAACACTTTCTTGTCAAAAGTCACATATGCCTCGGTTACTCCCGGCTTGACGTCTGCATCTATGGCGTAACCAACAGGCGCTTTCTTTGATAAGAGTTCAATGTTCTTCTTCGTATCTTTGAAAATAATGGATGGCAATTATTGCACCTCCTCGTTTTCAAGGTCAAATGCAAGGTAGTCAACATCCACTGTTTCGCCTTTGTCGCTCCTGGTCGGGTCAACCCCATCCTCACCGTACTTAAACTGTATTACAGCCCCGACGGTGTCCTGAACTCTCAGGGAGTCGTCGACCTTGAGGTCCTCGAAAGCGTTGATCAGCCTTCTCTGCATGTAACCGCTCCTTGACGTCCTGACCGCAATATCCACCAGACCTTCCCTTCCTCCAATACTGTGCATGAAGTACTCCAGCGGGTTCAATCCTTCCTTATATGAGGACTTGACAAATCCTCTAGCCATTGCACCAATATCTTCTGTTTTGAAATGAGGAAGCGTCCTGCCATAGTATCCCCTGTTAAGCCGGCCTCCTCTTACGGACTGCTGCCCCACCATTCCAGCCACCTCGGAGATGTTAAGCATTTTGGCCCTTGCTCCGGATCTGGCCATTATAACTGATGGGTTGCTCAGACCAAGGAAAGCACTGGCTATCTTTCCTGACTCATCCCTTACTGAACCTGTGGTTGAAAGAATTTCAATCTCGAGAGTGTCCTCGACCGATCTTCCGGGAGCGGGCTGCAACTGACCTGCCCTGTATGTTTCCACAAGCTTGTCTGTCCTGTCAATAGCCTGCTGCGATATTTCCTCGATTCTTGCGATAGCGCTCTCTGGAATATCGTAGTCATTGATGCCTGTTGAAAAACCTCTTCCGCTTATAAAAGCGACTCCAAGCCTGGTCATTCTGTCGATGAACTGAGCAGCTTCCTCAGACCCGTATTTCCTGAAAATCTTGTCAATAATCTCTCCCGAGAAAGAGCCCACGGCTGCCTCGTCTATTGTGCCATGTGTCATTTTTCCGTTGATGATGTAGACGTCCTTGTCAATGGGTTCTATCTCAAAATCACATTTTTCCTTAGCCGAAGAGCAAAGTTTGCTGGGGAACTTGAGATTAAGCCCCTCCGGAAGAATAAGTGAGAAGATATCCCTTCCCCTGTAGAATTTCTTTCCGCCAACCACTTCAACTGGTGGCATCCTGTTGAGTTTGAGGTAGCTCAGCATGTGCACTGTCTGTGCCTCGGGAAAGAGAGGGTTGCCGTGTGTCAGAAGGAACATTGCAGTAATATGGTCGTGGATGCCACCTATAATTGGCCCACCAAACCTTGGAGACATAATCTGCTCCTGCACTTTCATGATGATTCTAGCTTCAGCCCTTGCCTCTTCTTTCTGGACAATGTGAAGATTCATCTCATCTCCATCAAAGTCAGCATTGTAAGGCGTACAGACTGCAAGATTGAACCTGAAAGTCTGGCCGGAAAGTATCCTCACGGTATGTCCCATCATAGACATTCTGTGTAACGAAGGCTGCCTGTTGAATAGTACAATGTCGCCTTCAGTGAGCTGCCTTTCCACGATCCATCCCGGTTCAACTCTCTTGGCATTTTCCTCGGCATTCTGTGCTGTAAGCTTTATTCTTCTGCCGTCAGGCCTGATGATGTAATTCACGCCGGCAAGGTATTTTCCGAATTCGTCCCTTGGCTCCGGGCCTCTGGCAACTACCTCCCTCACGTGATCTATGTTGAAGATGTTCACGGTAACAGGAACTGTGAGTTCCCTTGCTGCCTTTTCCGGAACACCAACCTCATTGATTGAAAGGAACGGTTCCGGTGAGATGACTGTCCTTGCTGAGAAATTTACCCTCTTACCTGAAAGGTTGGATCTGAATCTTCCTTCCTTTCCCTTCAGCCTCTGCACTAGAGTCTTCAGGGCTCTTCCTGACCTGTGCCTTGCTGGAGGTATCCCGGCAGTCTGGTTATCGAAGTATGTTGTAACATGGAACTGCAGAAGGTCCCAGAGATCCTCTATAATGAGCTGTGGAGAACCATTATCCCTGCTTTCCCTCAACCTCTGGCTTATTCTGATAATATCCACAAGCTTGTGGGTGAGATCATCCTCGCTTCTCTCTCCGGTTTCCAGTGTGATTGAGGGCCTGACATTGATTGGCGGTACTGGCAGTACAGTGAGAACCATCCACTCCGGCCTTGCAACTTCATGGTTAAGGCCAAAGAACTGAAGATCGTCATCAGGAATTCTCTCAAGTCTCTCCCTGATTTCCTTGGGAGTAACTTTTATCCCTTCTTCCCTGAAAGTTGTTGGTTTGTCAAGTATTATCTTGATTTGCTGTGCGCCACAGTGCGGGCAGACCATCCTTGTTGAAGCCTCATCTGTAACCTTCTTGCTCATCAGCCCGATTATTTCAGGGTCGGATGAAGAGAAAGAATACTGGCTGAATTTCTCGGAATATGACTTGACCTCGTCCTCAGTGAGCTTGATCCTCCCACAGGATTTGCAAGTGGAATCCAGTAGAGTCTTGATTTCCTTTATGAAACCCACATGAACAACAGGCATGGCAAGTTCAATGTTCCCGAAATGGCCAGGGCACTCGTCGACTTTTCCACCGCATGTAGCACATTTGAGCCCCGGTTCAATTACACCCATATGGAGATCCATTAGACCTCTTTCGATTGGATATCCGTCATCGTCATAGGTGTCTGCAGTTATGACTTTCACCTGTGACATCTTTCTAATCTCCTCAGGGGAGAGGAGAGCAAATTGTATCCTGTAAATTCTCTTAGATATTCCGCCGGTCATTTTAGATCACCCAAAATAAGTCTCATCATTACACCCATTGAACTCAACTCGTCCCTCATAAGCTTGAAGGCATAGCTGGTCTCAACTGGATGGATATTTCCCGTGTTTCCACAGACAGGACACCTTGGCGTCCCTTTCTTTCTGTCAAGTATTGCGATATGGCCACACTTAGGATTGCCACACACATAGAGGATTGTTCCATCACTCTGGTCAAGCAACCTGTCTTTGATTACCATTGCAGCGCCGTGGGCAATGAGGGTATCCCTTTCCATTTCTCCAAATCTGAGACCACCCTGCCTTGACCTTCCTTCAGTTGGCTGCCTTGTAAGTATCTGGACTGGCCCCCTGGATCTTGCATGGAACTTTCCAGCAACCATGTGGTGAAGCTTCTGGTAATAAATCACACCGGTGAATATATCGGCGTCGAATTTTCTGCCAGTTACTCCGTCATACATGACTTCAGTGGATGATTGCCTGAACCCGAGTTTAACCAGGTCCTCCCTAAGGCTCTTCTCCGGCTCTCCGCTGAAGATTGTGCCGTCAACGACCTCTCCCTTCTGGGAGGCAATTTTGCCACCGATCATCTCAAGGATATGCCCGACAGTCATTCTTGATGGAATTGCATGAGGATTGATGATGATATCAGGAATTATTCCTTCTTCAGTGAACGGCATGTCCTCCTGCGGAACCACTGCACCAATGACACCTTTCTGCCCGTGCCTTGAAGCGAACTTATCCCCAAGTTCAGGAATTCTCTCGCTTCTCACCCTAATCTTTACAACTCTGCTGTTGCTCTCAGATACAGTGAGGATAACATTGTCAACGAAGCCTTTCTCATTGGGCCTCATTGTAATCGAGGATTCACGCCTTCTCTGCGGGCCCAGCTTGTCGCCGCCTTCTTCAAGGAATCTTGGCGGGGAGGTCTTCCCTACGAGAACTTCTGATCCTTCCACATAAGACTCAGGATAAATGATACCGTTCTCATCGAGATTTCTGTAGAACTCCTCAGCCCTTGCGCCAAGGACATCGTGGGTAGGGATCTCAAACCGGTCTTCCTGGCCACCTGGGTATCTTCTCTCCTCGGCGCTGTATGTCCTGAAGAATGTGCTTCTGCCCAAACCTCTTTCCACTGCAGACTTGTTGAACACAATTGCATCCTGGATGTTGTAGCCCTGGTATGACATGATCGCTACTACAAAGTTCTGCCCGGCAGGTTTTTTCTCGTACTTGATGAAATCCATGACTCTGGTCGTGACAAGCGGCACCTGAGGGTAGTGAAGCACATGTCCCCTGGTGTCAGTCCTTATCCTGAAATTGCTGGAAGAAAGACCAATTGACTGTTTTGTCATGGCTGCGGCCATTGTGATTCTGGGAGATGAGTTGTGTTCCGGGTATGGCGTTACCGAAGCTGTAACCCCGAGAATCAGCGAAGGATCAACCTCAAGATGGGTGTGCTCTGCTGTGAGAAGAGACTGCGCCTCAAGCTTGTTGCCACAGTGCTCGCACTGCAGGAGTGCAGGTGAATCCGGGTTCTCTTTCTCTCCTGGATTGAGCCATTTTATCTTGCTCCTGTACATGTACTGGTTGCACTTTGGGCATCTTTCAGGGAAGTCATATCCATACACAGCTATGTACAGGTTTTCTTCCTCCTCTGCGTCCACAAGTTCAAGGGCACCCCTTTTTATTAGATCTTCAATGCCATATTCCCCGGTCTGGAGTTTCTTCAGCATGTCACTGTTAATCACAGTGCTGGCATTTTTAACCACGAGCAGTGGCCTTCTGATCCTTCCCCTGTCACAGTTAATTATTACTTCCCTGGTTGAATCATCATACCTTACATTTACCTCGGGTGAAATTTTCCCTCTCCGTCTCTCTTCCCTGACTCTTACAGTAAGATCAGTGGGATCATCATGATATCCGACAAAGTCCCCATTCAGGTACACTCTGCCTGCATCAGGATTTTCCCCTTCAACTTCCTGAAGATCCATTCCTTTCAGGGTCTCAAGGACTATAGTGGGGTTATATCCCTCTGTAACGTTAATTATAAGTGCAGCATTCTTAACAAGACCACAATTCTGGCCCTCGGGAGTCTCGTTAGGGCATATCCTTCCCCATTGCGTTGGATGAAGGTCTCTTGCCTCAAAGTGCGGCTGAGACCTAGTGAGAGGAGAAATAATCCTCCTAAGATGGCTCAGAGTGCTTACATTGGATACTCTGTCCAAAAGCTGGGACACACCGGTCCTGCCTCCAATCCAGTTTCCAGTTGCCATTGCATGGAGAATCTTTTGTGAGAGAAGATCCTGCCTTACTGCAGGTTTCAGCCTGATGCCTTTCTTCCTGTTGTAGGTTCTTTCAAGCTGGTACTTGAGATCTTTCATCACTGCCTGGAATGCATTCCTGAAAAGTTCATCGAGAAGGTCTCCGGCAAGCTTTACCCTCTTGTTTGCAAGATGGTCCTTGTCATCTTCCTTCCTGATTCCAAGATGAAGCTCAAGAAGGGATCTTGCCATTCTTCCAAGATAAATTGCCTTCTTCATCCTGTCTTCAGGCCTGTCGCCCAGGTGTGGCAGAAGTGATCTGTCAAGCATCTGTGAAACTTTCTTTTCCCTGAATTCCTTTGCCTGGCCAGCTGCGAATCTCTTCTCGAGGTATGCAATTGCATCCTCGTTGTTGCTTACCCCGTTTGGAGGGAAGATCTTGGGGCTCTTCGACTCTTCAATGTTAGCATAAATGATTGGCTCCATTCTGTCTGCTGACGCAATTGAGTTGTGAACGTCCACATCCCTGTCCATTCCAAGTGCCTTTAATAGAATTGCCAGTGGAATTGAGCCTGCAACGCTGGGAATTGAAACTGATATAATGCCGTCGTTTCCCCTTTCCATTGAGGTTAACGCCCTGAATCCTGCTTTCTGGGAGAAAACCTTTGCAACCTCGACCTTGCTGTCATATTTTTCTTCAAACTCAACAAGGATTTTGTTGGGGGCAAGGTCCTCAAGTGAAGTGATGACTCTTTCAGAGCCGCCAATGATGAAGTAGCCTCCTGAATCATCAGGATCTTCGCCCACATACTGGAGCTTCTCCCTTCTGCTCGCATCTATTGGACCGTTATTCTTTTCAACATAAACATCAAGGTTATTTCCCGTAAGGGAGCATACCTTTGACCTTATCATCACAGGCAGGTCTCCAATCTTTATATTCTCAGGCTCTTTTTCCATTCCGTCTTCAACAACCCTTACCCTGAGGGTTATGGGTGCCATGTAGTTGAGATCCCTGAGCCTTGCCTCATTTGGTGTGATCTGGTTGGAAGCGCCTGATGCCTCCTTGATTTCCGGTGAACCCACCCAAATGGTTGGTTCCCCAACAAACCTGCCTTTTTCCCTGACTCTTCCGTAATAAACCCTGATTTCCCTGCCGCCAGTTTTTGTTGGATCAAGAACCATCAGTCCTGGTTCTTCCTCGTCTGAGACCTTTGTCTCGTCAACTATCTGCTGCATAACGCTTTCAGGGTTGCCAAGGGTCGCTACAAAATTATTGTATGAATCGATTTGATGACTTACTACACTCTCATTCTTGAAGAAAAAGTCTACAAGCTCCTTCATTTAAAAACCTCGCTAGATATTGCCCTGTAATATACGGAGTATCCCATAGTCGGACTCTTGCGTATGATTTTGATTATGGTGCCACTTTCCAGTGGGCCGTGAATCTCCTCAAGAGCCTTGATTGCTGGATCACTCCTGCTTATTTTAGGCAAAAGGTCTCTAGCTATCCCAATCTCACTTAAAACCTTATCCTCGTCCTTCTTCGGAACAACATGGTGTTCCGCTACCAGCTCGTGCTGTAGCACATTGAATTTTCCCACTTTTTTCACTCCCCGTAACGGGCCCAGAGGGATTCGAACCCTCGACCACCTGGTTAAAAGCCAGATGCTCTACCTAGCTGAGCTATGGGCCCAGAGCGCAACGTTGCGTCCACAGATATCTCCACAGATTATAAATATTCTTGGAAATCACAAGAACTTTTTCTTGCTATAAATTTTCTTTATTTTTCTATTTCCGCTTCAAACCAATAGAGCAGGCATATAAATGTAAATAAAAGGGTTTTAGAAATTGGGTTTTTTAAAAAAATTAATCCCTTGACCTTGCCAGGAAGAACGAGATCAAGGATGGCACCATGATCCAAATGGCACCAACAGCCACCACCGCGGCCAGCGTAATCCCCATGGAAGATGCAGAAGCCAGACTCAACCCCGTAGTTAATCCAAAAGTCGGCGGATATACTCCTGTGACATAGGAGTTTACCAGGGTTGGGAAGAATGTTGGGCTAATGGCTAGCAGCTTGATGCTCATGCTGTATCCAGCCACGGTTGCAGAATTCACATGGAGGTACAGGAGGAGGACGTCAACGACTATACTCCAAACAAACACCAACAGGAAGAATATCCCTATGCCTATCCCCAGAAGCGCGCCCTGTGATTTCACAAACTGTGAAATTATATACATGATCCCGGAGAAAGCTATGGCCTCAATGGTGTAACCTAAAACCAGCCCAAAGAATGAATCCCATCCCATCAGTGAACCTGTGTAATGCAGCAGCAAGAGGTCCGCCATGAGTATTGCTATGATAATGGCTACAAAGAATGTTGCAGCTGTCCCGACGAATCTCGATGCGAAGAGCCTCCCCTTTGTTACAGGCCGCGTTATGACAGATTCAAGAACACCTGAAGTTCTGTCCTTGCCATAGTAAAAGTAGGCAGAGAAAATCCCAATTATCGGTATCAGGAATTCATAGGGAAATTCTAGCAGGGTCTGCAAAATTGCTGCCGGCGATACATAGCTGTAAAGAACATAATTGTTTCCTCCAAGTATGGCACCTGTGGAGTTAGCAAAAACCACCTGTACGTTCTGCCTGGCTGCAGTCTTGTTTAAGGGGATTGTAAAGAGATAGTGGTTGGAACCGGTCAGATTCTTGTAGAATGTCATGCCGTGTGTAGACGACGGTAGACTGGGAGATGTACTGCCGGTTATGTTGTAATAGACACTAATGGCTGGTACGACAGTTTCATTGGATGCAGCAAAATATACCATTTCGCTTGAAAGAGACTGGCTGGAAGGGTTTGCAACTTTCAGAAAATAAAGAACGTTAGTGGTATTCTTCAAATTGTTCAGACTTGATGCGCCATACGCATTGGGGTAGAACGTAGTAGTCCCTTTGGGGGAAAAGAGTAAAAAAGCCTCCCCGGCGGAATTGCCTATACCATTGCTGAAACTGTTGGAATAATTGTAAACCAGCTCATTCAAGGTTGTATTTCCATCCATGTGGAAGTAAACGAAACCCTGGGAGTTTGTTGTGCCGTTAAGGTACACTTTACCGCCAATTGTATTTGACCCGTTGTACATAGTCGCGTTGGAATTAATCGCAAGACCAGAAACTGGTTGCCCATAACCGTTTACCACGTAGTCTGTAAAATTGAATCCATTCTGTGACTGGTAAATCTCAGGGAGAAGGTAGGCTGAGGTTGATGGGGACCCGCCTGGGTTGCTGGATGCTGATATGGCAACCCCTGCATATGTTAAACCAACAGAGGCCAGAATAATCAGTATTATCATTATGATGGTAAATTTTCCAGTAAATGTCCTCCTGAAATCATACAGGAAATCTCTCATTTTTTCTCACCTACCAGTTCGATGAAATAATCTTCCAGATCCTCACCAGAAATCTCAAAAAATGAGACGTCATATTCGCTCTTTGCAAGTTCTTTGTTTATTTTGTTGGCTTCAGCGGAGTCTATTTTCAAGTCCTTTACGATCAAAGTATGATCCACTGTCTCCACTTTGCCGTATTTCTCAAGAATTGCCATTGCGCCTTTGTCCATGTTGTCGATTCTGATCCTGATAGCAGTTGAACCCAGGCTGGAGAGTTCACTTCTCTCAACGACCCTGATTAGTTCACCCTTCTTGATTATGGCAATCCGGTCAGCTACATTTTCCAGCTCAGACAGTATGTGCGACGATAGAAACACCGCTTTACCATCTTTCTTAAGCTGCAACATGACCTCCCTCATGTTTCTGACACCTTCCGGGTCAAGCCCGTTAAGTGTCTCATCAAACAGGAAATTCTGTGGTTCGCCAATCATTGCAGCGGCTATGGAAAATCTCTTTTTCATTCCCTGTGAGTATTCCTTTAATTTCTTATTCCTTGCTTCCCAGATATTGAACCGCTT
>JAMDCA010000044.1:52131-84022 GCA_023489435.1 Thermoplasmatota archaeon
TAAATGAGTGGATATCCTGTGTTGGGCGGAATAATACCGCTTTCATCCCTTTATTTTCAGAAGGCGATTTCTTGCTCAATTTTGTTAAAACTCGGCGTCTATGTTGAAGGATAAGTCACCATTTATTTAACTGAGTTAGCATCATGAATTTGTGCCAGAGATCATCATACCAATGATAACACCGTTCAGAGAGGAGGAAATAGACCACAAGGTCCTTTTGGGCTTCGTTGAGTATGCCAGAGAGAATCATTTTGACGGCCTTTTTCCTGGGGGTTCCACAGGAGGCTTCGCATCACTATCACAGAAGAGGCATGCTGAATTCCTCAAAGAGGTCATTGAGGAGTCCACCGGATTGAAGCTGTTTGCAGGCATATGCAGGAATAATGTGGATGAAACCATAGAAATGGGTAAGATAGCCATAGATCTCGGATACACGAACCTGGTATCCATAAACCCATATTACCATAAATACAGCGAATCTTCCGTTGAGAACTTCTTTAACAGCGTAATTCCTGCTCTCGATGCGGACGTGTACATTTACAACAACCCTTCACTCAGCGGTTACAGGTTAAGTCCAGAAGTCGTGGAAAATCTGAAAGAAAGGCACCCGCAGGTTGTAGGTATGAAAGACAGCGGAAACGACATGGACGCATTTGCAAGATTCCTGAAGATTAAGGGGCTCAAAGTGTACCAGGGTAAGGATGCGTACGTACACGAATCCATTTCACAAGGCGCAGTAGGCGGGGTATGTTCTTCTGCAAATTTTGCGCTTAATACCCTCCTGCTTGCCAAGAACAAGGGTGACGTTGCCAAGATAAGGGCCATGACCAAGAGGCTTGTTGAACTTGTTTCCAAGTATGATGTACCTGCTATACACAACTACCTCTTCAGAAGATTCATACTGAATGAACTGGAACCGCACAACTATATGAACGCGCCATTCGTGGACCTCAAGGAAATACCAGACCTGATTGCACTGAGGGAAAATACCATATTGCCTTTGGACAACCGGTAATTCATATATTTATTGAGTGTATAACCTAACAATGAAAGTGAACATAGAGGGGGATGTGAGGCATCTCTTCGCGGTATGGTACGAAGATGACAAAGTCAAGCTTATCGACCAGAGAAGACTTCCGGAAAAAATAGAGGTTTTTGAGGCTTCAAATTCTGATGACATCGCCTATGCAATCAAAGACATGGTTGTAAGAGGAGCTCCCGCAATAGGCGTCACTGCTGCATTCGGGCTTGCAATGTCGAAAATAAAGGGCGAGAATATGCCAGAAGTTGCGGAAAAACTTAGCAGGACTAGACCCACTGCATTCGACCTGTTCAAGGCAATTGCATTCATGAAGGCAAACAACTTCGATCTGAGCGCTGCCAACCGTTACTCCAAGGAGATAAGCGGAAGGAGCAAGAAAATTGGGGAATATGGGAACAGCCTTATCGGCAACAATGCCAGGATCCTTACCCACTGCAATGCAGGGGCACTGGCTGTGGTTGACTGGGGCACGGCACTTGCACCCATGAGATTTGCCAAGGCTGAGGGAAAAAATATATTTGTCTTCGTTGACGAAACAAGGCCAAGGCTGCAGGGAGCAAAACTTACTGCTTGGGAACTGGGCCAGGAAGGCATTGAACACGCGATAATTGCGGATAATGCCGCAGGACATTTCATGCGGAAGAAGGAGGTTGACCTTTGCATTGTCGGTGCTGACAGAATAACTGCCAATGGCGATTTTGCCAACAAGATAGGCACCTACGAAAAGGCTGTCGTGGCAAAAGAGAATGGAATCCCTTTCTATGTGGCTGCACCTGGAAGCACTTTCGATTACAGCATAGCATCTGGGGATGACATACCAATTGAAGAAAGGGATGAACTCGAAGTCCTCGTGGTTAACGGAAAACACCTTGGGCCTGAAACAAGCCACGCAAGGAACCCTGCATTTGACGTTACACCCGCAAAATATGTTACGGCATTCATCACAGAATATGGCATTTTCAAGCCAAATGAGCTTTCAAGGCTTCGGAGCATCATGGAGAAGGACCTCTTCATGAAGACACCAAAATAAGAAGAGAAGGAGAAAAGATATTGACAGAAAAGGCAGAAGTTACACCATGGGAGGTTTCTGGAGACCTGCAGGAAACAGATTACAGCAGGATCGCCAACCAATTTGGCGCCAAGCTCATAGATGAAAGTATACTCAAAGAAATTAAGGAAATAACAGGAGAAATACACCCATTCCTACACTATGGAATCTTCTTTGCCCACAGGGACCTCGACATAATTTTGCAGAATTACAGGAAAGGCCAACCATTCTATCTTTACACAGGCAGGGGACCGTCCGGGAACATGCATTTGGGACATCTCCTTCCATTCATGTTCACCAAGTGGCTTCAGGAGAAGTTCAACGTCGACCTCCTGATCCAGATTACAGATGATGAAAAGTATCTCTTCAGAGACATTTCTGAGCAGGAGATCGGGAAGCTGACCAGGAACAATATCCTGGACATTCTCAGTTTAGGCTTCAAGCCTGACAAGACCCACATTATAGTTGATACTGAACAGTCCGGAATCCTCTATAACCAGGCTGTCCGTGTTTCCAGGCACATAACTGCATCTACCGCAAAGGCGGTATTTGGCTTTACAGACAGTGACAGCATTGGCAAATATTTCTTCACAAGCATGCAGGCCGTTCCTGCCTTTCTTATATCCGCACTTTCAGGAAAGAATGTGAGATGCCTGATCCCATATGCGATTGACCAGGACCCGCACTTCAAAGTGGCAAGGGACGTGATACCAAAGCTAGGGTATGAGAAACCATCCTCAATAATCTCAAAGTTCATTCCCTCGCTTAAGGGAAGCGGAAAAATGTCTTCCTCAGACATGAACAGCGGGATATACCTTAATGACACTCCCAAAGAGGTCAGAAAGAAACTTATGAAATATGCATTCTCCGGAGGAAGAGAAACTGCGGAACAGCAGAGAAAGTACGGTGCGAACCCTGATATAGACTTTGCATTCAATATATACAGGATGCTTGAACACGACCGGAAGAAGATTGAAGACATTTATTCCAGGTACAAAGTCGGGGAGATCCTCAGCGGAGAGATGAAGCAGCTTGCCGCAGACACCATAAGTGCATTCCTTGAAACCCTTAAGCCTGCCAGAGAGCTGGCAGAGAAAAACTTCTCTGAGTTCATGTTTAACGCAGATGATTTCAGGGACCGATATTGACAGATTGCCTGATTCATTGCGTCACAGATTCAGAAAGTTGCTTCGCAACACCTGATTTGTTCCAGAATGCCCCTACGAAAACCAGCACGCTGATAAAACCCCAGACTGTTGTCAGGGCCCACAACTCATAAGAGTTGCTTGTAATGCTCATGACAGTCCCGCCTATGAGTGGACCAATGGCCCTTCCAGCAGAAATAAATGCATTGTATGTTCCCATGTTCCTGCCTATGTTCTCAGGCTTTGACACAAGTGAAACCATTGCGCTCCCGGCTGGGAAAGAGAAGTTTTCCCCTATGGTGAGTATGACTGTTGCAAGCATGAAACCAGGAAGTGTCGAAAAGAAAGCGTATGAAAAAAAGCCGAATGAATAGAGAATGCCTCCGATCACATATGAATAATAATTTCCAATTCTTCTGGCCAGCTTGTATATGAATCCCTGGGTAGCGATTACAACGATTCCATTTGTGAGATAGACCAGGCCTATCTCATTGAAGTTCAGGTTCCTTATGATTTTAGCATAATTGGACAGTGTTATGGTTTCCTGTGCCTGGACTATGAAAAGCAGCAACGCAACTACTGAAAGTATGATGAGAAGCCTGTTGCCGGCATGAAACTGTACCGCTCTTGCCCCTTCTGGCTTGATTTCCTTCAGTGTCAAAGAGAGGAGAAGGCCTGCCAATGTTGTTGCAAACCCAAAAAGGAAAAGATAGTAAAAGCTGCCTCCAAGAATGAGGAATCCCCCGAGGGCCGGACCAATTCCCCACCCGATGTTGTTTCCTATCCTCAGGATGGAGAAACCTTTCAGCTTTACACTGCTTGACTCCGAAATGATTGCATTTGTTGCCGGTGCCTGGGCGGAATTTGCAATCATAAGGCCTATAAAGACAATTGGATAGTACAGGACCGAATCTCTTATTCCCTGGCTTCCCACAAGTAAGCCAAAAAGAACTGAACAAATCGCAACCGAAAGAACAATGAAACGCTTGTATCCAAACCTGTCCGCCAGAATGCCGGCATAGATCTGAACAAAAGCTGCGATTGCGCTCCCCAATGTCAGTATGAGGCCATCCTGCAGTATTGAGAGATTCAGGTTTACCCTGAGATAAATGGCACTGTATATCCAGATAGAGGAATAACCAAGTCCACGCAAAGTGGAAAGTGCAGTAACAGTCCCAACATTCTTCAAGGCGGTTCAAGGAGATAATCCCGGGATATATTAACCGTAAGTGTTCACAAGCCTTGTAAAATACAATTTCAATACAAAAATTGAATTGAAAATGTGACAGCGAATCACAGTTCCCGTCCCCTCGCGGAAGACAGTACGCGTGTGAAACATGGTAGGCTTTACCGTCGGGTTCGGAATGAGACCGGGTGTGACCCTACCACTATGGCCGTCACGGACACTAAATAGAAGGGGCGTATAAAATGGTTTCCGTTTTGCACAGGCTATGGGTGCCCATTTAAGTATAAAGAACTCCATGTTATAAGCATGAGTTATCTTATTGTCACAAGCAGGTCCCCCTTTTCCCATGAGAAAATAGGTGGCAATGAGACCATTAAGAAGAATGTCGGCGGAGTTGTTACGGCTCTCAGCCGGGCAATGAGGCAGGACGGGGGAACTTGGGTTTGCTGGGGCGATGGTACCCTTGACAACAAGTATCCTGAGGAAAACTATGAAGGTTACCGGATAGTCAGAGTTTTCATGACCAGCAGGGAAAGGAAGGGCTTTTATGATGATTACGCCAACGGCACACTGTGGCCCCTCTTTCATTATTTCAGAGACCGGATGAAACTGACCAGTTCAGGCATAAATTATTACCGGCAAATCAATGAAAAATACGCTGATACTGTTGCCAGGAACGTCAAGCCGGGACAGAGAATCTGGATACACGATTATCAGCTTGCACTGCTTCCAAAGTTGTTGAGGGAAAAGGGCGTTGAAAATCAGATTCTGATGACGTGGCACATACCGTGGGTTGCAAGTGAATTCTATGCAATACTGCCTGAGGCAAAGGAATTGCTGGAAGGTATGATCTCTTCAGATATGATTACGTTCCACACAGAACTATACAAGAAGAACTTCCTCGAATCGTGCGAAAGCCTTCTTGGGAAGAGGGAAGAAGTCGAAGGAAAACTGTTCACATTTTCTTTGGGCATTGATGTGTCTTATTATTCTGGAAATCCCGCCAGCAGACAGAGTATAGAGCTGAAAAGCAACAGAAAACTCATCCTGAGTATTGATCGGCTTGATTACACAAAAGGCCTGGTGAACAGGGCTCTGGCAATTGAAAATCTTGTGAGGAGGTATCCAGATGATGCCAGAAAATTCACTTACATCATGATAGTTACACCGAGCAGGACTTCAGTCACAGAATACATGAACATGAAAAGAGACCTGGAAATGACTGTTGGAAGAATCAACGGAAGCTATTCCGACCTCACCTGGCAGCCAATACTGTATCTTTACAGGAGAGTTACAGACAGGCAACTTATGAACTATTACAGATCAGCCAATGTTGCATTGATTGCACCCCTTATTGATGGATTGAACCTTGTGAGCAAGGAATTCGTTGCCGCAACAAGGAACGGAGTGTTGATCCTTTCAAGATTCGCAGGCGCCTCATTTTCCTTGAATGAAGCCCTAAAAGTGAATCCATATGATCTCAATGAGGTTGCAGACAGATTGCATTACGCTCTTCATATGACTGAAAGTGAAATAAGGTTCCGGCTGGAAAGCATGAAGGAAAATGTAATCAATAAAGACATCAACTGGTGGCTGTCAGAAATCTTATCCACCGCAGATATGTTGGAAAGGAAACTCAATGGTCCTGGAGAAAGCGTCAGAAATACTCAGTGAATTCAGGAAAATCTCACCGTATGACCCAATTATTTTCCTTGATTACGATGGTACACTTGTTCCCATTATAAAGAACCCTGAGGAGTCCTATCCGGATCCGCAAATAATGGGCATACTTGAAACGTTAAGGAAAAAATATGATACCTACGTTGTGACGGGAAGATCTCTGAGGGAAATCAGGGAATTTATTGGCAACAATTTCAACGTTATTGCACTTCACGGGGCAATCAAATCCCTGGAGGATGGCACCACTGATTTTGCGAAAGGATACCAGAAATACAAGGTTATCTGTGACAGTATTTACAGCAGGAGGGGAGAATTTTTGAAAAGGTACCCTGGCGTACAGATCATAAACAAGGACGGGGGATTGGTGTTCACTAAATGGTTTGTTCCAGAACAGCTTTTAGAAGGTCTCACTGCTGAAGTAAAGGGCCTGTCAGTGGAAACTGGAATGGAATTCTACCCTGGAAAGATGATAGTGGAATTAAGAATTCCCGGCATAGACAAAGGCAAGGCCATACAGGATATCAGGAAGGGCAGGGCTGCCATAATTGTGGGTGATGATCTCACAGACGAGGATGCTTACAGGGAAAACCCCGATGCATTTTCAATCCACATCGGAGATGGAAAAACAGCTGCCCACCATAGTCTTGGCAATTACCTTGAGCTTAGGGACTTTCTTGCAGGGCTATAAGCCGGAAAGCTCGTAAAGGTCCTTTCTCCGCTGCTTGAACATCGGGACATCCGCAGCATACTTTTCCAGAATGCTGAAGTCCAGGTCAAAGGCTATTACACATTGATCATTTTCAGCTTCTGCAAGAATGTCTCCATAGGGGCTAACAAACATGCTATGCCCTGTAAATTCCTTGCCGCATTGTGCAGTTCCAAGGACGAAGAGGCCATTCTCGATTGCCCTTGCCCGCAGGAGGGTTTTCCAGGTATCCAGTTTCCTTTCACCCGCGTACCATCCAGCCTGGTATGACAGGATCTGAGCGCCCATAAGTTTGACAAGCCTTGCCGGTTCCGGGAACCTCAGGTCGTAGCATATCTGTAGGCCTAGGCCGACTCTCTTGGCTTTTACTGTTGAAATGGGCGCCCTTCCTGGTTCGTACAAACTGCTTTCAAGGTGCGAATAAGCGTCAAACAGGTGGAGTTTTCTGTATTTCCCGACCACCATTCCAAGATCGTCTATGAGAATTGAGGAGTTGAATGGTTTCAACGTGCCATAGTTCTTTTCTGCAATATTTATAAGGCAGCTTACGGAATTTTTCCTTGAAAGCTCCGTAAACGTTGAAACGAAGTTCCCGTCAAGCGGCTCAGACGTCATCATAAGTCCCTCAGGATCAGCGTAGTCGGGTGAGAACATCTGGTATTCCGGAAAGATTATGAACTCTGGTTTGTGCTTCATTGCTTCATTGAACAACTCTACTGAAGTCTCGAGATTTCTTGCCTTGTCCGTTCCAGATGCCATTTGAACCAGAGCGACTTTCATTATTACCATTACATGAATCCTGTCAGGTCAGATAATTTCTCCGGAAGATAAGTTGAGGTTACATAATCAAGGCCATACTTGGCTAGTGCCTGCTGCTCAGCCTTCTTCCCGATGTTCAGCATAGTTTCAATCTCGTCCCTCCACTGCTCCGACTGGAACCTTGGGTCCTTGAGCTCTGCGTTGAGAGCCGCTATGTCCTTGTCACTGAGATCGTCTGTGGGGAGCTTGTAGTTCAGTATGTCACTTGCCGTTATTCCTATATATTCAGCAGTCGGGACTGCGAGGTAGTGGGAAATATGCGCTGTCTTAATGGCACCATATGCAATTGAGGCATAAATCCTGAAAGACCATGGGTCACCATCAGTAAAAACATAGACCGGGATGTTGTGTTCCTCATTAATTCTCTTCAGAAGGCGCCTAGTACTCCGTGCTGGTTGCCCCTTCAGGTGGACAAGGAGACAGTTGTTTGATTCGTCAAACCCATTTTCCACAAGCCTGTCAAACATACCTCCTGTTTCAATTGCAAGTATGAACTTCGCGTTGACACCCTTTATCCTTAACTTGTCTTCCTCAACGCTGTATGGTATTCCATAACCTCCGTCTCCCACGTCATCGCGGCAGTTGATCTTCTTGAATTCGCCCTTCCGGGTCCTTTCTTCTATTGTTATGTCGCCCATGATGCTGGCTCCGTTCTCTTCAGGCCTCAGCTTGAAGTCTTCCCTGAGGAGGGCACTGAGAACTTCCAGGTCCTCAGCCATGAGATTGGATTCGTCCTGAGTGCCGAATTTGCCAAGATTCCATCCCTCTGATATGTAGTACATTTCCCTCAGGGTTGAAGATTTGCTTTCCCTGATCATTTCCCTTATGAAATCCACCATATAGAGCAGTTTCACCATGTATTCTGCGCCATCTACTGCCTTGCCTGACCGTGTAACTGTGGAATCGCCATATCTCCATACAGAGAGCATTGGATCAAGAACAATATTATCCTTGTTTCTAGAAGGCATGATGATTTCTGGTATATCTCCTGATGCAAGCATTGAGTAGACACTTCTTACCATGTCCTCAAGCTTTCTGCTGGTACTGTCTGCTGTCACTATTCCTCACCTTCTTCATCTGTTTCAACTACACTCACCGTTTCTGTTCCAAAATCAGCCGGAAGAGGTTCAGCACCCTGTACCCTTACTGGATCGATGCCGGTGAAATAGTAATTTGTGCCGGGATAGTCTGGTATTCTCCCTCTTAATGCAAATGAGGCGGAAAATTCCTTTGCAGGCTCAAGCTCGGTTATTTCCCATTTAAGTTCCGGCCCTTCGTAATCGCCAGTAGGTGGATCTGCCATGATGTTCATTGATACGTTCTTCCTTGTATAATTGATTATTTTCATTTCTATGTCCACTCCCTCTTCACTTTTCCTGAATTCTTCTGTAACAAAAACCACATTGGCAATCTTGGAAATTACAGCTTCAAGATTTGGCACTTCCTCACCAAGTATTTCAGATGCCTTTTTGCCAATCTCCGGGATCAGGGTGTTTACGAGCCTGAATTTCTCATATATTTTGGCCCTCTTGTCCTTCTTTCCAAGGAAGGATTTAACTCCCCTGCCCAGTGACCTTAGACACAATCCAATTTCCGTAGTGATCTCATTCACATTGGCTAGAGCTTCCTTGGATTCTGAAGTGAAAGGGATCCTGATTCCATATACGTGCACAAATATGATTGCAGGGCCATAAGGAATTCCCTGCCCGCCCTTCTGATCGAAACCGTACTGCCTCCAGTCCATTTCTGATATTGCCTTGGTTATGGCACATGCTCCTGGCTGGTAAAGCAGCGGAACCTTGTTTGCGAACCTCACCACCCTTACCTGCTGATCTGATGGCAGATCCCCGCCGTACACTATTCCCGCCTCAACTGAAAACGGGTTTCCATTGTAAACGGTGATGGGGCGGGAAACCGGTTTCCCGTAGTGAGAAGGGTGGTTTTCCTCGTAAACGCTCTTCAGCCCCTTCTTGATAAATTCCGGGCCAAGCGGTGAGAGGCAGTCTGTCGGGGGCGGCATAAGTTTTACAGTTTTGAATGCCTCGCTGATCTTCCTGATGTCCTGAAGGGAAAGCTCTGATGGTTTCTTTTTCTCCTGAATGCCTGAAAATGCAAGAATTTCATCTGCGACTTTGTCACTTATTCTGTTGAAATCCTCCCTGAGAAAATGCACAAGGTCTGCCGCAGCTGTGTTCTTTGCCATACTGCTGATATCACCCAGTTCCAGTCCAAGCGGATGAGGTTTTATGGCGACTGCGGGAGTTGAAAGCACATCAGTTACTCTCTTGATTTCGTAGGTTTTGCCATCCGGGTCCACCAGAGTGAGAGTCGCATTGGGATTTGCCACAGCGCATTCCCTCATATATTCAAGAATAGACTGCTTTCCAACCTGGTACTTGCCCTTAGCAGGTATTGTTATCAGAGTGCCATGGGGCTTATCCCATATCATGGGCTTTTCACTGTGGATGTCAGCCTTGTTTTCTTTTACATTGATGCCCAGTATGAAGTCATAGGCAACATCGTCTTCCTTCCTTCGCGTCCGTATGTGTGATGGCCTTGCTGTTGTTATCTGCCCATAGAGGATGGCTGCAGTAATACCGATACCCTGCTGGCCTCTTGATTGCTTGAATGAATGGAACCTTGAGCCATAGAGGAGTTTGCCGAATACATTGGGAACCTGCTTTCTTTCAATGCCTGGCCCATTGTCTTCAACGGATATGTTAAATTCATCCCCCTCCAACTTTTCCAGGGTAACTCTGACCTCAGGAAGTATCCCGTGCTCTTCGCCGGCATCCAGCGAGTTGTCCAGGGCCTCCTTCACAATCATAAAAAGAGACTTCTGCGGTGAGTCAAAACCCAGTATGTGCCGGTTCTTTTCAAAGAATTCAGAAATTGATGCTTCCCTGAATTCAGATATGGTGGCCTTTCGAGGAGGCATTAAACTGCCATATGCATGGTGCTTAAATTATTTTGTTGCAAAATTTGTTGCTATACCCATAAAATGAGTACAGGCAGACTTTGCTGTAAAGAAAGGGTAAATAGAATATTATCCAAAATATCCAAGATCATCCTTTTGGGTAACCTTGGCCTGGACATCTTCCTGCATCTTTTCAGTAATCTGTTCGATCTGCCTGCTTCTTTCCTCAAGATCCGACAAATCAAGATTGAGACCGAGCAATCCTTTCAGTACTCTGACAATCTCCTTTGCCCCCTTTGGATCCGCGAAGTATCCTGAAGTCTCTCCCATAAGGCACGCCCCGTTCAGGGAGTAAATTTCCTTCCCAAGGCCAAGCATGACCCCTGCAGATCCTACTATTCCGCCTCCAGGTTCTCCTTTGGGAAATACAACGCCATTCTCTTTCAGGCCTGCGAGAAGATCCAAATTAGTGACAGCGCCGAGCACCCTGGGTGTTTCAACAATCTTGCCTGTACTGTAGCCTCCAAGCGTGTAAACAAATGAGACATTTAGTTTCGCAGCCAGTTCCAATACAACATGCGAGATCTCGTACTGACCTTCCTGTGTGGTTCCCTGGAAATCGCCAACCAGAACCAGAAGGTCGTTTGCCTTGCCTGTTTTCTTGTAATAAATGCTGTTTCTCACGAGTCTCACGACTCCATCATCATCGATGAAAACCTGTGGTGGCAGATACTGAGAAAACACATCGGCCAGTTTCTGCATTTTGAGTTTCTCAATGAGGTATTCTGCAGCGATTTTCCCTACATTGCCAATCCCCGGAAGCCCACCTACTAGGATCGGGTCCTTAAGCTTTGGTCGCTTGTACTGGTTAATTATGATCTTTTCCATTTTTAATCCTCCTCCATTTTTAGCCTGAATCTCTGGAATCTGTCCAGAGGCGAGTATCTTGGTGGCAAAGCCACGTCAGAGAAACCTCCGCAGTTTGGACATTCCTCTTTCATTGTATAAGATTGACAGTTCCTGCACTTTCTGATTAATGAACGCATTTTTAACTCAGATTTACTTTCTCGTGAACTCTGCGACTACGCCCTTTTTCTTAGATAAGTCCAGTATGTTCTGCACAGCATTTTTCAACACATCTTCGGCCGACTTATAATCTTTGTCCGTAACTGTTAACCTGTATCTGGGTGCCCCAGCATACTGGATTTCAACATTATCTTCTGTAGCTGATGAAAATACTTCCTTGAGGAGATCCACTCCGTCAGGAGCGAGAGAGTAAGCTTCCATATAGCCACCAATTTTAATGTAAGGCAATACAACGTTTTCACGTGCTACCTTCTGGAATGCTTCCTTCCACTTTGCGTCGGTGTCCGGGAGCCAATCTTCTCTGGCTGAGGCATCCTCGAATGCATCATAGAGGGTTCCATACTGCACCCTCAGGTCACCTGCAAAGTCCTTCTCAGCCTGGCTTACGGGAACCTTCAGCTGGGTTGCCACTATTTCCAGAAGTTTCTCTGCTTTCTGTTCATTCTTCCAACCAGATATTTTTTCTCTTTTCTGGTGTTCGTTAACCCTTTTGAGGGAAAGATCAACATAACCTCTGCCTGTGTCCACATTCAGAACTTTGCAGACAGTTTTCTGCCCTTCTCTCAGGTAATCTTTGATGTGCTTTACCCAGCCGGTTGCAACCTCAGCTATGTGGATAAAACCTTCCCTGCCCGGGTATTCTTCAAGCCTTACGTTTGCGCCAAAGCCCTTCACTTCCTTTATGGTAACGACTACCAGGTCACCAACCTCAGGAAGATTCTTCTTCATTGCTTGTCGCCTGTAATCTCGGCGGCCAGTTCAAGTGTGCCGCCAGTTGGCCTTGCTAAAGTTGCACCACATATATTGCACATTACTGCAGAGGAAATTTTTGTATAAGTGACCTGTTCATTTCCGCAGTCCTTGCATTTAATGTTGATGAACTTGTTCCCAATGCTCTTGGGTTTTGAAAATCTGCTGTCTACCATTTTACTGTGCCTCCACTAGTTCGAATTTCTTTGCTCTTATGCTTGGCGGAGTTACTGATTTTTTGCACGTCTGGCATTTGTATTTCAGCGATACTCTCTTGGTAGGTTTTTCCCTTCCTTCGTATTTTGGTCTGGGGAAACCTCCATAACCTGATGTTGCTCTTCGGAATCTCCTCTGTCCAGCCCTGAATTCACTGGCCTTTCTCTTCTTGACTCTTTCTACCTCGTGAGGAGTGTGCTTTTTGCACGACGGACAATACATACTGATGATCTTTGGCATTTTCAATGTGTTCACCTGTAATCAAGCATGACACAAGTAGGTTCAAATTGCATGAACACTCATATCTTGTTTTTATGCTCTCGGCTTATTGGTTGGAGGGATATAAGTTTTCTTTATTTTCTCTCTTGGTTTTTTGCTTCAAACCGCTTTGCACGATTCAAGGGAAACTGCCATTTTGATACAGGTTTACGCCCATACAACTTTATCATGAATATGCGGTCAATAGTGTTATATACGAACTTCCAATTTAGCGTGGAATCGACATGCCTAAGCCACAGACAATCGCACAGAAGCCAATGGACGTTCTTCGAAACTCCATAGACAAGAATGTCCTGGTTGATGTCAAAGGTAACAGAGGTTATTCAGGCATCCTTGAGGGATATGACATATACATGAACCTGGTCATTAAAAATGCCGGAGAAACCATAAACGGCCAAACAACCGGCGTTCACGAGAGAATACTCGTAAGAGGAGACAATGTTATTTTCGTTTCCCCATCAAAAGGTGATAGACAATGAGCAATGGAACAGCCGTAATGGGAAAAATGAACAACAAGAAAGTTCATATTACTTGTCGCAGATGTGGCCACCATACATACCACGTCAGACAAAAGAGGTGCTCTCACTGTGGATTCCCCGCAGCCAGAACTAGATCATATAGATGGGCAAAAGCCAAGTGATCACTGTGCTGTGGTTGGATATATAGGTGAAGAGCCTGCATATCCATTTATTCTAGCATCACTTAAAACACTCCAACATCGTGGACAGGAAAGCGCCGGAATTGCAACTTTCCACGCTTCTTCAATAAATGCCCGCAAGGGTATGGGGCTTGTTGGTGAAGTTTTCAACGAAAGAACCAAAGACTCGGAATATCTGCTTGGAGATGTCGGTATAGGCCATACCAGATATTCGACAGCCGGTTCAAAGGCCATGGAGAATGCGGGACCATTTCTGGTAACAAACGCTCTAGGGCATATCGCACTTTCCCACAATGGGGAAATTACAAATGCAGACCGGATAAGAGAGGAACTTCTTAAACAGGGCCTGACGTTTCTTACATCCTCCGACACGGAAGTTCTGCTAATGGAATTTGCAAGGGACATCTCACTTCACGGCCTCAATGGAGGAGTCAAGATTGCAGCAGATCGTTTGAAAGGTGCATATGCCATCACATTTCTCATAAATGACAGGCTATATGCTATGAGGGATCCGCTTGGGATTAGACCCCTCATTGTTGGCAAAATGGATAGCGGGTACATTGTGACTTCTGAATCATGTGCTCTTGACATAACCGGTGCAGAAATTATCAGGGATATTAAGCCTGGAGAACTTGTTGAAGTCACGAGGAATGGCATTGTCTCTGTTCTCACAGTGCCAAGCAAAAAGGTTGCCCATTGCATGTTCGAATACGTTTACTTTGCAAGGCCAGACAGCATAATTGACAATACTGAAGTATTTCACACGAGGATGAACCTTGGGAGAATATTGGCCAGAGAGTCACACGTGGACGCTGATGTTGTATTTGCGGTTCCGGACTCGGGCAGAGCGCAGGCATTGGGCTACGGTCTGGAAGCTGGCATACCATACAGCGAGGGGCTCATAAAGAACAGGTTCTCTGACAGAACATTTATTATGCCCACACAGCAGTCCAGGACAAGTGCCGTAAGGCTGAAGCTCAATGTGATCCAGTCTGAGGTTAAGGGAAAAAGGATTATTCTGGTGGATGACAGTATTATCAGAGGGAATACCATGAAACATATCGTCAGCCTTCTAAGGAGAGCAGGAGCCAAGGAAGTCCATGTAAGGATTGGATGCCCTCCGGTTGTCGCCCCTTGTTTCTTCGGGGTTGACATGAAGACCAGGGACCAGTTCGTTGCTACCGGAAGATCTGTTGAGGAAATTTGCAGTGAGATAGGCGCTGACTCCCTTGGTTATGTTTCCATTAAGGGCCTGGTGGAAAGCATTGGCATGGATAGGAACAGCCTTTGCCTTGGTTGTGTGACAGGAGAATACCCCATACCAGTTTCAGAAGAAAAATACCCGAGGCAGAAAGAACTGGAAAGCTTTACGCCGTAGCCATTCAGGAATTACTTTTTCCTTCTTAGAAGTTCCTGGATTCTTGCCTTGGATTTTTCCTGATCAATTAGATGGCCGGCAAAATCTGCTCTCAGTGCTATGGCAGTTTTGCCTGCAATAAATCGTGCGACCCTTCCCCTTTCAGATGTCTTGAGGCTTGACATTCCCTTGACCTTGAAAAGGGAACCATGCTTTGGCGGGGGTGAGCCGTACAGAATATGCTTGAACAGGGCTTTCTCGGCTCCAAGTACCTGTATGGCACTTGCAGGCATCAGTGCAAGGTTTCTCAGGCTGCCGGAGTGATAAAGAAGTTCTATGGCAATCTCCTCTCCCACGAGATCGCAAGTGTTTGGCATGACTTCTCTGGCCCTTTCTGACAGGAATAAAATGATATTACCCTTCAGCGAGCATATGGAATCGGCAGAGCCTGAAATCTGCTCCATGACTTCGGGAAGCTTCCCCGGCAGATCAAGTCCCTTTAACCTCTTGAAGAAATTGCAGGGGTCCTCATTTCCATAAGTGAGGCCAGTCATAAGACCGAAGGCTGCGACCTTTTCAAGTATCAGGTTCAGCGATTTGTTGAGTTCCGGGATAAGGGCATACAATTTCCGGATATACTGGTCATCTGCGAATTCCTGTTTTAATCTGTATTGCCCGTATTTCAGCAGAAATTCTCTGAGATCTGGAGGAGTTTTGGACTCAACGAATCCCACGCCAGCATCTTTGCCTTCCTTCAGGGCATCAAAGATCTGCGCATAATTAGTATCCAGGCCATCGAAAACAAGGTACTGGTTCCCCTTCTTTGTCCCGTACCACTTATCTGCGCCTTTTCTGGTTCCCGAACTCTCTTCGCCTGACATCCTTACCTCCACTCCTCTGGTTCTGCCGCTGTCTGTTGAATTGCGGCCTTTCTCGTCTGTCCCTGTTCTGGTTGAATTTCGTAACTACTGGCTTTCTGGCAGGTTCCTTCCTGGCTTCCTTCTGTTTTTGCTTTAACTGGCCGGGGTTTTCAAGGAGCACCCTGTCAAAATCCACAACTTTAAGGTCCCTGATCTCGTCAAAATTAACCAACATAATACCGGTTCCCACGAGTTCATTATTCTCTGAGATTACGGCGACCCTTTCCCCTTTGGCAGGAGTGCCTATAACTGCCCTTATTCCCCCTGGAAAAAGGTCAGATCCTCTGGAAATGTTAGCCAGGGAAGACTTCTTCACAATTATTTTTGAGTGGTCCCTGAAGAGATAATCCATTGAGAAAATGAGCTGCCTCAGTTTTTCCGGGCTTCCGCCATCTGATAGTTTCTTTGCATCTGCAATATCCTGCAGGGTAACGAGATCAGATTCCTGGAACAAGCCAGTCTTAGTGCGGCGAAGCTCCGCCATCTGCGCGCCCACTCCCAGTGAATATCCTACGTCTGTGCATAGCGTCCTGATGTAAGTTCCTGAGTCGCACACCACTTTGAATAAGACAAGGCGGCCGCTGATCTCCAGGATATCGAGTTTGTAGATTGTCCTTTTCCTCAGGGTTCTAGCTACAGCTGCCCTCATGGGCGGAAGCTGGTAAATTTCCCCTTCATATTCGTGGAACGCATTCCTTAAGGAATCTTTAGAAACATCTCCGTAGAGCCTCATCACACACACATATTCCTTCTTCTGCTCGTGGGCAATGTCGATTAGTTTTGTAGCCTTTCCCAGTGCCATTACCAGGACGCCGGTTACTCCCGGATCTAGGGTACCTATATGGCCTACCTTTTCTATTCCAAGAATCTGCCTTACCCAGTAGTCAACCTGATGGCTGGTAGGACCCTTGGGCTTGTCTATGACGATAAAACCGTCAAGTTCACTGGAGACTTTTGATTCCTGAGCGCTCATGTATCTGTTCTGCCACCTTTTGTGCAGAGAGGTTGTCGGAGTTTATAACAAGATCGTAAATATCAGTTGTTGCATAGTCTATGGAATAAAATTCCATGTACCTTTTTGCCTCGGATTCCTCTCTAATTCGTAGAAGCACCTGAAGGTCAGATTTACTGCCCTCCCTCCTTGATATTCTTGAGACCCGGGTGTCAAGGGAGGCCGTGAGAAATACCTTGAAGGCATCAATGCCGTTCCTGTGGCACATCCACCCTGCAAGCCGAGCCTCCACTACGACATTGTCATGTGACTTGAGGAAATCCACAACCATCTGGTCCTGATTCATGTCAATTTCCTTGTGGGATTCCGCGAAGAGGTTGAATTCCTCTATGGTCATGCCACGGTCCTGGGCCTGCTGCCTGAAAAAATGTCCACCAGAAAAAAACTGGTAGCCAAGGGACTTGGCAAGAATTTTGCCAACCGTGGACTTGCCACTTCCGATTGGCCCGCTAATTGTAATCCGCATTTTCGAGGGATCTCTCGAGTTTCCTTACCTTGTAGGTGAAATCAAAGATCTTGATTATCATGGTTGTGAGGTATCCAAAAACCATGATGGCAATGAAGTATACCATGATCCAGTACGGCATGAGCCAGAGGTGCGCTGTGGCCACATTGATCTCAAAATCCCAGGGGAATGCAATGACCTGGTACGCAAGTGCATCAAGGAAGTAGTACAGCCAGGCAATGAGCAGCAGCGTGAATATTGTAAAGACCATAAGTGGTTTCATGGTGTTCATGCTCAGGGTTGTCTGTTCCATTGACATATCCATCCTCATCTTCTGGAGCTTCTGAATCTTGTCCTTCTGCTGGTTCTTGTAAGCCTGATTTATGACTTTGTTGAACGCCCTCATTCTGTTCTGCATCCTGCCCATCTTCAGCCAGTCGGTGAAGAAATACCGGGGGATAGAGGTTATTAAGCCTATGAGTACGCCCACAAGGACAATTGTGAGAAGTGGATACTGGAAATGGAAACCAAATGCAGGCATAAGCACGTATCCGATATAAGTGCCAATATAGCCCCTCAGGGTTCCATTTGTGATAACAATGATTGAGGCAAAACTGATGGCCATATAGATCATCTGGAACCTCATCATCTTTGACATTGCTTCCTGCTGCGGGGTCTTCTGTATTCCTGGCCTGCGGCCGGGCGCTTCCTGTGGGTCTGTCATTACGGCATCAACCTCTTTACTATATTCTGTGCAGCTATGTCAGGTTTTCCCTCGACATTCTCAATGAACTTGATGGTGGCTGCAGTGTATATGGAATTTGCAGCAGCATAGGAGCGGTTTATCTGTTGATGCTCTATTATATCATCAATAGTGTCCTCATCTCTCCGTCTTGAAGGGTCTGAATTCCTCCTCTTCAGGATAAGGGCGGGATCTGCCTCAATTAGGAAATATGATGATACTTTCAATTCCCTGAGAACCCATTCCGGTAGACCAGGCATGTAACCTTTAGGTGTTTTGATAGTCATATGAGTGTCCACAATCACATTGTCCATTTTCCCAATGGCAGCAGAAGCTTTCTTCTGAAGGTTGATCTGTGTATCAACGGGGAGCTTCCTCAGTTCATCGCGGTCCTTCACAAGGCCAACGGCCTGGGCCATTTCAAACATAAGTGTGCCGAAATTGATTATTTCATAGTTTGTCTTGGTCTTCACGATTTGGAGGACGGTGGATTTACCCACTCCTGCCACACCAGTAATTACCACACGCAATTAACCACCTACGAAGAACTGCCGGATGACAGGATGCATTTCCATCATCTGTTCCTTACCCATAGCTTCGTAGAACTGTATAACTATACCAACTGCCAGCAGCAACCCGGTTCCGCTGGTATTTCCCACCGTCCCTATCAGGTTAGCCCCAGCAGCGAGAAGGCCCACAGCAGCACCACTGAATACCGTAATGGCAGGAATATACTTCTGGAGAACTTTTTCAATAACCTTCGGGTCCCTTCTGAATCCTGGTATCTGCATTCCACTTGACATTATCTGCCTTGCAACAGAAGCTGGTCCCATGTTGGTTGTCTCAATCCAGAACTTGGCGAATATAACGCTTGCAATGACCATGAAGCCAAGGAACGCGATTACATGTATGGCTTCCTGGAAAGCCGAGTGTCCTAGTAGAATATTTGCAGCTGATGAAGGTTGGAGAATGGGAAAGAGCCAGTCAGACAAACCATTAGGCGAGAACAGGTAGTACGCCAGCCCACCCGTGGGTGTGGTCTGGGATATGTTAAACTGAGTAACCTGTGCGGCAGTCGGATAGGAACCCAGAAGGGCATTGTGGCCCAACAGAGGCACATGACTGAGCACCGGACTACTCCAGAACAACAGTGTCCACATTGAAACGTTAGCCAGCAGCGCGGTCGCAAGTATAACAGGTATATTGGAAGCATAGAACAGCTGAAGCGGATACCGTCCTCTTGCCCCCCTCACCCTCTCATGTGCAATGGGCAGCTCAATTTTGCTGCTCTGGAAGTATGCAACGATAAAGAATATGAGGAGCGTTCCAAGCAGTGCGATAATGGGATTGGGTATTCCTCCAGGAATTCCAAATAGAATTTGTGGAAGCCCAGTCTGTATGAAGTATGCAGAACTGGAGTGCATTATGATGAAAATTGTTTTAGGGATAGCTCCTGCTGGAGGGTTTGCCAGTGAGACAGCAACTCTGCTTGATACGGGTATCCAGTTTATGGTTCCTGTGATGAGCTGCTGAGAAACCCCTGCAGCAATGAACAGGGAAATACCTGATCCAATGCCGTACTTGGAGACAACCTCATCCATTAGAAACACAAGATAAGACCCGAAAAACAGTTGAAGAATAATAATTGACTGTGAGAGGAAACCTCCGTAACCCGGAGCGAATCCATTAAGGCGGGTAACCAGGGAAGCATCCGGAACTAGATATCCGAATGCCTGCGGAATGGCTTCCACAAATATCATGATGATCACAAGCAACTTCTGCACCCCCTGGTAAACTGCCCTGTCCTGGGAGTTCTGAAGATCGATGTTGAAGATCTTGGCACCTGCGAACAACTGCATAACGATTGAAGCTGTGACTATTGGGCCAATGCCTAGTGCCATGAGTGAACCCTGTGCACCGGCGAATATAGCCCTGAATGAAGCGAAAACATCTACTGACTGAGTCACGTTCAGGCCGTAAATGTAAATATTAGTTAATGCGAAATAAAGAATGACGATGGTTGCTGTCCACATCAGCTTGTATTTGAACTGCACGTGTCCTTTGGCCTTTTTCACCGCAGGCAGTTTTGAAGTCAGGTATTCAAGACCGTACAGTTTGCTCTGCTTCGGTCCTGCATAACTCAATACAAGATAGGAAAGCGCAAAAAGAGGGGATATGAGCACCCCTGCAATGAGGAGTTGCAGCGTTGTATAGTGGCTGAAGTACCAGAATGCTGTCAGCACTATGGCATATACCACTATTATGGGAAAAGCTGCCCCTTTATTCCGCTGAACTGTCGCCATCAGTCTCTACCGTTATTCCCAGAGGGGAAAGCTTGTTTAATGCCTTTTCGGTTGCCTTGCTGACTATAATGGTGGATTTCTCTTTGAACGTACCTGATCCAAGAAGCTTTGTAAAGCCTGCTTTCTTCAGGTCAATTTTCAGTTTCTTTCCCTCCATTTTGGCAAAGCCCTGTTCCTTGAAATAGTCAAGTTTTGCTGATAGTTCATTTAGAGTAAGAGGTATGTCTCCTATTCCGGGATGGTGGCTTGTAAATCCATGCACACCGAAGTGGTTGGGGTCATTTTTCAGGAGCCAGACCCACCTGTGTTTTCCCAGGCCAGCCATTCCACTGCCTCCTCTCTTTCCCTTGCCTCTTCCGGATTTCATACCGCGGCCGTAGTGGCCTCCTCTGAGTTTCTTAGTTCTCGTTCGTACCATTTAAATCAACTCCGGGCTTAAGCATCGTCAGTATGAGCCTGTTAATGTCTTTTCCCCTGTAGCCGGCAGACCCACCCTGGTTGAATGGTTTCCTGATAGCTTCGTAACCACCTTTCGGAGGATTAAGCCTGACCACAGGCACGATGTCCTTTATATCTTTGTACTTGACTTTGCCTTTCTGCAGTGCATTTGCAAGATCCTTGTAGCTCTTGAACCCTGTGGTTTCCTCGAGGCTTTCTTCATCGAGGTATTCACGGCCCTTGAGTTGTGACCTGTGCTTGAGCACCAGTTCAACTGTGGAATCTTCAACCTCTCCCCAAGTTACGTAGTCTTTCGCAACTTTGAGCATGCCCTTGTTGATCTCATTGTCTTCCACAAGGACCATATGGTTGACCCTGTGCAGTCTCAGAAGAGATGTTGTCTTTGCTGCCTGGGGCCTGATTCCTGTCTCTCCCCTAATTCTTATCACTGCTAACATTGGCTACACTCCCCACATATATTGGCGTTGAAAGGTTCAACGCAGGATTTACCTTCATCTTTGCTGTTCCCTTCATGGCGTCGAATACCGCAAGTGAATAGTTCACTGTGGTCTTTGTATGGCCATTTGCGAAACCCCATACATCATCTATGCCTGCCATCCTGAGAACGATCTTTGCAATATCTCCAACTGCTCTGCCCACACCCTGGGGTGCCGGCTTGATTGTAACAACAACAGAACCTGACTTTCCTACGACGAGAAACGGCAGGCTGTGTGCCCTTCCGCAACCGCATTCCCAGGATCCGCAGCCTCTCCTGATTTCCAGGATGTTAAGTTTTGCATTGTTAATTGCTTTTCTAATTGCAGGAGCTGCTTCTTTAGACTTTCCCCTGCCTACGCCAATGAATCCATCCTCGTTACCAACCACTGCGGTAACTGAGTAGTTCATTCTTCGTCCAGAGTCGGTCATCCTCTGTGCGCGCTCGATGTCGATAACCTCATCCTTCAGTTCGGGAAGCAGGTAATCAACGATCTGGTATTCCTTAAGCGGCAGCTTGGTTCTCAGGGCTTCAGACATGGTCTTGATTTCCCCTGATGCAACCATTTTGCCCAGTTGGGTCCTTGGAACCCAGGTTTCATCGCTCATAGTTTCTCCTCCAGTTGTTTCTTGTAATCATCAAGTTTCAGTGCCAGTGGCTTTTTCAGGTGTTCGCCTGCGAGCCTCTTCTTATCAGGGAAGATTCCCTTTTCATGTGGTATCTTTGCCCCTGCGTCCACATATCCCTTAAGTACGGCGGATATTCTGCCTCCCTTAATAATATTGTATCTGCCGGTGTCCAGGACGGTTTCACCAACTTTCTTCTTCTTTGCCTTGAGGCCGACCGCATATCCAACGAGATATGCGACAGGCACGCTGTTTCCATCAACCTCGAGCCCCAGTTTCTTCAGGGTTCTCTCGTTGACTGTTGCGACGATCTTGTCGCCAATTTCCTTGTATTCGACGATCTGGGCAACAACTCCCTTGTTTGAAGGCCTGACCACCAGCCTTGGAAGGCCTGACTTCAGGAGCTTCAACCTCTTGTGGTAGTTGGTAACTCCATCTCTTCTTCTCTTCAATACGCTGTACTTCATCATTTTTCATCACCCAGGCTTCCCGACGACTTCATGTGGGATCTGAGCTGGGCTCTCGATTTAATTGAACCGCCTTTGACCTCTACATAGAATTTTCTGTAGGTCTTGGAATCGATTTTGTTTTCCGCCTTGAGTGTCCTCAGTTCATCTCTCAACGCGCGGATTGTCTTCATCCATCTGTCCTTTCTCGGGAATCTTGCATACTTTGTTCCCTTGATTGAACCAGGACCCCTTCTCCTCTCCTTTGATCTCTGGACTATTCTTTTCTTGAGCCTTCCGTTTGAGTTTCCTTTTTTCTGCTTGAGCTGTATAACGTGCCTGTTAATCAGTTCCCTGATATCGGATCTTGAAGCTGCCTCATCTACCTGGTCAAGGTTGTTTGTGTCGATCCAGACTCTTGATATCCCGGATTTGAATTCTTCTGCCGCGATTCTCTTTGCTGTCTCTGGCCTCAATTTACTCCACCTCCGGGTTGAGTATACGGATCTTTAGCTCTCCAGCCTTCTCCATAATAAGTTCTCTCTTTCTGGAGCCTACTGTTGAGCCAATTCTAGCTGCTTCCCTCAATGGATCTAACTTTTCAAGTTCCTGTGGAGTGTGAATCAGTACTTCTAAGAATCCCGACGGGTGAAGTCCTCTGACAGCAATGGGTGACCGGTATCCGGCGTCCACTACTGGTGGCCTTCTTGCCAGATGCTCCCTCTGCTTCGAGTGTTTTCCCCTTGGCTTTCTCCATGAATCTCCAAGTTTCTTGTATCTGAACCATTCCTGCCTCTTGAATTCCACTCTCTTCACTGAGTTCTTATTCTTGATCCTGAGCAGTCTCTTCTCGTTCTCTGTGAGTTTTGGTTTAATGTATGCCAACTATTTCACCCCTTCAACATGTAAATTCCGTCCTGGAAAACTCTCAGGTCGAATCCTTTAATCTTTGTGGCCCTCTCTATGTTGGCAGCTGTGTCTCCAAGGTCTCTCTTGTCAATCCCAGTAAGGATGACTTTGTCGCCTTTTACTGATACCTTGGTTACTCCTCTGATCTCTGCAATCCTGGGGCTCCTTTCCCCGAGGAAGTTTTCCACATGCACCTGGCTCCCCTTTACGGAGACCCTCATTGGAAAATGCGTGTAGTCAATCTTCAGTTCGTACTCAAAGCCTGTTGTGACACCGTTGCAGAGATTCTTGATTTCTGAAGCCCAGGTTCCAACTATTCCTCTGGACCTTTTGTTGTCCTTGCTGACATGAAGTTTCAGCGTCTTTCCTTTCATGGACACTTTAACGTAATTGTCATTGAGGATACGTGAAGCTTCTCCAAGCTTTCCCTTGGCCTTCACTTCACCTTCCTTGACCGTAAGGGTAACCCCCTCCGGTGTGTCGTATGTCCAGGTTTCCTTCCAGTCTGTCATTTAATTCACCTAATAAACGTAAGCCAGCAGTTTGCCCCCAAGGCCCTGTTTTCGCGCTTCTATATGACTCATTACACCCTTTGTGGTGGTGAGTATTAGAATACCGAAATCCTGGGCCGGCAGATATCTTGACTCGTATCTTTCAAGGTTCATCTGCTTTACTGGCAGCCTTGGCTTTATAACTCCACAGTTGTTGATGGTATCGCTGAGGACTATCCTGAATTTTCCTCCTCTGTTCTCATCTACCACCTCAAAACTCTTGAGGTAGTTGTAGTCCTGCATAACCTTCAATACTCTGCCTATCAGCCTTGCAGCTGGTTCGGCCTCTATGACTCTCTTTCCTGTTCTTGATGCATTTTTGATGCTGTTGATTATATCATTAAGTGGGTCGTGCCTCATTGTTTCACCTCAGCTATACTTCCTGAATCCCAGTTCCGGTGCAGTATCCCTGAAACACTGCCTGCAGAGTCTCAGTCCGTATCTTCTGACCATTCCTCTCTTTCTTCCGCAGCGTACGCATCCGTTCTTGTGACCGAAATTTTTCTTTGGTTCGAGTTTGATCTGTGACATTAGTTCACCTTAAAACCTCAACTTTGTAGTTCTCTGACAGGTATTTCATGGATTCTTCCTTTGGTATTCTTATGGATGAGGGAAGCTTCTTTGCACCTATTTTTCTTCTCCGAACCCTGTAGCCGCCTCTTCTCTTCATTACCACTGCAACGTCCAGGCCGAAGATTCCAATGTCGGGGTCATATTTCATTCCCTTGAACTCGGTGTAATCCGGTATCCCGAAGTATGCGTTGCCCTGTTTGTCAAATGAATAGTGCTGAATCTTGAACTCCCTTGCATAGAGTGCCCTCTTGAGGAAGTCTTCAGCATCGTCACCCCTGAGGGTTACTTTTGCCCCAATTTGAAGGCCTTTTCTGATGTTGAAGTCCCTTACAGTTTTCTTTGACATTGTTAAAACTGGTTTATGTTTTGTAAGCATCTCTATGACCTTGACTGCCTTGTTAAGGCGGTCGCCGGCCTGTCCAACGCCTATGTTTATAACGACTTTGTCAAGGGTTACCTCCTGCATGGGGTTCACCTTGGATTCTACACTCTTTGTCGTCTTTTTTGCTGGCATTACTGATCGCCCCCGACGATTTCAAAGGAATACTTAGGTCCACCTATCATGAATGCATAATCTGCGATAGTGGAGAAGTCCTCCTCGAAGTGCACCATGTTGTTGCCTGATGATTCCTTAACCTCGACCTTCTTAATCGTGCCAATGTTACCCACATGGGTTCCGCCGGTGAGGAAGGCTTTGTTGCCAGGCTGCATCTTTATGATGTGCTGGATCCTCTTTTCCGGAACTGACATAACCAGAACATCGCCAGTGGAAATATTCTTGTCATCAGTTATGAAGTTCTGTCCGTCGTGGAGAACCAGTTGTGTTTTGCCGGAGGTTGTTGTTATCTTGTTGTATACCTTCATTGGCTTCAGGGAAGAGTTCTTCTCGTTTTCCTTATGGACAACAAGTCTTCCCTTTTTGTCATAGACCACCCTGTAGTGCTCGCCAGTGGGAACTACAGTAATTATGTCCATGAATCCCACTGCAGTCTTCCTGTTCTTTACAACTTTTCCATCCACCTGGATGAAACCGCTGTTAAGCATCCTGGTTACTTCTCTCTCCTTGTCACCCAGCTTCAGGTAATCCCTGAGAACTGTGAGAAGCGCAACAGAACTCTCCTTAGAGTGTTTTCCCGGGTTGGGTGTTGCACCCCAGAAGAAATTCTTCCTGGCTATCTTGGTTACCCTTGGGATAACCAGCCTCTTTGTCTTATTGATCATTCGTCTTCACTCTCCGATTTTTCTTCCTCTGCTTCCTCCTCAGATTCCTCTTCAGGCTCTTTCTCAGGCTCATCCGCAGATTCTTCAAGGGTATCGGTTTCCTTGATCTCAGATGCCTCGGCCTCTATTTCAGCAGGTTCTTCCACTGCTTCCTCTGGCTCCGGTTCCTGGATTGTGATTCTCTTTATGGTAGCGATCTCTCGTATCTTCTGCAATCTCTCTTCTCTTGAGAAATCCAGCTTGGTTATTGTAAGGTCCTGGGCTTTGAGGTAAAGTTCAGTATGCTTTCCATCCGCTTTTGCTATTGTTATGCCTTCTACTGATACTCTCCCGCTGACATGGTCGACTTCGACAACTTTGCCTCCCTCGCCCTTTCTCTTTCCTGATTTTACTTTGACAATATCTCCTGTAGCAATGGGAAAAGCCCTTATGCCGTATCTCTTCCTCAGGTCGCTGGACAGTGTCACTTTAACTTTGGTAATCATCTTCATTCACCTTTACACAATGGTCGAGGCGATGGCGGCAATTCTTGGCCATCTCTCTGCTGCTTCCCTTGCCACTGGCCCCTTTATCTCTGATCCTCTGACTTCCCCATCTGGAGTAACGAGGACGGCCGCATTCTCATCAAACTGCACCATTGTGCCGTCTGCTCTTCTGAAAGGCCTTCTCTGCCTCACAACAACTGCGTAAACTACCTTGGCCCTCATTTCGGGAGTGCCTTTCTTTACGCTTGCAATAAACATGTCGCCAACCCCTGCTGCAGGTATTCTTGAGGCGACTCCGTGGTAAGCTTTGACATCGATGAGACTTATGATCTTTGCACCGCTGTTGTCTGCGCACGGCATTGTTGCGCCAAGCGGGAGGCCTCTGTGCTGTCTTCCAGCTATTCCTTTCATTGCTTCACCTTCTCTATCACTACAAAAGATACTGTCTTTGCCAGGTTACGGCATTCAGCGATCTTTACTCTGTCCCCGGGTACAAGATGGATGCATTCCGGAACATGGGCATGATACTTGCTGAAACGTGTTTCCTTCCTCTCGTACTTTCCAAGTGCCTTCTTGTATTCCTTTACTACCGTTGCGCTCCTAATCATTGACGCGGACTCAACCGTCCCATCGATGACCTGTCCCCTGACCTTGAGTTCCCCATGGAATGGGCATTTCTTGTCGTGGCACTCCTCTGTTGGAGGAGTGACTTCGAAACCGATATTCTTAGTTATTGTAATCACCCTTGCTTTCGTTTTTGATTATCTTTCTGAGATTCTTCAGGCGCTCCTCAGGCCTCATTATTATTGAGTCACCCAGTACCTTTATACTGAATCCTTCAGATTTGATCAAGAATTTTCCTGTTGCCTTTGGTATGACTTTCAGCTTTCCCTGTGACAGTATCTTGAATGTCCTTGCAGTTTCATCCATGACTTTCCCCACCATTCCGCCCATAGAGGCATTTGAATGAGACAGCACCGTCATGCTGCATCCGATGAATTCCCTTGTGTAGTCCTTTGCATCCATCTAAACCAGCTCCACTTTGAACCCAATCTCTTCCAGGTATTTTTTCACGGTTTCCCTGTGGTCACCCTGTAGTTCTATGGTCCTGTTATCCTTCACTGTACCGCCTGATGCAACCTTTCTCTTGAGTTCCTTGGCGATATCCCGGATATTTTCAGACTTTGGGTCAATTCCATCAATTATTGTCACGTTCTTTCCGTACCTTCTCTTATCTACGCTGACTTTCACTGCCTGGCTGTCCCTTGTAAATCCTTCCCAAGGTTGCAGCTCTTTAGGCAAACCAGTGAAATTCTTATCCTTCATTCTTTGTTGTCCTCCGAGCCCAGAACTGTTAAAATTCTGGCGATTTGCCTTCTTAAGGACTTAATCTTTCCGGGATTCGTGGGAGCTCCTCCCATTGCCACTGATGCCCTTTCGTTAAGCAGTGACTCTTTGAGAGATTTCAGCTTATTCTGAACTTCTTCCTTACTCATTTGTCTTAGCTGTTTTGCCCTTAGCTCCATTTTCCTGCACCTCTGATACGGTCTGGACTTGTGGCCTTAAGTCTGCCACTATCTCGTCTGGGAGTTTGTAATCATTCCTGAGCATTTTCACGCTTACTCCGATAACTCCAAGTTTCATCTTCGCTATTGAGAAGCCATTTTCCATTCCAGCCCTTGCCGGCTCGCCTGAATATTTGATTGAGCCGTATTGGAATTTCTGAGATCTTCCTCTCTCACCTGAGATCTTGCCCGAAATCTTGATCATAACGCCCCTGGTTCCGCTCTCCGTAACTCTTCTGAGAGATGTGTTTCCGGCCTTCCTGTACGACCAGCCTTTCTCAAGAGAAAGTGCTATCTTTTTGGAAACAACCTGCGGATTTAGATCGGGTTCGTTGATTTCCTTGACCTCAATCTGTGGTGATTCAACTTTGTATTTCTTCTCAAGAGTTTCTGTGATCTCCTGAACCTTTCCGCCGTGCCTTCCGATTACAAGGCCCGGTTTGTTTGCAAACAGTGTGATGTTTGTGCCGAATGGTGTCCTCTTCATTTCAAGACCCCCGAATCCTGCACTTTCTGTGGCGCTTCTCAGGTACTCTGTAACAAGAAGTTTGCTAACCGAGTTTGCGATAAATTTTCTTTCCTTCATTCTGTAACCTCCTCTACTACGATGTCTATATTGATCAAATCCCTGAAGAATGCACCAGCCCGTCCATAGGCCTTTGGTGAATACTTCTTGATTACTCTTCCCTTTGAGGCTGAAATATGGAGTATCTTCAGAGAGTCCGAGTCCAGGCTCTTGAATTCTGCGTTAGCCTCCACATTGTTGAGAAGGTCAAGGAATGCCCTTGCTGCCCTTACTGGGTATCTGCCTGGCCCAATCCCCTTTCTGTGGGAAACTGAGTCGAGATACCTGAAGTATGGAACAGGCTGTTCCTTTTTGATGACTTTCTCCAGCGTGTTTTTTGCCCTATCGAGACCCATTCCCTTGAGATAGTGTGCAATGTTTACTGCATCCTTCATTGAAATATCCACTTCTTTTGCTCTTGCAATTGCGGATCTTTCTGGTATCTGTGCTATTGCGTATCCTTTCATTTACATCACTTCAGTGGCATGAATTTCGAAGACCTGGTAGCTCCAACTCCAGGACCGGAGTGTTTGACGTCCTTTCTTGTAGGTGCAAATTCGCCAAGGTAATGGCCAATCATATCAGGTCTGATTTCAAACTTGATGTATGAATTGCCATTGTAAACTTCCACAACTTTCCCAACGAACTTCGGGAGTATGATTACATCCCTGACGTGGGTCTTTAATGCATTGACTTCAGATGATGCGAGTTTGTTATAGAGTACGTTCTGCTCGTGGTTGTTTTCCCTTTTCAGGGATCTCCTTGCCCTCGCGGGAAGCACTTCAAGAAGCTTATCCATGGGAAGAGCCTGAAGTTCTTCCAGTGAAAGCCCTTTGAAATGGAATTCCTTGGAGCGTCCCATTACGACTTTCTGCGACTTTCGCGCTCTTCTCTTGATCGACTTTACGGATGCCTGTTTATTCTGTGCCATAATTACTTCTTCCTCCTCTTAGGCGAAAGTCTTCCAACTTTTCTGCCTGGTGGAGTTCCTCTTCCAACTGTGCTTGGCCTGCCAACGTGCTGGTGGTTGCCCCCTCCATGGGGATGGTTAACAGCATTCATTGCGACTCCCCTCACAGAGAAGGGCCTCTTTGCCCTGCTCTGGTGGTAGTGGACATTTCTCCCAGCCTTTAGTATTGGGATATCTTTGCTTCCTGACCCTGCAACAAAGCCCAGTGTAGCTCTGCAAAGCGGGTGGAACTGTCTAATCTTGCCGGATGAAAGCTTTACTGCTACGCTTTCCCCATGGCTGACAACCTGTGCACTTGTTCCTGCCGTCCTGCAGAATCTCCCACCGTCACCTGGAATGCTTTCTATATTGTGAACATAAGAACCGTCCGGCACCGTGCCCAGTGAAAGCGTGTTACCTGGGGATACGTTTACCTTAGGTCCAGACACGAGGTTCTGACCTACGAAAGCGCCATTGAAAGCTATTTGAAGGTATCTCTCCCCGTTTGCGTTTAAAAGTACTAGTACTGGAGCGTTCCTACCTGGTGCGTGTATAAGGTCAGTCACCTTATAGTCACCTTCCGGTATTAATTTCAGTTCACCTACGTGCCTGTGGCTTGGACTCACATATACGAGCCCGCCTTTTCCTCTTCTCTGTGGTATGATTAGTTTACCCATAATTCACCTCAGAATATTCCTATCCTCCCTGCAATATCATCAGCCGAATATTCAGGGGAAAGTTTAACAACTGCCTTCTTGCCAGCCTTTGTGATGAGCATATTCACCGAAACAACTTTCACTGAAAATCTTTCTTCTATTTCCTTCTTAATTTCAGCCTTGGTGCTTTTCTTGTGCACTATAAATGTAAGTTTGTTTTCCTTCTCCACTTGAAGCATGGTCTTTTCTGTTGCAACCGGTTTGATTACGTAATCCACCATTATTGCCCACCTCTAATGCTCTCAATTGCTGCCTCTGTGAATACAGTGAGTCTCCCGCCAACTCCACCGGGCGCAAGTTTTCTTATGCTCAGGCTGTGCGTAGTTGCAATATCGACTCCAGGCAGCGATGAAAATGCCCTTAGATTCTCTTTGGACGTGCCCACGATGAGAAGGCTCTTTGGTTGCTTGTATCTCCTTCCTCTCATTTTTCCTCTTCCAGCCCTTACCTTTATGCCATCCTTTGATCTCTGCACATCGTCGTAAAGTCCAATATTTTCAAGAAATTCCTTTGCTTCCTTCGTCTTCCTTATTCCCTCTATCCCGTTTTCCACTATGATTGGAAGAGTAGTGCCTTCTGGAACTTTGTGTCCTCTTGCCTGAACTGATTCCAGTGATGTGGTCATTGCAAGAGCTCCTGACCTGGCAAGTTTTCTTTCCTTCTCGTTTATGCCTTTGTATAAGATCTTTGTAGTTCTTGGTGAGTGTGCGCTTCTTCCTCCCACAAAACTCGCAAGTAGAACTGCATTATTGGAACCGGATGTTGCTCTTGGTATTCTTGCTGTTCCCCTTCCTGGACCAGCATTGTGACCAACTCTTCTTGTACCGGCGAGTGGGGATGAGCCATATGGCTGTCTTAATGAAAGTGAGATTGCCCTGAAAGCCTTTCTAATAAGGTCTACCCTCGGTACAGTTGAAAATACTTCAGGGAGTTCGATCTCTTTTTTTACCTTTCCTTCAAGATTATAAACATTAGACTTCAAGATTAATCACCCTGCTTTGATTCCCTCGAAACATACGAGACAGTAAGGTTGTTCACTGATGGTACCTGCTGTCTTGCTGGATCCCTGAATTTTATAAGCCTCTTTGCAGCCCCAGGAATTGAACCGTGCAGCAGGACATATTCAGTCCGGATAAGCCCGTAATTCGTGAAACCGCCTTTAACGTTAATATCGTCTTCTCCCTCATTCTTTCCGTATTTAATTATACGGATATTGTGTGCCGTTCTCTGGTGTGTACCTACTTGACCAGCCTGAGGAACGGTGTTCCTTACCCAGTCAGGGTGCCATGGACCAAGCGTACCAATCATTCTTCTGTGCTTCCTGTTATGTTTTGTCAGGAGCTTTACGCCAAATCTCTTGACGTGCCCCTGGAAACCTTTGCCTTTCGTCACCCCTATGACGTCAGCAAAATTTCCTGCTTTGGAGAAATCTGAAAAATGGAGCTGCTTGCCAAGGTGTTCCTCTGCGTACTTCATTTTTTCCTTGACATCATTCCCGCCTATTCTGACTTCAAAAATATCTGGTGTCTTAGAGGGGACACCGGTAATGAGGTTTGGGTTTGTATGAACAATTAATCTTACATCTGAAACTTCAGTAACCATTGGAGAATCTTTTCTGTTCTTGGCTGCAGTTACTCTCCTTGCAACCTCCTTATCAAGGTTCTCGGCCCATTTTTCATAAACGATTCTGAGGCCTTCGAGGGTTTCATCATAATATCTTATTCCTGCGACACTCAGAGGGGGAACCTCTATAACTGTAACAGCAGACATGATATTCTGCCCAGCTGTGACACTCTTCTGTCTGTAATCTACCATTTCTACGTGTGTCATTCCAACTTTGTAGCCTGCAAATGCCTGGATCTTTGCTGTTCCATCTCCGCTAGGCCAGCTACGAATGTCACCTTGCATTCTCTTCGAACGTACCCGTGGGTAATAACCCATAGACCCCCGTCTGGGGTGATGTGGCGTTGCCATTATTTATCACCTGTTACCGTTACACTTATTCGGCCTGCCAAAAGATTGACAGCCTATCTGGGATGC
>JAMDCA010000012.1 GCA_023489435.1 Thermoplasmatota archaeon
ACCATTATGGTGTAAATCACCTTGATAACTACAAATGGAAGGATAATGCCGCCGATGCCATAGATTGAAATGTTCCTGCGAAGCAGGTCTCCGATGGATGAGGGTTTATACCTCACGCCGCGCAATGCCATTGGGACCAGCATCAGTATGATCAGCGTGTTGAATATGAGTGCTGCAGTTATTGCCACAATTGGGTTCTGCAGGTCCAGTATATTGAGGTAATCCAGCTGCGGCAGCACGGTAAACATTGCAGGCACGATGACAAAATACTTGGAAAGGTCGTTGGCAATGCTGAATGCAGTCAGAGATCCTCTTGTAATGAGGACCTGTTTGCCAAGGAATATTACATCAAGGAGTTTTGTAGGATCGTTGTCCAGGTCAACCATGTTTGCAGCATCCTTGGCTGCCTGGGTTCCGTTGTTCATCGCCATGCCCACATCTGCCCTGGACAGGGCGGGCGCATCATTTGTGCCGTCTCCTACCATGGCGACCATCCTCTGCTGTTCCTTTTCCCTTACCACGACATTGAACTTGTCCATGGGTGTGCTGTTTGCAACAAACTCATCGATGCCACTTTCCTGTGCGATGTAGGCAGCAGTGGTTTCGTCGTCGCCAGTGCACATGATGGTTTTGATGTTCATTTTCTTCAGGCGTTCAAGCCTCTGCTTCATTCCGGGCTTCAGCAGGTCGTTGAGCTCTATGACTCCAGCAAACTCATTGTTCCTTACAACCACAAGTGCTGTACCTCCCCTTAAGGAGATTTCCTTGCAGAGTCCTTCAATGTAAATATCAGACAGACTGTACTTGGTTTCCATGGCACGCAGGGCTCCCTTGAAGATCTCATCCGAGCCGGATTTGACACCGCTCGATTTTGTTTCTGCAGAAAATGGCACGAATTCGTATCCCCTGATCTCATCCCTGCTTACATCTATCCCTTCCTTCTTTGCAAGTTTGACCACAGACATGCCTTCTTTTGTCAGGTCATCAAGTGAACTCATGACACATAACCTAAGAAAATCCTCGTAATTCACTCCCTTGTTGGGATAGAATTTAGCTGCTTCCCTTTCTCCCATGGTAACGGTTCCAGTCTTGTCCAGTATGATTGTGTCAATGTCTCCAGCGTTTTCAATGGCCTTGCCGCTCTTTGCTATGACGTTGTATTGTGAAATTTTGTTGATGGAAGCTACTCCTATTGCGGGGAGCAACCCGCCGATTGTCGTGGGTATGAGGGCAATAAGCAGCACTATAAGGATCATCAGGTTAGGGGAAATCCCTGAAAAGTAAGAAGCGCCAAAAAGTGCTGAAACTACTACGAGAAAGATGAGGGTGATTCCGGAAAGAAATACTGTAAGAGAAATTTCATTGGGAGTCCTGGACCTTTTGGAACTTTCAACAATGGCAATCATTTTATCCAGAAAAGATTCACCCGGATCACTTGTAACCCTTACTTTCAATGCATCTGTGACAAGTACCGTGGAGCCGGTGACACTGTCTCCATAGATTTTTCTTGAAGGCCGGGACTCTCCGGTGACATTGGACTCATTCACGTAGCCGGTTCCTTCGATGATTTCCCCATCTGTTGGAATGACATCGCCCTGTTCCAGAGTTATGATATCGCCCTTCCTGAGGTCTGATGACATGACTTCTCTGATCTGGTTGTCCACGAGCAACCTCGCTTTCACTTCTTTCTTCAACTGCCTCAGTGAATCTGAAATAGCCTTGCTCTTGCTCTCTGAAATGGCAACACTTATGTTGGAAAAAAGCAGGGTCAGGAAGAGATTTACAACCACTGCAATATAAAAGAATGAATACTGGGGACCGGTTGGGGCACCAAACCACACAGGTTCAATGGCAATAACAATAGAAAGAACGAAGGCGCATTCTGTGATGAACATGACCGGGTTGCGAGCCAGGTACCTTGGGTTGAAATTCTTAAGAGTCTGCAATGCAGTATTCGCTACTGTGTTCAAAGAATCGCACCCCCTATGTAAAGTGAGAAGTCATGTGCCCACGAAAGGAAGGGGCCCAGCGCGAGTATGGGAAAGAATGAAAGCACTCCAAGCAGGATCATTACCGTGAAGAGCATTAAGCCATAGAGCAGGCTGCTGGGATTAATGGACCGACCGAATTCGACCTTGGGGCTTTTGTTGGAAAATGACTCTGCTATGACTAGCTGGAATCCTATGAGAAGGAATCTTCCAAGGAGCATCACTATTCCGTCAAGGTAATTGAAATACGCCTGGTTGGTGAGAAAACCCCCCATTTCCGAACCGTTGTTTGCAGCGGCAGATCCGAACTCATAAAGTACTGATGTGATTGCGTCTGGCCTTGTTCCGGGAAAACCAGCAATGAGGCCTGGAAGAAGCATGGTGACACCAAATGGTATGAGAACGAGCAACGGGTGGGTTGCCAGCGAAAGAGTGGAATACTTGATTTCTCTTGAACTGAGTTTAAGGCTCATGAGCTCAGGTAACTTCCCAACCATCAGAGAAGTGATAAATGTAGTAAAAATAACAAACATGAAGAGATTCATGATGCCAACGCCAACACCGCCTATGGGGTCGTTCAGAAGAAGATTGCCCATTACTCCAAGTATTCCAACCGGGGTGAATGCCAGCAACACTGAATTGCCAGCACCTGTGGATGTGAATACTGCACCGGTGGCGAAGATGGAGCTCTGGGATATTCCCAGTGCCGTCTCCTTCCCCAGCATGTTCCCGGTGTACAGCGTGCCCAGGGAGGAGAGCGCAGGAATGCCTGCGTATTCACCAAAGTATGTCATGAATGTTGTGAAAATAAAAATTGCAATTACAACGCCAAAGAGCATGTTGGAAAAACCCTTGTTGTTGAAGACTTTGCCCAGTGAGAAAATGGAAGCGAGAGGTATGAGGGTAAAACCCACAAACTCGGAGAGGTTTGTGAACCAGTTTGGGTTCTCAAAGGGGAAGCCTGCGTTTGCCCCGTAGAACCCTCCGCCATTGGTGCCGATGTTTTTTATTCCTTCCAGTGTTGCGACAGGCCCCAACGGTATTGTTGTTGTTCCGTGTGAACCAAGTATGTGGACTACCATTGATGAGGAAAGTGTTTCCGGAACGCCGAATATGAGGAGAATTAAGGTCAATCCCAGTGAGAGCGGCAGAAGAAGGTAGAAGATGGAAACCAGGAAGTCATGGTAGAAGTTCCCGAGGAAGCCCTTGTCCTGGATTATCCCCCTTATGAAAGCCATGGATGCTGCAAAGCCTGTCCCAGCCCCAACAAACATCAGGCCAGTTATTACAAATGTCTGGCTGAAATATGTCAACTGCATCGGGTTGGAATAATGCTGGAGATTGGTGTTTGTCAGGAAACTGGTGACAGTGTTGAAGGTGAGTGACAGGCTGAAATGAGAATATCCTGCTGAAAATGGAAGGAGATTCTGAAAATAAAGGACAAGAAAAGTCATTATGGCAGCGGCGGCATTGAACAAAAGCAGGTTCAGGAAATACTCCCTGAATTTCATGGTCTTTTCCTTGCTCTCTCCAAACATCTTCTCAAAGAAGGAAACAAGCCTGCCGGAAATAGGATCCAGGAAATTTGGCTCCCCAAGGTAAAGCTTCTTGATATACCCTGACAGCAGGAAAGCCATCAAAGACATCACGAGAATATAGATCAGGATGATTATGGCACCTGAAACAACCCTGTTTTGCAGGAAGAAGTTACCCCAGAATGAACTAGTTCCGGAGGACAAAGTCAATAACTGAACATTACTCAAAATTTCTCAGCTCCGACTATTGTGTAGATAAGATAAACTGCCAGAGCAAGAACAACTAGCCCCACAGCGACATACGCAATAATCATGGATATCCCGGATAGATGCCACCTGAGTATTAAAGAATTATCGAATATATTTCCTGTTTTAAGTGCAGATTAGATTAATTATAAACTGTTAATCCCGTTTTGCAGGGTTTTTCCCATATATGGGCCCACTCGTTCATATCCATGCTTTCTGAAGTACTCCCGTACACCCACGCCACTTATGACAAGAATCCGGGATAGACCCAGCTCATCTTTGGATATTCTTTCTGCCTCTTCCAGTAACTTCGTACCAAGGCCTTTGTGTTGCCACAAATCCCCGGAATGTTCACCAACAGGAACCACTTCTCCAAGCACCTTTATTTCTCTTATGATTGAGCTCTCCTGAAGCTCCGGCCTGTGATATGCTGGAGAAGGTTTTCTCAACCTGATGAATCCATAGATGCTGTCGGTGTTTTCAATTGAAAGGAATATTTCCCTTCCGTCTGCAGCCTCGTAGTCCCGCCTCATCAGTTCAATACCCTCCTGGTTTGCGCTGTGGGACAGACCAACCTCACGGCTCCTGATTTCCATGGTTTTTACGCCACGCTCGCGAAGCTTGCTGTCAACGATATTTCTGATATCGCTCCTCTTTACCCCCGCCTCTATAAACTTCACAGGGATATCACGCTGCATCCTCTGCACCCTTATCCATGGCGGCATCTTCTCCATGAAGTACGCGACCAGGTCTGCAACGGCTTCAGTATCAGGAGGAACATATTTTCCCTGCTTCCATAGCCTGTACAGCGAAGTGCCTTTTACGACCAGCGTAGGGTAAATTTTGAGCATGTCAGGTTTGAAGTCCGGGTCCGAAATCATGCAGTCAAAGCTCTTTCTGTCGTCTTCGGGGTCGGTTCCATACATTCCGGGCATGACATGGTAAACAATCTTAAGGCCCGCATCCCTTGACAGCTGGGTTGAACGGACAATTTCCGTAATTCCGTGTCCCCTGCCGTTGAGCCTCAGGGCTTTCTCATTGAGAACCTGCACTCCAAGTTCCACTTTTGTGGTTCCGTATGAAAGAGCCAGATCGATATCCTTTTCCATGAACCAGTCAGGCTTGGTTTCTACTGTAAGGCCAATGCACCTTCTTCCCGAGGTCTCATTCAACCTGATAGAATCCTCAAGGTTGGGGGCAAGAGACTTGTTCATTGCGTCATAGCAGCCTTTAATGTAAGATTCCTGGTATTCCCTGTCTCTTGCGGTGAAAGTTCCACCCATTATGATCAGATCGATCTTGCTGGTATCATGCCCGATGGTTTCCAGCTGTTTCAGCCTGTTGAACACTATCCTGTAAGAATCGTAATCGTTGTCCCTTCCCCTTAAGGCTGCAGGCTCATATCCCGTGTACGCCTGGGGGGAATTATTTTCAACACCTCCTGGGCAGTATATGCATTTGCCATGCGGGCACCTCTCAGGTGAGGTCATCGCAGCAACCACGGCAACGCCAGAAATTGTTCTGGTTGGCTTAATCCTCAGAAGGCTCCTGTACTTTGAATCCACATAGCCGGAATTGAGTATTTCTGTGTCCCCGGGAATGTAATCGAGCCTGAGTTCCCTGGCAAGGTCCATTTTTCTCTTCTGCAAGGTATCCCTGCTGGTAATCTGACCCTGATTGATCTCCCTGCCAATGAGCTCGAAAAACTCCATTTTCGCAGTTATTGTGTTTTGAAATAAATGCTTTCCACTTTTCCCGCGGAGACAATCTATCGATGCATTCTGTGGATAATATAGTCCAGCAGGAGAAATTTATCTATGTAATTACGCTGGCGTGTTATGGTTTCAACTGAGATTGTTGATATTGAACTCCCTAAGGATTCCAATGTCATTCTGGGATATTCCCACTTCATCAAGACAGTCGAGGACCTAAATGAGATCATTGCCACCCACGCACCACAAGCGAAATACGCCATAGCATTCTCTGAAGCTTCTGGGGACAGGCTCGTAAGATGGGAGGCCAACGACGATGAACTCAAGGATAAGGCTATTGAATCCATCAGAAAGCTCTCGGCCGGTCACACCTTCATTATATTCCTAAGGAACGCATTCCCCATTTCTGTGCTCAACCAGATAAAGAACTGCCAGGAAGTTGGAAGAATATTTGCGGCCACAGCGAACCCCCTATCTGTAGTCATAGCAACATCTGAAAGGGGAAATGGCATTCTCGGAGTTATCGACGGATCATCCCCTGTGGGTGTTGAGAACGGGGAAAACAAAAATAAGCGCAGGAAATTCCTCAGGGATATTGGTTACAAGAGTTAAGGGCCCGTAGTGTAATGGATTATCACCTAGGCCTCCGGAGCCTATGATCCGGGTTCGAATCCCGGCGGGCCCGCT
>JAMDCA010000022.1 GCA_023489435.1 Thermoplasmatota archaeon
CCTGGCTGCACTGCCTTTAATGTAAGATGAATAATCGATCTTAGGCATGTGGCTTCAATCAATATCGATCTTTGTTCATAAACATACCCATTCATGTACAACAATTCGAACGAAATTTTGTTCGGTGGCACATTATTTTCAGGTTTTTGTCCAGTAAGAATTCCTGAGGATTTTAAATAGGGCATTCAACCAGCGGAACTACGCCCAACTGGCTTTAGCTTATGCTTTTCATTGAAAGTAAATAGAACTATGGAGAATGGTTCATATCGGTTGCACCCCTTATATTGAATTATGAAGATTCTCACCTTTTCTGACATACATTCCAATCTGGAAGCTCTGAATGCTGTCATAACAAGAGAAAAATATGACAAGGCAGTTTTCCTTGGTGATATAGTGGACTATGGTCCAAACCCCGCCGAAGTGATGGATATTGTATTAGATGAGGCAGATTACATTGTTCAGGGAAACCACGACTATGCTGCGGGTACCGGTGAAGACTGCAACTGCGCTCCAACAATGCATGAACTTAGTGTGCTGACAAGAAATGAGATTACCATCAAGTTGCTGGGAAAGAATGATCTCAAGAAACTTGGGGGACTTGAGAGAAAGCTGGAATTTGAAATCGATGGCAGGAAATTCTTCACTGTACATGCCTCCCCCAATGATCCACTCTTCGGCTACATGTTTTCCACAGAAGCTGAAATGGTCTGGAAGAAGCCCGAGTTGAAGATGTTCGATTATATCATGGTGGGTCATACCCACTTTCCAATGTTTTACAGGGGCAAGATAATAAATCCTGGAAGTTCCGGGCAGCCAAGAGATGGAAACTGGAAGCCTATGTATTCCATATTAGATACTGAAACTGGAGACCTGATCTTCAAGAGATTTTCATATGACAAGGAGAAGATGCTGTCAAAGCTGGAATCCCAGCTCAGTGGGTTTCCCCAGGAATACAAACGCTTGAGGTCACTTTACGTATAGCTCCTCGCGAATTGGTTTAATTTCTACCTTACATAGCAATTAAGAAGGAACGGTGGCAAATAATCCCTGAAATAAACAATCGACCAGATAAATATTCTGGGGCGCAGTTTAGCAGGATTTGGAACTGTTATGAATTCTAACACTGGTTTGTGAGGTGGATAGCCATTTTTTATAGGGCACCTGGTGAGACAGAGAATAATAAAACATCCAATATTACACAATTATCCAATTACAATTGGAGGACTTCAGGATTAGTTGGGTTTTTCAGTCCAATCATCCTGCCCATCAATACCCCCGATAATAACCACAGGCTCCCCAATACAATCCCCAGTAATCCGCTTGAAATTATGAGAATTGCGGAAAGCACGAATGCAGCTGGTATCAGGACCTGGGGCAGTGGTATCTGAAATGCCGGCTTTCTGATGCCTGACACCTTTCTTTCACAGAGTTTTATCTTGGTGATAGACAACAGGGGGAACATGAAGTGCATAGTATACAGGAAACCACCAATAGCCACTGCCAGGTCAATAGAGCCTGTCAATGAGATCAGCCCAATCAGGATTCCGTTAAGAAGTACAGCCGCATAGGGGGATTTTTCCTTTCCCATTGTAGCCGACAGCAAAGATGGAAGAAGAGAATCCCGCGCCATGGCGTAGGAGACCCTTGATGTCACCACAAGTACTGCACTTGCAGTTGCGGCTGTTGTTACCACAGCTGCAATTGTTATGAGGTAAACTCCATAAACTCCCATGAATGTGGCCGCCGAAGAAGTCAGAGGTGAGTACGAACTCCCGAGACCTCTCCAGGAAAACGTGGTAATTGCAGCGAGTGTGACAGAAATGTATAGCACAAGCACTATCAGCAATGTGGCTATAATTGCCCTTGGGAGATTCCTTTCCGGGTCCGTTACTTCCTCCCCAGCCGAAGCCACCATATCAAACCCTCCGAACGCCAGAAACGCCACGAGTGAAGCAGAGAGCACCCCTCCTATCCCATTGGGCATAAATGGAACGAGATTCTGTGGATGTGCGTGAAGTATTCCATCAACAAGGTAAATCAGAAGAGTGCCCAGTGCTATAGCCAGGAGGACCATCTGAATTCTCCCTGAAGTTTTGATCCCGATCACGTTTATGGCGGTAATAATCAGTACTAGAAGCAATGAACTGTAGAGTCGCGGGAAACCGGTCAATGCGTTCAGATATCCGCCAAACCCTATTGTTACGTAAGCGCTTACGAAGATATAGGCACCCCAGTAGTTCCACCCGGATACCTGCGCCCACCTCTTCCCAAAAACGTGCTTTGTGAAGGCGTAAGCTCCACCAGCGTCCGGATATCTGCAAGCAAGCTCTGCATAGGGCAGAGCGATGCAGATCGCCGCCACAAAGGCTATGGCGAAAGATACCAGCGCAGCAGGGCCTGCCCGGGAGGCTGCTGTGCCGACGAGAACGTATATCCCACCACCTACTGTACCGCCCACGCCTATGGCCAGTGCTCCAAAAAATCCTATCTGCCGTTTGAGGGTTTCCAATGTTCAACGGATTGTGACCAAGCATATTTTGAATTAACCGGGCAGGCTCGGTTATAATAGGTTTAAATATTTTCTTTTTCTGATGCCCATGTATGCTTCAGCTTGTCTGTTTCAACATATATCACAGCGACTGCCCTGCATGCGCTTCTACTGAGAAGTTCCCTGAAATAGAATTAAGCATTCTTCAGTCTCAGGCACATGGCAATGGAAAGGCTGAAGCACTTCAGCACGCGGTTTTCCCGGATCCAGATTCCGGTGAGAAATATCTGAAATACTGGAAAGACAGCGCCATAGTAACTTCATATGGTGGAATAAGCAGGAGCAAAGATTTCGCACTTTTCCATGTATCCCTGAAATCAAACTCAGGGTGGGTTACTGACGCAATTAAGGACAATGGAGGATACTTCATGGAGAATGTAACTGTAATTAACGGTGTTGAGAAATGGCGAGTGCTGATAGATGGTGGAAACAAATCAGATCTTTTCCACCAATTGGAATTTATTGGTACGCCTAATCTTGAGAGCATTTCTCAGGTTACAACTCAGAGTCTGTTCAACCGTCATGGCGTTACTGGGCTCGTTATGCTGACAGAGAGGCAAAGGCTGGTCCTCTCCTACGCCGTGAAGCATGGTTATTTTGATGAACCCCGCAAATCCGGAAGCAGGGAACTGGCACGTGAATTGGGCATGTCTCAGTCAACTTTCCTAGAGCACATCAGAAAAGCACAATACAGGCTTTTCAGTTCTATACTTTGACAGGCTGGCTGTCCAGAACCTCTCATGCCCGGCTAAAAGTTTAAAATCTGGCAATCTTAGACACATAATGACTCGCTACCTCTTCTGGCAGGACTCATATATGAGGGATTTTGAGGCCACGGTGACAGAAAAAAACGAAAAAGAATTGTTGCTTGACCAGACATGCTTTTACCCATCCGGCGGTGGGCAACCATCAGACACCGGAACCATAAACGGGATCAGGGTAAATGATGTAATCAAACTGGACTCAGGAGAAATCGTCCACATACTGGAAAATACGGCAGGCATTGAAAAAGGGATGACCATTAATGGAAATATTGACTGGGGAAGGCGGTACAGGCTAATGCGCCTGCACTCTGCATGTCATGTTGTCAGCGGTGTGATGGCGAAAAGCTTCGGAGTCCGGAAACACACTGGGATTCAGATATCTGAGGAAAGCGCCAGGATGGGTTTTGACATGCAGAAACTAGATTCTGATGTTTCTGAATCAATAGAATCAGAAGTGAACAAGGTGATCTCTGAAGGACATTCGATAGTGGCTGAGATGCTGACTTGGGCGCAGGTCAACTCGGACCCCGCATTAAAGACCGTAACAGAGGAAAGATATGAAAAAATTGACGTACCCAGAGTTCTAGATATTGTTGGACTGGACAGGCAGCTTGATGGCGGTACACATGTCAGAAATACCCTGGAGATTGGCAGGATCAAGATTATCCGGCATGAAAACAAGGGAAAAAGCGATAAACGAGTTACATTTGTCCTGGAGAACCCTTAAGCGCGAGGGCATCTAATAATAACACAGAGAACAATGGGTTCAGCTTTGAAAACAAGCATTAACTGCTGAAACTGTGGAAAGTTGAATCCTGCTTAAGGGGTTAGACTGCACCTGAATAAAAAAAGAGTTGCATCTTCCCGCTTTGAGGCGCTATTGTGCAACAACCCTTATGAAAACAGGTGTGGAGATAAGGAAAATAAAAATCCCCTGGGCCTTGCATCCATACAGCACACGTAGCGTTTCCCGCATTTCTTGAGTACCCGCGTGCAGGAGGAAATATATGAGATATACAGTCGGGTGCGGGAACCCGATTTGTTCGAAAATTAGGAGGCAGTAGCAATATGACTACTTTTACGGACATAATGAAGAGGGGAGAAAAAAGTACCCAACATGAGTGGGGACACTGGGATTTGAACCCAGATCTGCGGGTCTCTTCCGGTTCATAGTTCCAGTCACTCATCATATAATCAGGTGACCCGTAGTTAATCATAACCTGACTGGAGCCCATCAGGATGCCTGATTACCCCATGTCCCCTTTTTCCTATGCTGGTTATTCGTGAACAGATAGCTGAATGGCCAAAACAGGCCAACCAATAATCTAGCGCACTTAAACCCCTGCGTAGGTTCTTGAGAATATGTTCTGCATATAAATAGATATTTCAATTACTGGAGGGCTTCAGCACTGGCATTATTATGAGTTTGATCAGATTGTATGTTGAACGGATACACAGATTATCTTTACAAAAATCTGGAAACATCCTTAATAACAAAATTTCCGTGTAATAATCAATTAAATCAATGACTGAAGCTAATTTCAGCAACAATCAAAAAACAATAGTTTGGGTATCAAGGGAGCCAAAAAGCTCAAGCTCCCTGAGACGGAAAGAAGGGATTACTCCCTGTTTGCCTTCCTTGCTCTCTTCAATCTTCGGATTCTCTTCTTTCTCCATTTCCAGCGCATCTTACCGCGCTTTTTCCAGTCCCTTGAACTTCGCTTCAATATAGCACCTCTGAAATCTAATGACCATTCATCCATCTTTTATGTAATGAAGGATTGTGAGTTTTCCCATATCTGTTGCTTTTATTTGAATGTTACAGGACGAACGCATGACTGTGAGGATGAGTTATTCACATCCCAAGGTTTATTTATGCCAAAAAAATGATCAAAAGTGCCAGATGAAGTAGACAAATATCTCAAGAATTTTCTCAAAGCAATGCCATCAGAAGACCTTTACTTTGAGGCAATACACGATATCATGAAAGACCTTGTCAAGGAATACATAAAACGCAAGATCTACCAGAATGAATCCATAAAAGCAGAGATTATGTCAATTCTGGAAAAGTTCCTGGAGAGCAAATTCAAAGAATATGATGCACTTGCACGGATGGCCAAGGTTACAGCCCAAATCGGGTTGATCACTGCCCCAACCAGCATCAAAGATGAAGCGGTGTCTGATCTTATGAACACTTTCAGGAAAGAGATTGAGGAAATTATAAAGAAAACTTTCTGAGTTTGAGGCTACTGCCTCTCAAAGTTCTTGAGTATAGTTGACTTTGAGTGCAGGTCAAACATCGTCAGTATAGACGGATTGGGAGCGAAATTCATCATTTTTTGGTAATCAGTTTGTGATTGCCACGTGGATGAATTAACATACCTTACCCCCTTGTAATTCCCAATATAATGCGAGTGGATATGCCCCGTTATGAATATGTCAGGTACCTCCTCGATCACATGATAGTCATTTGCTGAGGGTATAAGCGGAGTTTTTCCTCCATATTTGGGAGCAAGATGCCTTCTCTTTAGCATTTCCTCAATGGCTTTCCCTATGGAGGTGAAATTTGCACCTGGGACAAGCTCGACCATATCGTTCAGGGACATCCCATGGTAAAGGAGAATGTTCTTTCCCTCAAGCTTAAGGGTATACGGATTGGGGAGCATGACTGCATTATCAGGGAATATCTCCTCAATCTTTCCAGTGAAGTTTGGTTGAGGTTCTGCAAGCCTGACCGTGTCATGATTGCCCGGCATTACGAAAACCTGAATATCCTCAGGAATTTCATCAAGGTATTCTGCCAGTTTCTGGTACTGCTCAAGGGGATTTATGAGTTCAAGGTCTTCTTCCTGGCCCGGATAAACGCCTATTCCATCTATAACGTCGCCACTCAGGACGAGGTATTTCAGGTGTTCCGCTTCCTCGTCTGATCGCTTGATCCAGTCAACCATCCTTCTGAAGTCGTCCTTCCTGAAAGTCTTGGAGCCCACGTGAATATCAGAAAGTGATGCCACGTATACTGGATCCCTCTTTGTGTCGTCAATGAGTTTATAGGGTATGTCTGGCCTGATAATCTCATTTGGGAATATTACAGGCTCACCGGGTCCCTTGCTAACAGACCCTATTATGCCGATTACCTCATCCTGTAGAATCAGTTCATTGTCCAGGCCTCGCCCCTTCATCATTATGGCCTGAATCTGGTCATCCATGTCTTCTATTGTAATGCGTTTATGGCCGTTTTTAGTGGTGTCAACAGATGATACCATCCCGATGACTTTGATCTCCCCTGTGCTTCTCTTTGCAGACCTGATGTCTAAGGTTCCCCTCATGGTTGCGGAAAGCGATATGATCTTGCTCAGCTTCTGGTACCTGCTCACAAACATCTGCCTGAAATCTTCCACAGAACTGTTCACCCGTATGTCCGGCAGCTGGACCTCATATGTGTTCCGTTCTGTTTTTGCCTGTCCCCTGATGAGCCTGAGTACGGACTTCTCGTCAATGTAACCTGCCTGTGCGGTTTCATCAGACACAAGCCTGGGAATAAACTGCCCCATGCTCCTTGTCAGGATCAAGTTAAGTGCTTCCGGTGAAATGAGCATGCCATGCTTGTGGAAATAATCCAGTATGCTCACGCGATCCTGAAATAGAGAATTGCCCATGGTACCCTTGTAATCTCCTTTCCAATATTTTAGAATTCGGTCAGCCTTACTTAGACAATAAAATCACAACAATTATTAATTGCAGAATTTCATATGGTTGAGTGTCTAAAACCACGGACTCGCTGGCATTTCTCGCCATGGCTTCGTCGTGGGCACTGAATTACCCCTTGGTAAAATTCGCCTACGCCTACCAGTCGGCGCTGTCCCTTTTATTCTTCAGGATTCTTTTTGCAGCCATATTCTCCATTATATTCTTCTGGAGACGCATTGTCTTCCCAAAGGACCTGAAAACCAATCTGAGCCTTCTTCTCTTAGGGCTGCTGAATATTGTATTCTTCATGGGATTCTGGTTTGTTGGTGAAAACACTGAGAGTTCATCAATCTCCTCCATACTTATTTACACATATCCGGTACTTTCAATTGCTCTTTCTGCAGCTTTCCTCAAGGAGAAGCTAACCCTTCCCAGGGCGTTGGGAACTGCAGTTGGGTTTGTCGGCATGGTACTGATATTTGTTGACCAGCTTTCCATCAAGCCTGGGATCGGACTTTTCTTCCTCGTTGCCGGTGCTTTAAGCTGGGCTTTGGGAACAGTCTATTTCAAGAAATACCTTCTTCATGTAGGAAATTACACGGTCAATACACTGCAGTTTCTCTATACTCTTCCTGTCGTGTTTCTTTATGATCTGGGCACTGGAGCAATAAACTTCGGCACCATAAGTTTCCAGTTCCTGGCCATAGTTATCTACATGGGATCCTTGAGCACATCAGTTGCCTACTTCATCTACCTCCACCTCTACTCGAAATATTCTGTCTCTTCCATTTCTTCATTCTTCTTCGCAGTCCCTGCCCTATCCATTGTGTTCAGCTACTTTATCCTGGGCGAGGCCAGCACGCTTTTCACTTACTTTGGATTTGCACTTATTAGTGTTGGCATATACCTCAGTTCCAGGCAGGTGTCCGCAGCCAAGAGAGGTGCGGGAAATCAGGCACCAGGCGACATAAATAAATAAGACCTGCATACTAGCCCATAGAACGATGGTAACATTAGGGGAACTTTGTGTCACGATAAATACTTGCAAGAAATGTGATCTTTATTTTTCAAGAAAAAACCCGGTTTGCGGCTTCGGAAACCATGACCCAAAACTCATGATACTGGGAGAGGCTCCGGGCGCAAGAGAAGATGAACTGGGAAAGCCATTTGTGGGAAGGAGTGGAAAACTTCTTGACAGTGCACTGGAATATGCCGGTTTAAAGAAACATGAAATCTACATATCCAATTCTGTAAAGTGCAGGCCAAAAATTGGAAGGGCTCCAAAGGTGCACGAGATAAAACAGTGCTCTGATTATTTAAGAGAAGAGATAGGCCTTTTGAAGCCCAGAATAATTGTCCCAATGGGCAACGCGGCCATAAAATCTGTAGGACACATATTCGGCATAAGCTTCGGAAGAATTTCTGAGGTGCAGGGGGACTTCATTTTTTTTAATGGGACATATTTTGCACCGCAGTTTCACCCTGCTGCCATCCTCAGAGATCCCAAAAAGCTGGAGAAATTCAAGGATAATTTCCAGAGGGTTGCTGCAATGGTTGATGAAATACCTGTTTACAGCCACGAGGAAATTCTTGGACGATTTAAAATAAGAAAAATTTAGGGAATGTCAGCTGATCGGCCCTTTCCTTTTTCTGAGGTACAAGACTGCCACCACACCAACCAACACTGCACCGATTGCATAATATGTCACAGCACTTGTTGCTGGCGGGTTACCTAAGACAATTGCATTCGAAGATGCGCTGTCATAGCCTGGTGCAGATATGGAATAAGAAGGATCAAGGTTGTATGTCAGTGAGAAATTACCCCCCAGAGGCAGTGTTCCATTCATCTGGAAATGCACTGTGGTTCCCGCATTCATGCTGAATGTGGTAACATTTGTGGCTGAGTCGTAAGTCCTGGTCCAGTTTGTAAGTGACTTGGAGAAGACTGTAAAGTTTACTGTATTAACATTACGGCTGCTGGTAAGGTAGGAACCTCCCAGACTCGTATTGCTCACATCGCTTCCGCTAAGATCAAGGCTGTTGTTGCTGCTGAAGCTTCTCCATTTCAGGCTGGCGGTATTGTTATTGAATATACCCTGAACTGTTGCCTTCAGGAGCAGTGAGGAATTCACATACAGAAGCGCATTGTTTCCTGATGTTGTGTTCACTATGGTCCTTGAATAGCCCATTGTGAGCGATTTTAGAGATACATTGCTGTCCATCGAATGGATGCTGCCATTTACAATCTGAAAGGACTGGTTATTTCTGTTGATTGTTGTCTGGTTGATTGTAAGGTTGGAGGAATGGGGGAAAACGCTTGTGATAATTTTTCCAAGGTTTGAACCCTGGCTAGCCGAAAATACAACACTTGAGTTGATATAGGCAGATACCGTGGCCTCATTTGCGCTTGGATTCAGATTCACCTGAATATTGGATGCGCCGCTGAGCGGTATCATAGCCGAACCCGCCAAGGTTGCAACCAGCAATATTGCCAATAAACCTTTGCTGTTCATGTATGGTGTTGATCAAAATTGTGGAATATAAAGTATATTGGTACAATAGGACCAATTATACCTGATAAAGCTGGTAATTTGGTGGTTCGCTTGTTATCCTTATGTCATGCGGATGGCTTTCCTTGAGTCCATTCGCGCTTATCTTGACGAATCTGGATTTTGTTCTCAGTTCGTAGATATCCTTAGCGCCAACATAACCCATTCCAGATTTTACACCACCAATGAGCTGGAACAGAACTTCCTCTGCCTTTCCACGGAATGGCACTACACCTTCAACGCCTTCCGCCACAAATTTTGTTGCACCAAGCTTGCCATACCTGTCGGAAATTCCTGTCTGGATGGCACCGATGGATCCCATTCCCCTGTATGCCTTGTATTTTCTCCCGTTGAGTATAATTTCTCCGCCGGGACTCTCCTCAGTTCCAGCAAAGAGGGAGCCGAGCATTACAGAGTTTGCGCCGGATGCAAATGCCTTCACTATGTCGCCTGAAAACCTGATACCTCCGTCCGCAATTACAGGAACATTCTGGCCATTTGCCACCTCTGCAACATCTGAAATTGCTGTCAGTTGTGGTACACCAATTCCCGCTATGATCCTGGTGGTGCATATTGAACCTGGCCCGATTCCGACCCTCAGTCCATCCACACCGATGGAAATCAGATCCTCTGCGGCTTCCTTAGTGGCGATATTCCCCGCAACGAGGTCTACAGAGATCTCCTTCCTCATCTTTTTCAACGATGAAAGCACGTTCTCATTGTGCGCATGGGCAGTATCCACCACAATAACATCCACTCCCTCCTTCTCAAGTGTGGTTCCCCTGTCTATGTCGAACGGCCCTATTGCAGCCCCAACTATTAACTTCCCAGCCTTGTCCCTGCTTGCCTGGGGAAATTTCTCCCTTGTGGTTACGTCCTTTGCGGTTATGAGGCCAACTACCCTCATGGACTTATCAACCAGAGGCAGCTTTTCAATCCTGTTCTTGTAAAGGATTTCCAGGGCATCTTTGATGTCAATGTTATCATGTGCGTATATGACATCTTTGACCATGATGTCCTGAACTGTTTTCCTGTCCTTTCCAGCAAACTCAAGATCCCTCTTGGTCACTATGCCCACAAGTTTTTCCCCAGCAACAACCGGCAGCCCTCCAATATTCTTGGTCTTCATTATATTCCTTAACTCAGTTATGGGGGTCTCAGGTGAAACTGTGTGAACATTCCTAATAATTATTGACTCTTCCCTTTTGACTTTCCTGACAAAGCCTGCCTGCTGGTTTACTGAAAGGTTTCTGTGAAGAATTCCAATGGCTCCCTGCCTTGCCATGGCAATTGCCATTTCGGTCTCTGTGACTGTATCCATGGGGGAACTTGCTACTGGTATTTTTATGTCAATATGCCTTGAAAATTTGGATGAAACGTCGGCATCGCGGGGTTCAACAGGACTCCTCGAAGGGATCAGGAGAACGTCATCAAAGGTGTATCCCTCTCTAATGCTCTCAAACTTATCCTTAAACATGTACACATAAGGACAATCCAATAAATAAAACTGTTCAGGTAATAGGATCCTTTGTATTTACAGTCAGCTGCTCATAGACTCCATAAAACCAATGGTCCTTCTGACTTCACTGTTGAAATCGTGCTTTATGGTGCGGAAGTACTGCCTCAGAACTGAAGGGTCAATGCCAAGTTTTTTGCCATCTTCCTGGGCAAAGCCCTCGGCGAATTGGCCGTAACCTAATATAGCAGTGTCGAGCTGCCTGAGTTCCTCAGAGCAGTCAACACCCTTTCTTTTTACAGTAACACTGAAAACAGGCATCTTTGAATAGGTGGAACTGAACTGTGAGCCCACATCCCAGATTATATTGTAGTGTGAGTTGAAAACCTTCAGCGCCTCATCTCCAATGACAAGGGCGTATTCTGCTTCTTCCAGCAGTGAGTCGGCATCACGCTTCTGGCTCCACAATAATTCGTACCTGATGTCCAGTTTCTTCAGGACCAATTCAAGGTAGAAGGCAGTAGTCTTTGTGTGCTCTGTTACTGCTATCTTCATGGGTTCCCTGATTCCTGGTTCCCTTGAGACAAGAAGGGTCGACATTGTTGCGTTTTTAGAATGGATAGTTGCACTCTCAACAATTTCAAGGGAATCCTTGTGCCTGAAATATTCGAGAAGAGAGATCATGGCACAGCTTATTTTTCCGTTTAGAAGCATTTCAAGAAGCTTCTTTGGAGTATCCCTGTACACCAGGGACTTGTCTTCAATAGCCTGAAAAAGAGGATCGCTGTGGGTGAAATTTATGATTCCTAACATGAAGCAGATGGTAATGGGCAGGAATCATAAAAATTACTTCTCCTGTCCTTCACCCGGTTATGCGTAGCGTTTAATCCTGTAGAACGTGTCCCTCTGGGCAGGGACTCTCCCAATCTGCCTTACAAGGTCATTCAGTTCTTCGATGGAGGCGCCTTCCGTCCGGTCAGTTGCTCCAAAAATCTTTTCGCTGAAAGCAGTTCCCACGAGGTCGCTTCCACCTCCATTGAGGGCAATCTGGGCCATTTCCTTGCCAATGGCGACCCAGTAAACGCTGATGTTCTTCAGGTCCTGGCCCCCAAGAATCCGGGCAAGTGCTATTACTTTGAGATCCAGTTCCCCGGATGCGGGGAGTTTCACTCTTCCGCTTTTTTGCAGAGGAGTGTTGTCCGGGCTGAATTTTAACGGTATGAAAGAGAGAAATCCAGGCACTTCCCTCTGGTTGTCCCTGAGCCTGATTATGTGGTCAACAATATGTTCCAGTTTTTCAAGATGACCATAAGTCATGGTGGAGTTTCCCGGTATTCCCATCCCATGGATAATTTTCGCATCCTCCAGCCATTCTTCACCTGATATTTTCTGTGGAGTTGTCATGAGTTTTCTAACCGAAGGGTCAAAAATTTCTGCTCCCCCTCCTGTATGCGCATCCATGCCTGCCTGATGAAACCTTTCGACAACCTCCTTCAATGAATTTCCAGTGGTTCTCGCAATGAAATCTATTTCTGGAATGGTCAGTGCTTTCAGAGTTACATCTGGAAGGTATTCCTTGACCGTGGAAAAAACTTTTTCGTAGTACTCAATGGGAAGATCCGCGTTGAACCCACCCACGATATGTACCTCAGTGGCCTCATTCTCTTTTGCTTTTGAAAGTTCTGCCTTTACCTGCTCTATTGATAGTTCATAGCCGCGGTCAGTTTTCCCTTTCATTGCCATCGGGACATAGAAGGCACAGATAGGGCAACTGGCCGTGCAGTAATTGGAATAATTTATGTTGTATGAAACCGCGTATGAGACTGTGTCGCCGACCTGCTTTGACCTAAGGTGGTTTGCGAGTTTCATGAGGCTCGGGAGTTCCAGTTCTCCCACAAGGTTCATCGCTTCCTTGAAGTTCAGTGGATAATTTTCGTTGAGGTATTCCTTCCAGTAATCAACAGGATATTCCAGGGACCTCTCCATGGTCCAACATTTTAACATGATAATTAATCATTTTGGAATATTATGCATGACTGTGGTGCTCTGCACATTTGCCGGCACTTCCTTTCCCCTGGTTTGCGCTATAATCCTTTTGACCCGTTCCCTAGTTGGCGGGTGGTCCAGGCTCCAGTGCCTTGAAATTTCAGATGGGACAAAATTCAGCCTGGTTATTTTCTGGAGTGCATTAACCAGATCCATTCCGTTCACAACACTTACCGCTATTAGGTCTGCCTGCGATTCGAACCTTCTCTTGATGGCTGGAATGAGAAATAACATAGCCAACATAAGGAGGATAAACCCCATGGCTGGAAGCACCACTGCGAGTGCAGGGTACGTTCCCACATCCGCAGGGAAAACCATAAGATTTACTGATGCACTTGTAATTGCCCACGCTATGATTGCTGTCTTCAGTACGTGCTTCTGCCTGGCATGTGCAAATTCATGCGCTATAACAGCTACATTCTCCTCTGGGCTGAGGTTATCAAGAAGATAATCAGTTATGAAAACGGAGTATTTCCTCGCCCCGACCTGGCCTGCATTAGCGATTTTGAATTTGCCAAGGTTCAGGACGTATATTCCCAGCTTTCCTGTGCCAAGCTTTTTTGAAAGCTCTTCTGCTTTACCGGCAAGATAGGCATCTTCGAGCGGCATTGAAATTCTTTTCATTCGTGAAGCTGGAAGGTTTGAAATAACCAAAAAGAGGCTCATGACCAAGAGAAGGTTGATCGTTATTACTCTCTGAAGGCTCGTGAGTGAGTTAAAAAGAATGAACAGGAAGAGCAGTATGGGAAATGAAATACTGAAAATAGCATAGCCCATTGTGTTGTCCAGAACATACTTACCGGGCGAAACCTCAATTTTTTTGGCCTTTCTTTCCACGCCATATTTGAAGTAAGAAATTCCGGAAATAACCAAAATCTGCAATGGAACAAGGATAAAGAAATACTGGAAGGGGATGCCAGAATAAATTGTGAAAATAGTTGGAAGAAATGCCACCAGAGAACTGACTGAATTAATGGTACTGACATGTCTGCTGTACTCCCTCATTTTCCTTTCTGTTTCAGGAGATGCCAGAAACATAGGACATTACCTCACCGTCAGATTTGTAAATTCAAGGTGCATCGCCCCGCACTGTGCAAAAATTACAATGGATAATGGCATCTTACCACCGGCTCTCGCACCCATATATTTTCTCGAGCGTACTTAATCATGCTTGCTAAAAGATTATTTCTTGAACCTGTACATATTAAGTGATAATTGATTTTAGTTCATAGCATAAATTATAATATGAACAAGAGACTAGATAGGTGAAGTGACTGATAACACATTCAAAGTTGCTCTGGCAACTAAAAATGGGGCTTACTTCCTAACTCCAGATGAGCATAGGGAGAAATGGAACAAGAGCAAACCGTTCCTTACTGAGGAAGACGTGAACAAGGTGGTTGTGGATGGAAACGGAAACTATTTTGCAGCTTCTCTCTCAGAAGGAGTTTTCAGGTCAACAGATGGCGGGAAATCCTGGAAACCTTCAAGCAAAGGACTCCACGTGAGAAAAGTCTGGGAAATTGCCGCAGATCCGCACCATAGAGGGACTGTATATGCAGGAACCCAGTATGGCCACCTCTTCAAATCCACAAATTCTGGAGATACATGGGAAGAAGTTACAAGCCTCCATAATGCCCCCAACCGCCAGAATTGGGGCATAGACTGGGGTTTCAGGACAACAGGGCTGGCACTTCATACCATAAAATTCGATATGAAAGACCCCAGGAAAATCTATCTGGTAGCATCTGGAAACGGCACCTACCGGAGCGATGATGGCGGTGAAACCTGGAAATCATTGAAGAACGGGATAAACAACACCTGCCCATTGAATGAAAAGGGTGTTTCCTCTGCAAAGCCTGATGCGACTGCAGAGGAGAAAATAAAAGAACACCTGGAGGGAGTTCATTCCTGTACCCATAAAATAGCGATTTCTCCAAAGGATAGCCGTGTATATCAGCAGAATCACTGTGGCGTATACTTCTCCGACAATCATGGCGACCAGTGGAAGGATGTCAGCATAGACATGGACAACAGGTTTGGCTTTTCCGTAGATGTAATAGAAGACTCCTCCCCCCATGTCTTTGTCATACCAGTGCCTGAACCAGTATACGATTGCAAGGACCACAATGTGTGCATACAGGGACAACTTTCAGTCTACAGTACCACTGACTGGGGCAAGAGTTGGACCAGGCATACCAATGGCCTTCCAGATAAAGTCCATACCAACGTGCTCAGGGATTCCTTCGCACATGACAACACTGAAAACCATGGCCTTTATTTTGGCACGACCACCGGTGATGTCTATTTCTCAGGGAACCTCGGAAAAACCTGGAAAAATATAGGAACCGGCCTTGGAAGAATTCAGGGTGTAAATGTGGTATGAGCCATTAGTGGCCATGCCATATGCTCCATTTTGCAGACACTGTTAACAAACCAAAGGGTTATTATTATTAATTAAATGAGCAGCCATGCTTCAGCAGGCAGACGCGCTTGAAGATATCTATCTGAAAGTCCTTTCTGGGGAGACGCCGGACAGGGACGATATTGTTTTCATGTATGAGGAAGCAGACCTCAACTCTCTTGGGGAAATTGCGAGAAGGCTTGCTGGAAAGATCACTGGCCGGTATGTTTCATTTGTTTCCAACATGATCCTGAATTATACCAACATATGCAATGTCAGATGCAATTTCTGTGCTTTTTACAGGACCGGATCAGAGCCTGATTCTTATACATTAACCAAGGAGCAGGTTGTTGACAAGGTCAGTCATTACTACAATAACTATGGAATTAGGCAGCTCCTGATTCAGGGCGGTGTGAACCCTTCACTTCCGTTGAGCTATTACACGGACCTTTTCTCCTCAATTCATGAAAAATTCCCTGGCCTTGGAATCCATGGGCTCTCAACCTCTGAAATATCATTTATATCCAGGAAAGAGCACATTTCAATATCGGAGACCATCTCAAGGCTCGCTGACAGCGGGCTGGAATCAATACCAGGAGCTGGCGCCGAGATATTTTCAGCAGATGTGAGAAAGATTCTTGGCAGACCCCTAAACAGCGGGGATGACTGGCTCCAGGTTATGGAGGAAGCCCATAAACTTGGCGTCAGAAGTTCAGCAACCATGATGTTCGGCCATGTTGAGGAATCGTATCACAAGGCTGACCACCTTCTATCACTGGTCAGGCTCCAGAAGAAATACAATGGATTCATGAGTTTTACACCCTGGAATTTTGAGCCCGGGAACACAGAGCTTCAGAAGAAGGGACTTGTACAGTATAGGGCAGGTGGTGCCGAAGTTCTTAGAAACATAGCTATTTCAAGGATAGCCCTTAACAATGCAATTCCAGTAATTCAAAGTTCATGGCTGACCAATGGAATGCAGATGGGGCAGATGGCCGTGCTTTTTGGCGCCAACGACTGGGGAGGCACCATTTATGATGAAAAAGTTATACCTGCAACCGGCAAACAGGTTGGCAACCTTAGGAAAGAGCTAATTGTCAACAGCCTCGCACAGATTGGAATGTACCCGATTGAGAGAGACAATCTCTACAGAGTGGTAAAATATTACGGCCAGTGAAACCCATAGGGAAGCAACTGCAGGCATCACTGGATACTTAACTGACACCCCTGGTGTAAGGGGGACCGTTAAGTCTAGAATAGAAGATTTTGTAGTGGAGGAAATCCCGGATGATGTACCAAGGAACCCATCTGGAAAGTACACTATCATTAAGGTCAAGCTTATAAACTGGGATACCAACCACTTCCTGATGTATCTTGCCCGTTATCTGAGGATAAGCAGGAAAAGGATAACCTACTGCGGGACAAAAGACAAGCGTGGCATAACAACCCAGTATTTTTGCGTGAACAGTGATATCCAGGCAGACAGGATAAGCATAAAGGACGCTGAAATTATAGAGGCTTTCCGGTCTGATAAGATGTTGAACCTTGGAGACCTCAAGGGAAACAGGTTTGCCCTTGACCTGAGGATGGATGAAACATCATTGCCACAAGTTCAGGAGACTGCTGAACAGATGAATAATCGTGGAGGCTTCCCAAATTTCTTTGGTCTCCAGAGATTCGGCAGTATTCGCACCAATACACATAAAATAGGGAGGCTTATTGTTGCCGGAAATTATGAAAAAGCGGCCATGCTTTACCTCTACGATCCAGAGTTTGATTCGGAACCTTACAGGATCAATTTTGCTGAACACAACGATCCTGCCATTGCCTTGAAAGAATTCCCGGAAAGGTTGGATTTTGAACGGTCCCTGCTTGGATACCTGCTAGAACATGGAAATCTTCAGGACGCCTTCACTGCCCTACCAAAGACCCTCTCCATGATGTTTGTCCACGCATACCAGTCATATCTTTTCAACAGAATACTCTCCATGAGGATGAAGAAATATGGGAACCTGTTGGAACCATTGCCCGGTGATACAGTTCTAAAGGTAGATGGTTTGTTCAATGCGGACAAAACCGAGGAAATTCAGGTCAACCGGCTTAATGTCCAGAAAATAGCGGCCATGTGCAGAAATGATTCCATGAGAATTTCAATACCATTATTTGGCTATGAGTCAAGAATTTCCACGGGTGAACAGGGTGAATTGGAATCAAAAATTCTGGAAGATGAGAATGTTACTCCAGATATGTTCAGAATACAGGGGCATAGTGAACTATCATCTAAAGGGGAAAGGAGAATAGTGTCATGCAAGCCAGTGGATTTTCAGCTCGGGGAACATGGTACCTTAAAATTCAGTTTAGGAAGAGGTGTTTACGCAACCTCACTTATCAGGGAAATATTAAAAAATACTGAAACAGATTGAATCTGTAGTTTTTAGAGGTTTCTCTATAAAAACCATAAAGGTAAGAAAAAAGATAAAAAAGGTGTTGGACTAAATAAGTCCTACTTTTTGCAGTTCCTTCTTTACCTTGATAACTGCCTGCTCTATTTCACTTTCTTCCTTCGCGCCCGTGCAGACAACCTTTCCGGACCCAAAGAGAAGAAGCACCACCTTTGGCTCTTCCACCCTGTAAACAAGACCTGGGAACTGTTCTGGCTCATATTCTACGTTTTCAAGGCCAAGTGACATTGCAATGTCTGTCAGGTTAAGGGCAGCTTCCAGATCATATACGGCAACAATGTTCTGGACAACGATGTCAGGATTGTCATAAACCTCTATTCCAGCCTTCTTGAGCTTCTGGATTATAGTTTCGATGGTGAGCCTCACATTTGCAAGATTCTTGGCCCCAGTGCAGTTTACCTTTCCACTTCTGAAAATCAGTACTGCAGTCTTGGGTTCATGGAGTCTATAAATGAGCCCAGGGAACTGTTCTGGTTCGTATTCAGATCCGTCAAGAGCTAATGCGATCCTGCTAAGGTCTAGGTGTTCAGCAAGTGAAGTTGAAGCAACAATATTTTCGATAGTAATCTTTTCTCTCTCACTCATAAATAACCCTTTCTCTCTCTATTTATAAACCATATTTAAACATGCTTTTAATAGTAAGACAAAGGCAGTTCTCCAAAACCACCCCACCTCATTTAATTTTTGACGAATTTTCCTTAAAATGTGGGGCGAACGGTTAATTGTAAGATTTGCGCCCGCGTTCAAATGCCTTATGAATGAACTTTAAGATAAATAGCTGCTTTGTAACTATTGTATTTGGAAGAAAAGAAATTTCTGCGAGAAATGCGGAAATATCCTATTTATCCCATGTTTAGGGCTTCCTTGGCTTCATCGGTCATCATGCTGGGATTCCATGGTGGGTCCCAGACAAGTTCCACGTCAGCAGCTTCAACTTTTTCTAAATTCTCCACCACTCTCTGCGCCTCTGATAGTATCCATGGTGTAACGGGACAGGTTGGAGCGGTCATGGTCATTTTAATGTAAACTCTGTCATCATTAATTTCGATGTTATAAACCAGGCCGAGGTTTACAATATCCATGCCAATTTCTGGATCAGATACCTCTTTCAGCTGCTCCAGAATTTCTTCCTTGGTAACCATTCTAATCTGGTTATCAATTAAGGTCTAATACTTAACAATTTTGTGCTTTGGAACTTGTCTAAAGCTAATTTTCAACAAATATTTGCGGTTTCTCAAGCATTCCCCTGCAAATATGATCACTCATGAATAAATTTCGTGTATCAAATTCAGAGCATTTTCCGATATATGTCAAAGTTTCTGGTCAAGTCCAAAGAAGCCAGCGCCAATTCTTGGAACAAAGGCATTTCTAACCGATTCAAGAACAAGTTCCTTTCTCTTGAGATGCCCGTCTGTGAAGGCACCGATTATACCATTATGCTTGCCTATGGCATCTACTCCATAGAGTGTTTCAAAAGCTTTTGACTCCTCCTGTCCGTCCTTGAGCAAAGTGATTATATCATCAGGAATTTCAAATCCACTGCTTGTTCCAATTGTTATCCTTGAGTAACGGTCTATAACCGCGCACACGTGAATATCAAAACATTTATTGGAAATGGATTCCCTGAAAATACCGGATTCTATTCCGATTCCGTAATCCCTGTCAATAAGTGCTGAAATGGCCCTTTTAACAGCCATCCTGTAGGTCTCGTCCCCAAAGGGCTGGTTTGTCTCCAGATCATACCCTTTATTAATTTCAACTCGAAAATTTCGCATTATTGTGGCTATATAAGCCTCTGTTGCGTTAGCCTTGAGCTCATTGGCTGTGGATATGCCGATTCTTACTGGCCTTAACCTTTTTCCCGAGGGGTTTATCTCCCCGGCAATAATTCTAGTTGAGCTTAAAGGGAAAAGATCTTCCGCAAGGATTACAGGGACAGTTATAATTTCAAGCGGTTTCAAGCCGTTGGAAAGCCTCTTTCTGTTTATTGACTCAGCACTTCCCCTTGTTTCCTTGGAGACAACAATTACAGCGTAATCAGGACTTGTTTCTGTATTCCCGGACCTGGTTTCAAGCGGCAGCACCTCAAAGTCATTGCCCAGTTTGGACATGTACCTTTCCAGGCTCCTTTTCCTGATTGAATAGCTGAATCCCCCGTATGTCTTGTTATGTTTCAGGTATTCATCTGTTGTGAGGCCTACTACCACCCTGTTACCAGTATTGAACGCATATTTCAGCATGAGCCTGTGGCCCTTGTGCAACTTTGAAAATGTGCCCCCAAGTACTGTGATCATTACAAAATTGGTATGGGCAAAAAAGATAAAGAATTAATGTTGCAAGGAAAATAATAAGTTCAGTTGGACTGGAGCGGCCCAACCTTCTTCTGTATAAGGTTTCCCAATTTTTCTATTCCACTATAAATCTGGTTTTCCTCTGAGAAAGTGAAATTGAGCCTCATGCTGTTGGCCTGGCTTCTAGCTGGAGAAAAGGCATTTCCACTTACATATGCTACGCCTTCCTGAACTGCCTCCTTGAGCATGTCAGTTGTGTTTATCCTGCCGTCAACAGTAGCCCAAAGGAACATTCCGCCATCCGGCCTTGACCACGTGGAATTCTCTGGGAAATACTCATCAAGTGCCTTTAGCATTGCATCTCTTTTCTTTCTGTACAGGTCTATTGATTTTGGAATCTGTTTCTTAATTATGCCCCTCTTTAGGTACTGCCAAGCAACGTACTGGGAAAATGTGCTTGAAGAAAGATCTAGGGCTTGCTTAAGAAGGTTGAATTTGCTGACAAATTCCTCAGGGCCAATGGTGTAACCCATCCTGAGGCCGGGGCACATTACCTTTGAAAATGTTCCAAGATAGACAACACTTGCATCCTTGTCCATTGCGCTGAGCATTGGAAGCCTGCTCCCGGAATACCTCAACTCACCATAGGGGTTGTCCTCCACAAGTGGTATATCGAACTGTGTTGAAATTTCAATGAGATGTTTCCTCCTCTCAAGGCTCATGGTGATGCCAGTGGGGTTCTGGAACGTCGGTATGGTATAGATGAATTTTGGCTTTCTGCCGTCCGAAATAAGCTTTCTGATCTCGGCCTCTGCAAGTTCAGTCCTCATCCCTTCGTTGTCTATGGGGATTGAGTGCATATCAGCCTTGTTCGCGTCAAATGCGGATATTGCTCCAACATAAGTGGGCTCTTCTGTAATAACTGCGTCTCCGGGATTGACAAGAACCTTTGCCAGTTCATACAGTCCCTGCTGTGAGCCAGATGTAACTATGATGTTCGGTTCTGATGTCTTTATATTTTCCGTCTCGAGTACCAGATTCTTTATTTCTGTCCTGAGTTCATTCAATCCGCCTGTATTTCCATACTGGAGTGCAAGTGAGCCATACTGTGAAAGTACGTCATCCATTATTTCCCGGATGTCATCCATTGGAAATGTAAGGGGATTTGGCATTCCCCCGCCAAAGGAGATGAAGTCCTTTGCTGATGCATACTTCAAGAGCTCTCTTATCTCTGAGGGCCTAATGTTTTTCAGTGAGTCAGAAAATCTAAACTGCATAGGGACCAGTATGTTATCATAAAAAAGCTTATAAACATGATGAGCCACGCATTAACACGGATTGTATTTATTGCGCTTTTTCTGGCATAAGCCTGTTTCTTCTAATTGCTTTGTAGTTTTATTGATATGACAGGTTTTTTGCCGGTGAAAAAATGATCTTAGCTGAAAACTTTCTGGCTGAATTCTTAGCAACTTTAGCTTGCCCCCGGCATCTTATAGTCCCCACGCATAATTTCAATTAACTTTTGAAACCACTTTTTTCTCTTCATATTTCCGAAATTAGTAGAAAACCTAGTAAATTAATGAAAAAATGATAAACCTTCACATATAATGAAGCAAAAAATATAACTAAAAGCTCCTAATCAAATGCCAGATTTGCATGGATCGCGTCACGTGGAAAATCAGTGTTGCTGGTATGAATGATACCGGGAAAACATCATTGATCTCAAGAATTGTTTACGGCGGTGATGGATCCAGTGGACCAGTCAAAGCTCTCTTCAGAAAAAGGGTGACCCTTACCTACAAGGACAACAAACTTGTTGCTGATCTTCTTTTCCAGGAAATTAACAATGATAATGACGCAGAGAGGATGCTTCCGAGCTCCAACCTGATCATTGTAGTTGCTGACATCATGTCAAGAGCAGGCCTCGAATATGCCTCAGATATTATACCATACGCGAAGAACTTTGAGAAGAAACCTCCCGTGGTTTTAGTGGGAACAAAGACGGACCTTAGATATGAAGCGGAACTCTGGACTCAGGACTTTGAAAAAGTCTCCAGGAAACTGAATGTGCCTTTTTACCTCGTATCTTCAAGGAACGGAGACAAGGTGACTGAAATGATGAACCAGATTCTGGAGCTCATGTTAGAGAGATTCTATGCTAAAAAACAAGTCTCCCAGTAAAGCAATCTGCCATGACATTATCTTCCATATCCTGCAGGATAAGAGCCCTAGTTTTCTGCTGAACAAGTACAAGCTGGGCAGAATACAGGCCGGAGTTATAATCCTGAACCCTTTTGAATGCATGTATCTCTTCATGAGGAAAAAAATTGCATCTGAAAACCCATCCCTGAACCATGTTGACAAAATCCTTCATAGGCTTGGAATGACAGGCACATTCCTTGACATATTCATTGTATACGATCTGCTGAAGAGCCGTGGATTTTACGTTAAGGTAGAAAACCAGATGCTTTATTACCGCAGAACGCCCAGATCTGAATTCAAGGGGCCAGTGAAGGTTATACGTGAATCAGGTGGAATAAAATTCAGGGAGCTGTTCGAAAATGGAAACTGCATTTATGCTGCCCTTGATGATGACAATGATCTGACCATATTTATTTCTGAATCGTGGGATCAGTTTGGAAAAGCAGAGGAAAACCTCAACCTGAACACGGAATTGAAGGAACTCGATAACCTGAGGGTTGTGGATGCAGATAGTGTCCCCCGGTGGTTTGGAACACCGTTTGGGGATATCAAGCTGCTAAACAGGGCTGAAAGCGGACATCTTAAGGCCACCACGTACGAGTCTCATGAAGAATTCCTCACTCAGAAAGTTTATGACGATCTAATAAAGAGAAGGTTCATTGTCAAGACCGGCTTCAAGTATGGCGCGAACTTCAGGATTTATTCTGAAAATATAGAGGAACACGCAGATTTCCTTGTGCATGTCATTGGCGAAGATGAGCAGTGGTTCAAGATTAGCAGAGCCGTGAGGGTTGCGCAAGGTGTAAGGAAAGAGATGTTATTTTCAGGGTTCATAGATGAATCCCCGAAATATATCAAATTGAGAAGGGTAAAGGACCCCTTCAGTTCAGAAAATTAGAGTTGAGCTTCGAAGTCTTCTATGGTCGGAGCGAAGTCAGCGTTGGTGGAGATTGAACCTCTGTTCTTCAGAGTCTCTCTTGCAAGAAGCCAGTAAATGACTGCGAGAGACCTCCTTCCCTTATTGTTAGTGGGAATTACGACATCCACATAATCCGTTTTGTTATTCGCGTCGCAGAGTGCAATAATTGGAATTCCAACCTTCTTTGCTTCCTTCATGACCTGAGTATCTGCAAGCGGGTCTGTCACAAGGATAACCTTGGCTTCCCTGTAGCTTTCCAGCTGAGGGTTTGTGAGAGTCCCAGGTATGAACCTGCCTACGATCGACTCTGATCCAACAACTTCAGAAAACTTTGTTACTGGCTTGAATGCGTACTGCCTCTGGGCGGCAACAAGTATTTCTGAAGGTTTGAACCTGGAAAGCATCTTGCCTACCACTATGAGCATTCTGTTGGTTTTCTTTATGTCAAGAATGTACAGACCGTCATTCCTGATTTTGAATATGTACTCCTGCATATCTTTGGACTTTACCTGTGTGCCAATGTGGACACCGGATTTCTGGTATTCTTCCTCTGAAAGTAAAAGCTCCTCTTCTGTCATGCTATCACTATGATGATTCTTATCCCAATGCCGAAACTGTATATTTAAATTACCTAACTGAACGGCTTACTCCCACTCTATGGTTCCCGGCGGTTTGCTTGTTATATCGTATACCACTCTGTTGACTTCCCTTATCTCATTGGTTATCTCAGAGGACAGATCGTCCAGGAATTCCCAATCCGGTTTAGTGAAGGTGCCACTCATTGCATCTGTTGTGTCTATCATCCTTATGGCAACTGTATAGCCATAAGTTCTCCTGTCACCGTGGATTCCTGTTGATTTGACCGGGAGAAGTACTGCAAAATATTGCCAAGGCCTCTTCTCCAAGTCCGGATATGCATGTACCACGCCATTTTCAACAATGCTTGTGATCTTCCTGAGAAGATCAGCTTTCTCCCGGGTTATCTCACCAATAATCCTGACTGCAAGTCCTGGACCAGGAAAAGGTTGAATGTCAGCAGGCAGTTTCAGGTATCTGGAAATATCCCTGACCTCGTCTTTGTAAAGATCCCTCAGGGGCTCAAGCAACTTCAGGTTCATCTTTTCCGGAAGTCCACCCACGTTGTGGTGGCTCTTTATAACATCCCTTACAGAGCCACCGCTTTCAATCCAGTCTGGGGCAATGGTTCCCTGGAGAAGTGTCTCTGCCCCGTATTCCTTTGCAATCTCTTCAAAAACTTCGATAAATGTTTTCCCAATAATCTTTCTCTTAGTTTCCGGATCAGCCACACCATTAAGTGCCTGAAAGAATCGCTCTGATGCATCGATAATCCTGTAGTTCAGCGAATATGATTTGAACAGTTTCTCTACTCTGGCCACTTCATCTTCCCTTACGAGGCCCGTGTCAATAAACACAGCAAGTATGCGATCCCCGGCAGCCATGTTTGAGATCACTGCCAGAAGTGTGCTGTCTTGCCCCCCTGAACAGGCCAGAATTCCCCTTCCGTGAAGGTTATTTATTATTTCGTTTTTCGCGTCCTGAATAAATTTTTCCACTTTTACCATGGGAACAGCCTTACATCGTAACGGGATTTAATATCTTATAGATGGAATGAGCACGGGGTACTCATGAATTGTTAACCACAATGTAAGATCCCACTAATTATTCCCCAAAAAGCTGTAACATGACATCCAGTGGGTGATGGAACAGAAAATCAGGGTTCTCAGCAACCATTACTTCAAATATACCTTCGCCCCATAATGCAGCACCAGAGGCCATATTTGCTGCCTTTGATGCCCTTATGTCCCATGGCTGATCTCCGATGTATATGCAATTCGTAGGCTTGATACTTAATTTATCCGTAACCAGCAATAATGGATGGGGCTCAGGTTTATGCTTTTCTGTATCTTCCTGGCCCACTATTGTCTCAAAATATGAACTCCAGCCAAGTTTTGAAAGTGTTTCCCTGATGAGGTGGCCTTCCCTTGAAGATGCTATTGCCATAGGGATCTGTTTATCACGGAGATGCTTGAGAATTTCAGATATGCCATTGTAAGGTCCGATATCCGGATCAGTCTCGCCCCAGGCTGTGATTATTTCATTATTCACCTCATAATATGTTTCGGGAAACCACTTCCGGAATTCTTCTTTCCAGACTCTTCCCTTCAAGATTTCCAGCTCACTATCAAGCACTGTCCTTCCGAGATGCCTTGAAATGACAGGTATTGCAATTCTTAAGGTTGCAGTTTCACAGTCAACCATGGTTCCATCAAAGTCAAAAATTATAGCCTCTGGCAAGGAATCTGATATCATTGATTTTACCGACCTGTGACATCCTCCCCGCCCTATCTATCGGACGGGGCTTCCTGCTTCTGCGATCTGAGTTGCCCTTGCGGGTAGTGCCCTGATCTCCACAGGCGTAACTTCGGGAGTGCTCCTCCCTAATTTCTTTATTCCTAGATTATGGATATTTATTGCTGCGTTGAGATCCCTGTCGATCTCAAGGCCACAATCATTGCATTAAAATTTAAGCTCTTTTTCCCCATGCGAGAAAAAGTGAGTT
>JAMDCA010000052.1 GCA_023489435.1 Thermoplasmatota archaeon
GCCTTCTCGTGAGTAGAGGCAATTTCCATAATCCCCTTTCCCGGTCCTTCCTCACCCACGGACGCGACTACATTGAGGGTACCTTGGAATCCCTTATCCTTTGCTATTAGTGAACCGTACAGCAGGGCAATGAGTGAGGATTTGGCATCTACTGCACCCCTTCCTGATAATTCGCCATTGTCCAGTTTTACAGGCAATCTGCCCGGCACTGTATCTATGTGCCCACAAAGCGTCACTCTCACGCCCTGCCCTTTCAGTTTCCCTGAAGGGTTGCCAACAGAATCAAACCTTACATCAGACAGACCGAGATCGGAAAGGTGATCCCCGAACCAAGCAGTTGCCCGCCCTTCCTTTCCCGATGGAGAATAGATCCTTACAAGATCGACCAGAGCTTTTTCAAGGCCCTGAATCACCTTGCCTCCTCCTCAAGGAAATTCAGGATTTCGCCCGGGACGTCCACCTGGCCAACCCTCACCGTATTCTTGAATTCAGTTGTGCTGTTAACTTCGTGAACTGTGTAGCCTTTCTCTGATTCCATTACGTCAACGCCGAAAATGCCATAGCCGATGCTCTTGGCAGCTTTCAGCACAATATCCTCAAGCTCCCCTTCTATCTTGCATTTCTCTGCCCTCCCGCTGATTGCAGTATTGGTTCTCCAGTCTCCCGGTGCCTCGTAGCGGTATATTCCGCCGATGACCCGGTCCCCGACTACGAATGCCCTGATATCCCTGGGGGGTCGCTTTACGTATTCCTGCATGTAGAATATTGAATACAAGGGATACATGTATTCCCTGTCTTCAAGAACTGCCATTGCTGCAGCCCTGTCGTTCATCAAGGCAAGCATCCGGCCCCAGCTGCCGGTGACTGGCTTCAGGACCGCACTTTCGCCGAATTTCCCTGAAAATTGCTCCAGAGCCACTTCTCGACTGGTGGAAACCGATGTTCTGGGTGTCGGTACTCCGTTTTTCATCAGTGCGAGCGAAGTGAACATCTTGTTTCCAGCTATGAGCTGAATCTGCAGATCATTTACCACCTTCTGCCCCTTGTATTCAAGGTAGGCAGTTGAATGAAGCCCGCGATAATATGACGTGCTTCTTTGCAAAGTTATGCGGCCATAAGAGTCCCCCAGAGAGGAGTCAAAGTCCATATTCATAGAATTGACACTGACCATGTTGACCTTGTAGTTCCTGTCCTGAGCAGCCTTGAGGATTAGCTTTTCCTCCAATCTGATATTGTCAAAGATTAATGAGAAGTTCATTCAGCTTACCCTTGAGTTTTCAAGCTGTCTGTCAAGAGCCTGTTTCATTATTCCCACTGCAGCGTCGGCATCCTGTTCCGTGATAATGTAGGGTGGCAGCAACCTTATGGTGTTAAATCCTGAATACAGAGTGATAAGACCGCCCTGGATTTGGTTCATCAGGACTGGCAGGAACCTTATTTTTAATTCCACCGCAAGCATCATTCCAATTCCCCTGGGAGATGCTACAAGACGGTGTTCCCCTATCTCTTCCCTCATCCTCTTGAGCAGATATGCTCCCTGTGTTTCTGCCCTTTTCACGTATCCGTTCCTGAGTTCCTTCAGTACCGCCACACCAGCTGCACACGCAAGCGGATTGCCTCCAGTGGTTGAACTCTGTTCTCCTATTTCGAGCGTTGCCACAATATCGGATCTCCCTGCGGTGACACCCATGGGCAATCCACCACCAATCCCCTTTCCTATGGTCATGATGTCGGGTGAAATGCCCCAGTGCTGATGTGCCCACATTTTGCCGGTTCTTCCCAATCCGGACTGTATCTCATCCAGCACAAGCAGGGTTCCTGTTTCCTCCGTGATTTCCCTGACCGATTTCATGTATTCCTCCGGTGGAAGGTTTATCCCCCCTTCACCCTGTACCGGTTCCAGAAAAACAGCAGCCACGTCTTCACCCTGCAAACTTTTCTTCAACTGTTCGATATCGCCAAATTTCAAAAACTCCACGTTGGGGTAAATGATATCGCCGAACGATTTCCTGTACTTGTTGGAGTGCGTGAGTGAAAGGGCACCCATGGTCTTGCCGTGGTAAGCTTTTTCCATGCTGATGAATTTCTTTCTTCCGGTGTATTTCAATGCAATCTTGATTGCCGCTTCCACCGCCTCCGCACCACTGTTTGAGAGAAACATCCTTGAGGTGTTCCACGGAAGCACTGATGAAAGTTCACTGAGGAAACTGGATCTTGCTGGGCTGTAGACCGATGCATGAGTTATGTAGACTTCATCCAGCTGTTTCCTGATCGCCTCCTTCACTGCCGGGAATGAATGCCCAAGTATGGCAACCCCGTATCCACTCATGAAGTCAAGATATTCCTTTCCTTCCGCATCCCATATTCTGGTTCCTTCTGCCCTGGCTGCCACCACAGGAATTTTCTGATATGTGCCTGCAAGCAGTCTTTCCTCGTTTTCCTCAAAATTTATGTTCTTCATCATGCTGTTATCACTGTTCCCATTTCATGATCAGTTGAGCCTGGCTCGGGTGAGCCTGTGTTTCCATTCGCTATGATCACTTTTCTGCAGCCTCCCTTCAGGGCCTCCTCTGCTGCCATAAGCTTCTTGTCCATCCCGCTTCCAACTCTCTTCATAAAGCCGGGAATTTCATCCTGCCTGATTTGGTCGACCGTCCCACCGTCAAGTATAACGCCATCCACGTTTGTCAGGAGGAACAATTCATCTGCCTGAACGGCACCAGCTATGGCCGCGGCAGCCCTGTCCCCGTCCACGTTGAGAGGTTCATATTCGGTGCTGAGGGCAATGGGAGATACTACCGGCGTTCTCCCTGATTCTGTTATGGCGAAAATAAGGGCCGGATCCACCCTTATGATCCTGCCGGTGTATCCACCGTCCACGACCATCTTCCTTCCCCGCTCATTTATTGTGAGAAGTTTACCCTTTCTTTCTGCAATAAGTGTTGGGCCATCTATCCCGGAAATTCCAACCGATCTTATCCCCAGTTTCTGCAGTTCCACTACGATCTCTGTGTTGATCTTCCCGCGCATTGCCATGATGAAGGCCTGCATCGTTTCATAATCCGTATAGCGGCTCCTGATGCCATTGGGGGAAGTTATGAATTTGGGACTTATTCCCAAGTTTTCACAGAGAGAGGTAACGGTTGGCCCGCCACCATGAACCAGGATGGAGTTGCCTGACCCCATGGATATTATTTTTTTCATGAGCTCTGTCCCAGCACCCTTCTGGAGAATGCTGCCCCCTGCTTTTATGACTGTAACCAAATACTACACCAACCTCATTGGGGCCGCCATTAGGGCCTCGTTTTCCCTGAAACCCATCATTATGTTCATGGATTGGATCGCGTTTCCAGCCGTTCCTTTGATAAGGTTGTCAATTGCTCCAATTGCAACTATCCTGTTCACATGCTGGTCCATGACGAAACCAAGATCGACAAAATTGGACCCTACCACAAGCTTTGGGTCAGGATACCGGTAAGTTCCATCCTTGTTCATCATGAAACGGACGAATTTTTCATCCCTGTACATTGAACGGTACGCTTTCCACAGTGTCCTGTCTTCGATCTGCCCATCAGTGAATACGCTGGAGGTGGTCAGAATGCCCCTGACCATGTTCACTGAATGCGCAGACATGGTGGCACTTACTGGAGTGCCCGCCACCAGCGATAATTCCTGTTCAATCTCCCCAATATGCCTGTGTCCGGTAGGGCTATAGATCCTGACAGAATTGTATCGTTCTGAAAAATGGGTGGCAGCGGATGCTTTATTGCCAGATCCCGAAGAACCAATCTTTCCGTCCACGAGGACGCTGCCCTTTATCAGTCCTGCCTTTGCGAGGGGCGCCAGGCTGTATATTGAAGAACTTGCCAGACAACCGGGGACCGCAACATTTCTGGTATTCCTTATTTCTTCCCTGTGAAGCTCGGGAAGCCCATACACAAATTTTTCCAGCAGATCCGGAGCGGGGTGGTCCCATCCATACCATGTCGGGTAGTCTTCCGGGTTGTGGAGGCGAAAATCTGCGCTGAGGTCTATGACCCTGGTTCCCTGTTCAACTATTCCCGGGGTCACTGCCGCTGAAGAACCGTGGGGGACTGCCATGAAAAGCAGGTCCACGCGAGCTGCAACCTCTTCAGGTGATTCTGCACTGAATGTCAGATCAGTCAGCCCCTTCAGGTTGGGATGGGCACTGAAAACGTAATCGCCAGCGTATTGCTTTGATGTAACTTTCTGAACTTCCACCTCAGGATGCTGCAGAAGCAACCTTAAGAGTTCCCCGCCAGCATATCCCGAAGCACCAGCTATTCCAACTGTGACCAATCTACTTGCACCTTTTAAAAAACAGAAAAATTGATAAAATAGGAAATAGGCCGAAAACCTATTCTCCCCAATCCTCTTTAATCGCTTCGGCTGGCCTGAGCGAAATGTGTCCCGATGTTAATGACTGTATTTCAAAATCCAATCCACAGTCAGGGCACGCGAGTATTTCTCCCTGAATTACATCCTCTGGCACTGCTATATTTCCTCCGCACATTTCACATTCCGCTTCCATTTTTTCACCGTTTTATTATCCAGTAAAGCGTATTATACGATTATCGTAATTATTTTACGTTTACTGCAGCAATCAATGTGGGAACCTTATTAATACTTTATGTACAGTTTTGAGAGAGAAACAGTAAGAATCGTAAAATTGACCGGGTTTGTATCAATTCTGATACATTAATGATAATTTTTGAGAAATGTTCCGGTCTACTGGAACTGTGAAATTGAACCATGCCTGTGAGAACAACTGAAGAGAAGGCCGGATGATGGCATAAGGGGAAGCGCGGCCCTGAATGGTGAAGACTTTACTAAAGGCCGCCAAAAATGCGTTTTTGCATGGATTTTGGCATAAATCTTGCAATGGTCATTAGCCTGCCTATGGACTTAACGCCATTCTTATTCATTCTGCGGTGCAGATCGTGATGGTTCTGAAGCAGTCTTCTGGATATCTCGCTGATCGAAGGTCCCTGATCCTTCAAACTCCTTATCATGTACCAACCCTCCTGTTCAAAAAATCCGCTGCAACTGAAGGGTTAGACCTTGTATGATCCGAAGATCTTATCATTGAAAAACTTCAGGAGTCGAAGGATGTGGTCGTTGGCCTGAAGGACTTCCATGCTGTCTCTATTCTGTACGATAACCAGTGAGACAGCAGAGATTTTTAACATTTAAAAAGAGAAGCCATAAACATAGACCCACAGAATGCATATTCCGGTTCGGACTGATAAAGTGGCCTGTTTTTTTCGGTGCTGTGATGGGTCAATTCCCTTGAGTTTTATCCGTCCCAGCAGAACTACAATTTCTACTGCCTATGCTATGACTGCCTAGTGTCGCC
>JAMDCA010000017.1 GCA_023489435.1 Thermoplasmatota archaeon
ATGTCCCTCGTCTCTGCCGCCATATCAGGCAATGAGGGCATATTTCCACTCAACCTGGATTTCAGGCCTTCGGATTCCGGAGCACATGAGAGCTCCCGCATCCCATCGAAGATCGTGATGCAGATGGGCGTGATCAAACGCGCCATCACAGCCGGCCTCATTTTCTCCACAGTGGTATTCGATTCCTGGTACTTTGCCTCAGGGCTGGTGAGATTCCTCGAGAGGGAGGAGAGAGACTGGATCACGGAAGCAAAAGGAAACAGGCTCATCCTCGTGGACGGAGAATGGATCAGGATTTCCGACCACGCGAGGTCCCTCGATCCGGGACGCATGAAGTGCATTACCATAGGAGGAAAGCAGTACTTCACCAGGAGCATCATAACGAGGATGAAGAAGATCGGCGAAGTGAGGATTGTGGTATCCAGGGGCATCGACTCGGAAAAGTTCGTCACCAACAGGATCGACTGGAAGCCTAAGGAGATCGTGGAGATGTATCTCAGGCGCTGGGACATCGAGACCATGCACAGGGAACTCAAGCAGGACGGGTTAGGGAGTATCTACCAGCGGATGTTTGCAGGCTTGCTTGGTACGGCTAAGCTGAGTTTGCTGGGTGACCTTCTCCTCGAAATCTCTGCCATGAGAACCCTGGAATCCCAGCTTAAGATAGGGAAAAGAACACCCGACCTGAGGTTCAGATCCATGGCGCTAAGGCTCATAGCCGACCTGTTCAAGGCACTTGAGAACAAAGGCTACAGGCTTCTGGACATTATTCTGGAGTCTATCAGGAAATCATACACATCGACAATCGCCAGATCGGAGGTTAAATCGCAAAACTATAGTAACTGAGTGACAGGAGACAGATGGAATTATGAAACGTTAAAACCGATGGCCGGCACACGTCAACTAAAAATTGACACCTATAAAATTGGGAAATTGTTAAAAGTTACTTTTTGGTTGCAAAATATTTTCTCTGTGCGTCCTGTACGGCGTCAACGATCTGCTGGTACCCGGTGCACATGCAGTAGTTCCCGTGGAGCTTTTCCCTGATTTCCTCCCTGGTCATTTCCTCATTGTTTCTTATGAGATAGCGGGTCATCATAAGGAAACCTGGTGTGCAGTATCCACACTGCTGGGCAAAGTTCTCCCTGAAGGATTCCTGCTCAATGCTGAGTTTTCCATCTTCAGGTTCGAGCCCCTCCACAGTCATGATGTTTGCTCCCTCTGCCTGTACTGCAAGTATCTGGCACGATTTGACCGGCTTTCCGTCCCAGAGGATGGTGCAGGCTCCGCAATGCCCTGTATCGCAGCCGATGTGGGTTCCCTTCAGTTTCAGGGCATCCCTGATAAAGTGCACAAGGAGCAGTCTTGGTTCCGCTTCCTCTGAATATTGCTTTCCGTTGATTTTCAGGTTTACTGTTACCATTCTTGTCATGCCTCCTTTCCTGAGAGAAGATCGCCAAGCATCCTTGACAGCATTCCTCTTAGGACGTGTTTTCTGTATTCCGGACCGCCGTGAAGGTCATCAAGGGGTTCGAGTTCTTCTGTTGCCGGGCCGATTATTGCTTCAAGGTTCACAGATTTTGATGCCTTTCCCTTAAGAGCAGATTCAATTTCCCTGAGCCTGTGCGGCTTATCCTGCTGTGCACCTGTGGCAATTCTCGCGTCTACTACTTTTCCGTCCTTTGAAAGGGAGACTATTGCAGCAACAGAAGCTATTGCGAAGTCTGCCTTTCTCCTTGCATACTTCTCAACGCGGTAGTTTGCCTTGCTGGGAGGGACGATTACTTCCACCAGCATTTCGCCGTCTTCAGCAAGAGTCTCAAACGGGCCCTGTATGAAGTCTTCAACCTTCACTTCCCTGGAAGATTCCGTGGTCTTGAGCACCACTCTTGCATCCAGTGCCATAAGTGTTGGGAGGTAGTCAGCTGAAGGGTCTGCTTCGCAGATGCTCCCTCCAATTGTCCCTCTGTTCCTGATCTGCACATCTGCAATGTTCTCGGCAGTTGATGACAGTATGGGGGCGTTCTCCCTGATGGTGCTGTTCTCGATGACATCATAATGGGTAACCATAGCGCCTATTCTCAGATCGCCATTGCTGCCAAGCTTTACCTCCCTGAGCTCAGGTATGAAGTTTATGTCCACAAGGACTGTGGGCTGGTAAAGCCTTGATTTCAGCATTGGCAAAAGGCTCTGGCCTCCTGCAATGACCCTTGACCCCTCGTTGTCCTTGAGGTACTGAAGAGCCTGATCCACGGATTTAGCCCTGAGGTACTCGAATGATTTTGGATACATTACTGCCCCTCCTTGTTGATTTTCTTGTATTCAGGCGTGTCTTTCACCATGTTCCAGATCTTTTCGGGAGTAATTGGAAGCCCCGTTATCTTCACGTTGAAAGGTTTCAGTGCATCTTCCACGGCGCCTGCAACTGCAGCGAGTGATGTTATGGCTCCGCCTTCCCCCACTGCCTTTGTGCCAAGAACAGTGTTGGGGGCAGGAGACTCCATCTGGTCCACCCGTATTTCCGGAGATTCCATTGCGGTAGGCTTCAAATAATCTCCAAAGGTCAGGGAAAGGTTTGTTCCCTGTTCGTCGAACACAAATTCCTCATAAAGTGCCCCTCCTATCCCACTCACGGTTGACCCTATGGCAAGCCCGTCCACTATTCCGGGGTTTATTACCTTTCCAGCATCGTGGACAATGGCATAATCCAGGATCTTTATGTTCCAGTTCTCCGGGAATACTTCCACAAAGCATACATGAACTGAGTTGGAGTGGGTCAGCTGTACGTTGAAGTCACTCCTTACGAATGGCTTTGCAGTTCTGTTTATATAGCCTGCCGTGACCTTCAGCCCCGGTTCTTCGCCCTTGGGGAATGAAAGCAGCCTTCCGTAGGATATTCTTGCTATTTCCTTCAGGCCAACGAGCCTCTTTTCCTTGTCGTTCTCAAGCTTGCAGATGTAATTATTTGCAAGGTAGAGTTCTTCCCTGTCTTCCTTTAGCAGGGAGGATGCAATGTTCAGGATCTTGTCCTTAAGCTGGTTAGATGCGGTCAATACCGCTCCAAGATAGACGTCGTTGAATGCGTTGGAGTAAGTTCCAGCGTATGTCAGGTGGCCGTGGATGGAATCGTACCATGCATCGACATTGACTTCTTCAGGGGTTATGCCAAACACATCGGCAACAACCTGTGCAATTGTTGTTACATGCCCTGTGCCTATCTCCGGCCCGTTCATGTTCACCTTCACCACGCCATCTGCAGCAACTTCAACAGTGGCCATCTGACCTGCCCCATTGTAATCAGGGTCTCCTGCCTTAGACAGGAAGTAATAACCAAGGTTGGATGTTCCAGGCTCAATGCCCGTGGCAATACCAATTCCCACGTACCTGCCTTCCTTTCTGAATTTTGCCTGTTCCTCAAGCTTCTTCTGGAACTGTGAGTGCTCGAGGGCTCTCCTGATTGCCTCTGGGTAGTTACCGCTTTCGTAGACTTCCCCGGAACCAGCTGTGTAAGGCATTTTCTCTGCAGGAACAGAGTTTACCTGCCTGATCTTTACCCTGTCAATGCCCAGGGCATCAGCGGAAAAGTCCATCATTCTTTCAAGCGCAAATGCCATGAATGGCTTTCCCACACCTCTGTCCTGCACAATTGGCGGATCATTGGTGGCAACGCAGTGGTACTCGAATGAATAGTTCCTGATTTCGTATGTTCCGCTCATATTTGCAAACTTTATGAGTGAATAAAGTGCGGCCACATATGGCCAGTTGGCGTCAGCCTGCCAGTCCACGAGTTTCATTCCAAGGACCTTTCCGTCCTTCCTCAGGGCAAATTCAGCGTCCATGTAACCACGGGGCCTGTGGAATGCATATAGGCTCTCTGTTCTGGTCTGAACCCATTTAACAGGTTTACCTACCATTTTGCTCATTAGCGATGCCAGTGCAACATACTGCCAGATCGCAAGCTTGTAGCCAAAGCCCCCTCCTACTGGAGGAACTATGAGATGAATTCTTGATGACGGGATCCCTATGGTTCTTTCAACAGACTGGACAGTCCTGCCTGGCTGCTGGTCGCTGGCATATATTGTAAGCTCTTCCCTTGTTGGATCATAATAGGCGTTAACCACGAATGTTTCCAGCGGGGTTGATGCATATCTGTGGATCCTGATCCTTTCCTTGACTATCTTGTCGGCTTCACTGAATGCTTTTTTCACATCGCCAAAGTCGAAATGGTCGGAGATCATTTCATTGGTGTCCAGCTCAGGATATATGAGCGGTGCATCCTTCTTCATTGCGTCCTCGATTGAGGCAACAACCTTGAGAGGCTCATATTCAACCTCTATGAGTTCTGCTGCGTCAGCCGCCACGTACTTGCTCCTGGCTACCACTGCAGCCACCGGCTCACCCATGTACCTTACCTTGTCCACGGCAAGGATATAATGAGAAGTGGGAGATTTCGTAGCTGCCCTGGAAGACATAGGTTTTGTGAGTTCCTTGATGTCTTTTCCAGTGATAACCAATGATACTCCGGGAAGTTCCAGAGCTTTTGATACATCTATACTCTTGATTCTGGCATGAGCATAGGGGCTGAACAGAAAAGCAGCATAATGCTGGTCGGCCATCTCAATATCATCCGTATAGCCTGCCTTTCCCTTGACTATACGCAGATCTTCAATTCTCGGCACTCTCTTGCCAACATTCTGTTTTGTCCCCTTTTCACTCTGCAGAACCAACGATTCAGTTGAGGATTTCTGACTCGTCATGCTAAATCAGGTTAGCCCTAGAAGTATCTAAAATGTTTCGCCTTATTCCGTTTTGCTAACCGTAATAAACAGTTTATTCCAGAAATTTTCCTGAAATGGGAAAGAAAAATGAGTCAATATTTCGTCATTATAATTTACAATTGATTTTTTGTCATTTCCAGTCAGCAAGGATTAAATATCAAATAAATTGTTCACCTTTCGATGGAGGCAAATTTAAGCTATACGCGTTCTGAGAAATCTAGAACCTATTTGGGTGCCACACTGGGTTATCTCTTTGATGGGTATAACCTGCTGCTGACTACATTTTTGGCTGCAGCAATCGGCACTACCTTTGGTGTTGGCAGAACCACTGCACTTATTGCAGTGAGTACCGCACTGGTGGGTTCTGTTATCGGAGGAATTGGATTTGGTTGGGTTGCTGACAGGCTTGGAAGAAGGATTGCACTGGTTTTCACCATTCTGCTGTTTTCCATGGCCACCATAGCCACAGGCTTCTCAGGAAACCTGGATGAGCTCTTCGCCCTGCAGTTTGTCGCGGGCCTTGGACTTGGAGGCGAATGGGGAGTTGGCTTCTCGCTGCTCAATGAGGCATGGGGAGAAAAATCAAAGGGGGTTGCGGGAGGATTCCTGCAGGCCATGTTCCCTGCCGGGGGCCTCATAGGTGCCCAGACCGCCGGATATTTCCTTGCACACTTTACAGGTACTACTGGATGGAGATACGCTTACATGTTCGTGGGTATCATCTCACTGTTGCTTCTTGGGCTGCGGCTCTTTGTTCCGGAGTCAAAAGTATGGCTCCTGCAGGTTGAAGCCAAGAAGACAGGAAAAGATGTTTCCGGCCTTGTGCTGAAATCCCCGCTTGCAGAAATCTTTTCAAAGGATACCCTCAGGTGGACCATATTCGGAACCATCATGGTCTTCGGTTTCATGTTCTACTTCTATTCAGGGCAGACTTTCTACCCGTCTTTCTTCATAGCGGCACACTCACCCATCACCACCATAGTAACCATTGGTTCACTGGTGGGAATCGTGGCTGAAGTGTTCATAGGAACAAGTGTTGACTATCTTGGAAGGAAGAAAGCAGCCATACTGTTTGGAATTGTTTCATTCCTGGTAATCTTCCCGTTCCTGTACACGGCATACCAGGCAGTAGGGTTCACAAACCTGGCCAGCTACCCGTCATTCTGGACCTATCTCCTGCTGTACTTCTTCCAGTCGAGCTTTGCAGCCATATTCGGTGTCTGGCTTGGAGAGCTTTATCCAACAAGGATGAGGGCCACAGGATCAAACTTCGCATATATGGTCGGAAGAGGATTTGGAGGAGGTCTTGCTCCAATTTTTGTAGAACTGCTGGTTGCAAGCGGCGGTCACCTTGGAATCTCCATGTCCACTGGAATGGTCATCGGTGCAGCCATCATGATGGTTGGAGTCTTTGGCCTGAAAGAAACCAAGGGTGTGGATGTAACAAAGATCTGATCTTTGCCATCCCCACATATATTTTAAAAACTCAAATTTTTCCTTTTTTGGAAGTGTCATAAGCTTATTTCTCCCACTTTATGGTATTTATTGCAGAAAATACATTAAGAAATCATTGCAAACCTGAACAGATATGCAGATTTTTGGAACCAATGCAGTATTTCTTCGGAATGGCCCGGAAAAGGATTAAATTCCTATCTAACATTTTTGTGTGATTACAATGAAACCCTGGGAAGACCTGAGAGGCTGGCTGAAAAATGCAGAGGAAATGAATGAACTTAAGGTGCTGGAAGGCGTGGACCTGGACCTGGAGCTTTCTGGCATAGCCCAGATTAATGCAAAAAACCAGGGTCCTGCTTTGCTGTTCCAGAACCTCAGGGGATATGAAAAAACAGGCTTCAGGGTACTAGTCAACTCTGTTGGAAATGTGAAGCTGTTCAACCTCACTTTCGGAAACAGTACAGACATGACTCTGAGGGAGACCATAGAGGACCTCAGGGGAAAACCAAACGCATGGCAGGAAGAAACCAGCAAATACCCATTCCAGGTTGTTGAATCCGGCCACATTCTGGAAAATGTTGAAACGGGAGATAACGTGAACCTGCTGAAGTTTCCAACTCCATTCTGGCATGAAAAGGATGGGGGGAGATTCATTGGTACGGGAGTTGCTGTCATCACCGATGATCCGGACACGGGAGTCATTAACGTTGGTTCATACCGTGCCCAGCTTTTTGACAGGAACACCGTTGGAATAAACGCAGAGAGAGGTAAGCACGGCGCATTCCACAGGGACAAGTACTTCAAGGAGAACAAGCCAATGCCGGTGGTCATGGTATTCGGGCCGGATCCTCTGCTGTATGTATTGGCCGGAAGTGAAATCCCCACAGGAGTTTCAGAGCTTGAATATTATGGGGCCATCAGGAAAAAACCAGTCAAAGCTATCAAGGGCAAGTTTACCGGGTTGCCCATACCTGCGGATGCCGAGATTGCCATTGAGGGCTTTGTGTACCCTGACAGGACCCGCCTGGAAGGCCCTCATGGAGAGTGGACCGGGTATTATGCCAGCGATGCCAAGGAAAAGCCATACGTGGAAGTGAAGGCCCTCTACCACAGGAACGATGCAATAATGCTTGGTACGGCCATGTCAAAGGGAGGATACAACGACCATGCCTTCTGGAGAAGTGTCTGGAGATCTGCCCTCGTCTATGACGAGATGGTAAAAAATGGGCTGCCCAACGTAATGGGCGTTTACACGCCGCCATTCGGGGTTGGAAGGCAGTTTATCAATGTCAGCATTAAGCAGGCATATCCCGGGCATGCTACGGAAGCGGGATACCTTGCTTCCCAGACGAGAAGTGCAGCCTACATGGGCAAGTGGGTGATTGTGGTTGACGATGATATCAATCCCTATGACATGAATGACGTACTCTGGGCCATGTGCACAAGAGCAGACCCTTCGGAGATAGGAATAATAAAGAAAGGCTGGGCCAGCGGAGTTGATCCCCTGAGGCCAAAGGATGTGCCTGCCTCCAAATACACAAATTCAAGGGGAATCATATTTGCTGTTGTTCCCTATGAAAGAATGGACAGCTTCTCTGAAACCTGCATGCTGAGGGATGAACTCAGAAAGGAAGTCTATGAGAAGTGGGAAAAAGAACTGGGCACACGCTGGAGCGGTTACTGAAGAAAAAGGCTGTTATGCAGCCTACCACAGTTCTTCTCTGGACACAATGTCGGAGTAATAGCCCAGCCCCAGTTTATCAAGAACAGCCTGGATTATTTCCCTCTTCTCCCCTTCACTGAGGTTCAGGCTATCCAGTTCGCTTTCAATGCTGTACGTGACATTGCCAATCTCCTGTTCCAGGCCCTTCACGGCCTTCTTCGCAACCTTTGCATCGGGAACAGCAACTTCAGTGACACCGGCCTTTGCACAGTAAAATATGAATTTGGCAAATGCAGGCTGATTGAAGAACAGCCTGTCTCCGTCGATCATTACAAAGACTCCTTCAAGTTCCCTGTACATGCTTACTTCCTTCCCCCCTGGGATTCGTGTTATCTCACCCCGGGGATCAAGCTCTGCAAATTCATCCGGAAACTTTCTTGGTGTGATTCCTGCAGCTATTTTAGTAGCCAGGCCTGCCAACTTTTCATGTTCCAATGGGATCCATTTATAATCCCCCTCATTCATAAATTAGTTTTGAATTCTCACCTATGGAACCGCTTTCAACACTCAACATTCTTGGCGCCGCTGACCTTGCAGTCATGATGGTTTTCTACTCACTGGAACCGAAGTCCAGAACCTATACCCTGCTGTTCGGGCTCACCTGTATAGGATCGTCGTCATACGGATTTCTCTCAGGAACCTGGCCTTTTGGTGTCATAGAAGCCGTGTGGACATTAATTGCCGTGAGAAAATATGTGAAACTGGGAAATGAAAAAAAGGCGGGTTCCCCCGGATAGTTTCACTTTCTGGCTGTTTCCAGGCTGAATTTTGGCGTGGTGTATTTTCTTGTGGTCTTGAATGGCCTGAATATCTTCCCGTTGCCGTAGTAGAATTTTGAGAAGAACTCCACATAAATAAGCCTCGCTCCCTGTATGCCAGGTTCCAGGATTGCTATGCCTATGGTGAAAAGCTGCCCCAGCAGGAGAACGAGTATTCCAATGGCGGCAAATACGGGACTCTTGGAGACTCCCCTGAGGAATATGAGGTCAAGCACATATGACAGGTACACTGCCGCAAGCAGTATACCCAGAATCCTGGTGTATGAAAGTATATGGCTGATGATTGAAGGTATTTCTATAAGCCCGCGAGTGCCTTCTGAAACTGCCATTACGACGATGCCTGTTATGAATGCCCCAAGGGATATTGGAGCAACTGGATTCGTGGCAAGGCTGAATGAGAAATTGCTTGAATGCTGTATAAGGTTAAGCCCGAACATTGCGACTCCCCACGCCATGAGAAGCCACCCGATCTTTCCGCCAACTCCTTTCCAGTGCTTCCTCCTTGCCTCGTTTGCAAGGCCAAGGACCAGCCCGAATGTTACCATTGCCAGCCCTATGTATCCTGTCAACAGGAGGAGCTTTGGTATCACCAGGTTGAGATGGAACAGTACAATTGAGGGCTGAGGGGGAAATCCCATGATGCTTGCAGTGAACTTGGGGGCAACTTCAAATACAGTTACAGGAAGAAGCGGGAAGCCAAAGAAACTGTTGAACAGCAGGCCAACCACCATGGCCACGATTGCTCCGGGCACAAGGGTCCTGGCCAGGACAAGGAGTGCGTTCCTCCCAAAGACCGTCATTGCGAAATTGGTGAGCCCCTTCGGGAGAATGGTCCTGGCTCCTGGTGTTGTCAGTTTCTTCTTCATCCATGTCGCGCCGGCAAGGATTACAAGACCGTAACCCCAGTCTCCCACCATAAGGCCGAAGAAGAACGGGAAGATGAGGCCGAAGATCATTGTGGGATCAAATTCAAACTCCTTAGGCAGCGAATAGAAATTGATGAAGAACTCGAAGACCCTGAATCTCTTCGGATTGGAAAGGAGAGTGGGCGGGTCCTCCTTAGACTCCACCGTCCTTATGATTACGCTGTTTTCAGAGGCATCGTTGACCAGGGAAACCATGGACTGGTAGTGCTTCTGGGGAACCCAGCCTTCAAGGGCGAATGAATCCTGAGTGGAGGCAAGCTTATCCGACACCTCAAGCTTCCTGTTTTCAATCTCAAGCTGCTCCCTGATCTGGGCTATGGGTTCAAAGTACTGTTCAGAAATGTCCATGAGATCCTTGCGGACTTCATCTAGGTCCTGGGTTTTGGCTGCAAGCCTTTCTTTCATGGCTTCGCTGTATTCCTCCGGCCGTCCGGACATCTCAGGAATGTGAGAAATTGAGAATTTCAGCTCTGAAGCAACCCTGGCAAGTTCTGCATCCTTCTTTGCAGGGATTGTGACAACAACGGACTGGTTGGGAAGCCTGAAAACCGTAGCATCAGGAAGCTTTTCCCTGATAACTGAAAGCGCTTCCCCGTCCTCGAATCCCCTTGCAATGTAAGAAGAAATGGTGGAACCATTGAAGATTGAAAGGTCATAACTGAGGCCCATCAGTGAGGCCACAGCCTCCAGCCTGTTGTTTATCTCCTTTATCTCTGAAAGGAGATCGGACTCCCTGGACTTCAGAACCTTCAGCTCATTTTCAAGATCGATTCTTGAAGCTTCCCCGAGGAGCTCATCCATGCTGCCAAATGCCCTTGTGCTCTTCACGGGAGTGTGAGGCAGAAGGTTCTCGTATCCCCTGTATATCTGGAGGTACCTGTTCACTTTCCTGTACAGTTCGCCGGGTTTTGCCTGCCCCATGGCCTTTGTGATATCGGGCTCCACAGTTTCAAGCTGTATAACGCCTGCGTCATGGAGTGCAGTGATGATGTGGTCCTTGCGCATATTGGACCCGATGATCCTTACCCTGAGCATCTTCTCCGGCATCAGTGCCATTACATACCCTCTAGATAGGATGCCAGCAAATCTGAAGCAATCTTCTCTATTTCCCTGTCTGAAAGTTTCATTTTCAGCCTGCCAGCTTTTTCCCTGCTTCCAAGAACCATGCTCTCCGCCCTGGACTTTGCCCTGCCAGTGACCTCTGCAACTTCCTTTGCAGCCTGGAGCCTGAGGTTCTCTTCGTTTTCCTTTGCCTTCAGCTTGAACTGGGACTCCATTTCCTGGAGCTGTCTTTCCTTCTCGCTTTTGAGAAGGGCAATTTCACTGTTGATTGAGTTTTCCTTTTCCTTGATTACCTTAAGTGTTTCGAGATCTTCCATTTCAGATCACCCCTGTAAAGAGCATGGAAAGCAGTACCACTGACATCATGGGATTGAACAGAAGGAAGAATGTCCTCAGCCTCTTGAATCTCCTGAGATTCCTGTTTCTCATGAGTTCCTCCCTTGTGAATACCCTGTTCCTGTCCAGCTTCAGCTGCTGCTTCCAGTACTTCATCAGGCAACGGCCTCCTGGGACTTCCTGTTAATCTTCCTCTTTACCATTTTAAGTGTTGTGAACATGTCCCTCTCAATCTCATCCAGCCTCATCCTGATGATCTTTGCTGAATATGTGAGCTGCGGGATCAGTATGTTCTCAATGGCGTTTGAACGCCTCTTTGTCTTGTCAATTTCGTGGAGAAGCTTTCTCATTGAGTTTTCCTTCTCTGCGATCTCCACTATCTGGGTGTAAATATTTTCGAACTTCTTTATTGCGTCATTGACTGCTGTGGGAACAGATATGGCCCTGTACTGGTTCGAAAGAATGGTCTGGTTGTAGTTCCGGCTGAGTTCCGGAATCCTGACGCCCATGACATTCTTCAGGTTCACACCTACGGTTGAATCGGCTGACATGTATGCGATTCTCTCCAGGTTCATGGTTCCCGAGATGATTTCCGCTGCCTTGAGGGTATCCAGCGCCTCCCCTATGTCAGATCTAAGGTTCTCCCTGAGGCCCTTGACACTTCTGCTGATCTTGAAGAACTCCATTACAAGGGATGACCGCTTCATCTTCAGGAGATCAAGGCCTCTCTTGGCAAGCTTTATCCTTCTCCTGGTCCGTATGAGTTCAATCCTTGTGGGTTTCAGCTCAGTCTGTGCCATTACTCCTCCTTGTTCCACTTTCCGTATTTCTTTATGAAGTCAGTCTTCAGCCTCTTCATGTCCCCTTCTGGAAGCATTGACATGAGGTCGTAGCTGATACCAAGCGTATCTTCAATGGCCCTGTCTTCGTAAATGCCCTGGTTCACGTACCTCTTCTCAAACTCGTCTGCGAACTTCAGGTACATTCTGTCGTTTGCGCCAAGTGCTTCTTCTCCAACGATTGCACTCAGAGATCTGAGATCCTTTCCATTTGCATAGGCCGCGTAAAGCTGGTCCGCCACTCCCCTGTGGTCCTCTCTCGTCCTGCCCTTTCCTATTCCCTGGTTCATGAGCCTTGACAGCGATGGAAGAACATCTATGGGCGGGTAAATTCCCTTTCTCTGGAGGTCCCTGCTCAAAACGATCTGTCCTTCAGTAATGTATCCCGTAAGGTCAGGTATGGGGTTTGTGATGTCGTCACCCGGCATGGTGAGGATGGGGATCTGTGTGATGGAGCCATTCTTGCCCCTGATCTTTCCTGCCCTCTCATATATTGTGGAGAGGTCAGTGTACATATACCCCGGGAAACCCCTTCTTCCTGGAACTTCCTCTCTTGCTGATGATATTTCCCTCAGGGCTTCGCAGTAGTTTGTCATGTCCGAAAGGATAACCAGAATGTGCATTTCCTTCTCGTACGCCAGGTATTCAGCTGTGGTGAGCGCAACCTTCGGAAGGATGATCCTCTCCATGCTGGGATCGGACGAGAGGTTAAGGAACAGAACAGACCTTGAAATTGCACCGGTCTTGGTGAATTCGTTCACGAAGTAATTGGCTTCCTCACTTGTGATACCCATTGCACCGAATATAACAGCGAAGTTCTCGTCGCTGCCTAGAACCTTTGCCTGCCTTGCAATCTGTGCAGCAAGCCTGTTGTGTGCAAGTCCTGAACCGGAGAAAATTGGAAGCTTCTGCCCCCTCACGAGCGTGTTCATCCCGTCTATGGTGGATATGCCGGTTTCAATGAATTCCGATGGCTCTTCCCTGGAATATGGGTTTATTGCATTTCCAACGATCTCGACTCTCTCCTTGCTGGCAATGGGTGAAAGCCCGTCTATTGGCTCTCCAAGCCCGTTGAATATCCGGCCCAGCATATCGTCTGAAACGGAAACCCTCGCAGTGCTTCCGAGGAATTTCACCCTGGTGTTCTTAACATCCATTCCGGATGTCTGCCCGAACACCTGGACCACGGCCAGCCCCTTTCCTGTGTCGAGAACCTGGCCAGTCCTCCTTTCCCCGTTCTCCAGCGTGATCTCAACGAGCTCGTTGTAGGCAGCATTGTCAACCTTCTCCACGAAGACCAGCGGCCCTGATATCTGTGAAACTGTTTTGTAACTTACCTGCGGCATTTACTGCACCTCCAGAAGCTTCCCGATCTGGTCCTTCATTTCTGTCATTACAGAATCGTAGTAAGCCTGGAATTCATCTTCCCTGACTTCCTTCATCCTTGATATCCTTGATCTTGCGCCCATGCTCTGAATCTGCCCCATCTGCAATCCCTTGTCCAGCGCGCCGGACTGTTCCCTTCCCAGGGTGAGGATGGCGTTGAGCATCCTGTACTGCTTTCCAATGGAACAGTACTGGTCCACTTCATCGAATGCACTCTGCTGAAGGAAATCTTCCCTGATCATCCTCGCGATGTCAAGGGTGTTCTTCTCCCTCTCAGGGAGGGCATCGTAACCCACCAGCTGCACGACTTCCTGGAGCTCTGCTTCCTTCTGCAGTATTCCCATGGCTTCGTCATAGAGTTCTCCCCAGTTTTTGGTTACGTTTTCCTCGAACCATTTCCTGAGGTCATCCTGGTAAAGCGAATAGCTGTTCAGCCAGTTGATTGAAGGGAAATGCCTCCTTGATGCAAGGGAGGAATCCAGCGCCCAGAATACCCTTGTAACCCTAAGTGTGTTCTGCGATACGGGCTCTGAAGTGTCTCCTCCTGGTGGTGACACTGCACCTACTATTGTGATTGATCCGTTTCTCTGGTCGTCCGATACTACAATGGCATTGCCTGATCTTTCATAGAATTCAGAAAGCCTTCTTCCAAGGTACGCGGGGTATCCCTCTTCACCTGGCATTTCCTCAAGCCTGCCTGAAATTTCCCTCAGAGCTTCCGCCCATCTTGAGGTACTGTCAGCCATGAGGGCAACATTGTATCCCATGTCCCTGTAATATTCTGCGATTGTGATTCCTGTGTAAATGCTTGCTTCCCTTGCAGCCACAGGCATGTTCGATGTGTTGGCAATGAGCACAGTCCTTTCCATCAGGGGCTTGCCTGACTTAGGGTCAGTGAGTTCAGGGAAGGATGTGAGGATTTCAGTCATTTCATTCCCTCTTTCTCCACAACCCACGTAAACCACAATATCACTGTCTGCCCATTTTGACAGTTGGTGCTGAACCACTGTGTTGTGCAGTAGAATGCCTCCATAGCCCCCTACGAAATTTCTGCCTGAATCAGGAACTGTGACGTCATACACATCAAATGGGCCGGTTTCTTCCTCAAGGGATATTATCCTGTCAAAATAGATGTGGTCAAGTGGCTCAGAAAGGCTGCTTGATGGTTCTTCAAGAACTTGGGAACCGGCAGATTCCCTTGTGATACTGGAGAACTTTCTGAAGGTTTCCACACCCATGTGTTCACTGTTTCTTGTGTGGTTGGAAATTTCTATGCCCTCATCCAGCAACTCAGAATAACTGGTGTGACTCCCGTAAAGTGAATCTGAATATGAAGCAGGGAAGGGCACAATGCTTATGGAATTGTAAGTCGCGCCAGCAGAGGCAGAATATGAATTCATCTTCTCTACCTTGGTATGCTCTGTTTTCATAATTTTACCCAACTTGGCCAGATTTGTTTTTCCTCTTACGGAGATCCTTTGATATTCCCTGCCATTGACGTTCTTAAAGGACTTTGAACTTATTATGCCAAACCTGGTGAGCACATATGACAGCTGTGCTGCCAGCCATTTGCTTGCGGCAGAAAATTCAACGCTTTCCTTTGAAAAGGAGCCTGCTCCTGCAAAGTATGCCGTGAGGAATGAGGATATAACTGAATCGCCGGATTTCATTATTATTTCAGGTATCTTCTTTGTGGATGCGTCTTTTCCCGTACTCATTGAATCAAGGAATTGGACAAGAACCCTGCTGTGAAGCAATATATTTGGCACCTTGTCTCTTTGAATTTCCCTTATGCCAGTGATAGAGAACAGTTCATGCGCCAATGCTGTGAATCTTTCAAGGAGCTTCTCATCATTGTTGGTGAAAACAACTGTCCCGTTTCCTCGAATGTAACCTTCAGATATGTAATAACCAATAAACTCAGCCAGATCTTCGTTCATGAATTCCGGAATGTAAACGGGGCTGCTGCGGTCTCCCACGAGCATCCTTGGCCTTGGAGGAGACCTTCCAATGGCGGAATAGATCTCTTTGATCCAGGAAAGTCTGGGTGTTATTCTATTCTCAGATCTGGAGAGGCTATGCTTTACCCAGGCTGGCAGATGGATGTCCATGTTCTTCTTATATGAGAGTTTCAGGATTTCTGCAATTTCATCCCGGATATTCCCATCGAGTGCCCTGACGTTGCCCATGGTATATACGTCTATTTTCTGCCTTCTCTGGCTAAATTCTGTTGACTTTGCAGATACGATAAAGTCGCCTGGAGAGAGGTCTCTGGCTTCAGTTTCCACAATTTCCCCTGTATCCGATAACCTGAACAGCTTATGCACAGGCGTGACCCTGACTTCTCTTCCAGTTCCGGTCCTTACCCTGACAACAGTATCTGATTTGCCCTTGTAAAGCATTGAAGAGCTGCTCTTTTGGATTTTCCCCTCATGGAATGACATCAGCTCAACTGGTTTCTGGAGTGAAATATACTCCTCGTCCTTCAGCTTCATGCGCACGCCGGCCTTGAGGCCCTCTTCATACAGTTCTCTGATTTCTTTTATAGAGCCGTCTCCCAGCAATACAGGCGTATCTCCTGTAACGCATTTTCCGGATCCGAATGGCCCCGGTACTGCAACCGTTCCACCCTTAGCCACGGGGAAGAAGGTGTCAATTACCCTCTGGCCCGTTATGAGAGGCAGTTCGGGAGGAAGCTTCCTGAGAACCTTTCTTGGGATTCTTACAGGCCATTCCTGCTTCAGCTTAACCTCTACCTTTGTTGAACCCGTATCGATTGTTGCCACAACATCCGATACCTTGAATTTGCCTTCCCTGATTTCTGCAATTTTTCCCGATACCCCATAGGGAACCATGACTCTGTGTTCGATGATTCCAGTCTCGGGAACTGTTCCTATAATCTGTCCCGGCTCAACCTTGTCGCCCTTCTTTGCCTTGGGCTTGAAGTCCCAGGCCTTCTCCTCGCTCAATGGTGAAGCTGTGAAACCTCTCTGTATGAAATCCCCTGTTTTAGCCCTGATGACATCCAGAGGCCTCTGTATCCCGTCATAGATGGATGTGAGCAACCCCGGTCCAAGGTCCACTGATAGTGGCCTGCTGGTGTTCTCCACCTTTTCTCCGGGCCTGATGCCGCTTGTATCCTCATAGACCTGGATAGTTGACCTGTTGCCTATTATCCTGATTATTTCGCCTACAAGGCCCAGTTCCCCAACTCTGACCACGTCAAACATTTTGGCGTTTTCCACGTCTTCTGCGATTACTACTGGACCAGATATCCTAACTATTATTCCCATCTTCAAACCCCTAAATTTAACTGATTTTCAATTTTCTCAATTGCCTGGATGAATGCAGTTGATTTCTCCTCTGCTTTTATCTTGAATATTATCCCTGTATGTGTCATTTCCATGATCAGGGCACCCCTGTTTTTGCTTCCTTTCCCGGGTTTGCAGCCTGCTGGCCACCGATGTCTACTCCGAGAACCCTCTTTGCCAGCGCATTTACTGATTCCAGGTCTTCTCCACCCGGCAGTGGTATGAACACTACGACAGGATCTGTCGATGTTTCTGTGAACCTGAGTGTCTTGCTGTCCATGTAAGGCTTGATGCTCTCTGAAACCATGATAAGGGAGTATTTCTTTTCTGCAAGGAGATCATACAGCTTCTTCACGCCATCATCTTTCTCCGCTATGTAGGAATGTTCAACCCCAATGAGCCTGAATCCCAGCACAAGCTCCCTTTCCGCTATGATAGCAATGCTTCCAACTTTTTCAGTGACTGCAGCCATTCTTAACACCTAAAGTGAGGCCATGGCCCTCACACTTTCAGGGGAAAGCCCGTAGAATTTCCCGAACACAATGGACCTCAATCGCTCCCTTTCCCTCTCGGAACGCATTATGAAATTGAATGTGGAACCGACAGAAAGCGACTGTTGCGAAAATATGGACATGTATTTCCTGTAGAGTTCTGCCCTCATGAGGCTTTCGAATACTTCCAGCCTTCTATTCTGGTAGAACTCTTTCATAGCCTCCTCGAGGCCAGGATAGTATGCCTTCAGTTTCTCAACTGACTGCTCCAGGATTCCCGAAGAATAAATCTCCTGAAGAGCTGCAATAGAGATGTTGCCCAATGGTATAAGTGCCTCCTTTAGCCTCTCATATTCCACCGACATGTCCACGCCCTTGAGAATTACCATGATGTTCCTGACATCTATCTCCTCGCTGATGAATCTCCTTAGTGGCCCTTCGTCGCCATTGTAGAATTTCAATGAACCATGAAGCCCGGAGTAGTAGAGGCCGTCAAGTGCAGCAAGAAGAACTGCAATGTCGCCGCTCTTCCTGTACCTGTCCATGTACTGCAGGAGTTCCTGGCCATATCCGTAATTGGACAGCCTGTTTACGACCTCATCTATTGTTCCCAGGGCGAGAAGGTTCTTGAAATCATCGTGGGTCATTGCACCACCGAAAATTCCAATCGGGATATCCCTGAAACTTACGAGGAAGCTTTCAGACTCCTTTATCTCATATCCCATGTATTTTGAAGATATGATTGACTTGATGTTATCAATATCCCACTTGGAAAGGTATGCCCGGATTGTTTCCCTTCCTGGCGTGGGAGCAGCGAAAAGTGATATCCTGTTTCTGGAGATTATCCTGTGGTTTATTGCCATATTAAGGAGGTCCACGCCTTTGTGCAGGGCTGAGAACAGATCCATATCCTGCCTGTAGAACGTTGTATAGAGCAATGATGAAATTTCCTCAACATTGGCGGAGTCGGCAAGTCTTCTGAGAAGGTCTTCAGAGAGAAACTCTGTCTCATAAACTTTTATCCTTCCGTAAGCCCCCGTGTACGTCGGGTCCATAAGCTACTCCCCTATGTGCTGGTATAATTGTGAAACGATCTTTTCCCTCAGCTCTGAAACAATTGCCGCAACTGTGAGATCCAGTTCCCTGGTCCCATCTGCCGATTCTGCCTTCAAACCACCGTAGGGATCAACTTCTTTCACAATGATCTTTGCCCCATCGGCGGATATTTTTGAAGAGTCCTCACGAGAGGCAATTATCCTGCAATCTTTTCCGAGCGTTTTCCTGGATACGTCAACCATTTTCCGCAGTACTTCCGGATAATCCTTGCGGTCCCTCATGCTCCTGAGGTAAAGCTCAGCCTTTCCGGCGGCTTCTTCCACAAGGTTTCCCTCTTTGCTCCTGAGAATATTAAGTGCTTCCATTTCTGCGGAACTGATTATGGTCCTCTCGGCAGTCCTCTTCTCCTCATCGGCGATCTTCCTGATCTTCTCGCTCTGAGTGTTGAGGGTGCGTTCCTGCTTTGCCTGAAGATCATCTAATTTCTTTCCGTAATAAAGCTGAAGCTCATCCAGTTCCTGCTTCCCGCGAAGCTCAATATCCTTAAGTATTTCCTCAAGAGACATGTCCTATCTTCAGAGAATCCCCAGCAGCAGGATAATACCTAGAACGAATCCAATAATCCAAAGCGTCTCCGGAATCACAAAGAATACGAGAACTTGCCCGAATTTTTCAGGTTTTTCTGCAATTATTCCCATACCTGCGGCTCCAATTCCCTGCTGGGCCATACCGGTACCAATGAGACCTCCAGCTATAGAAATTGAGGCTGCGATTGCCAGGAGTGCGTGAGTATAGTCGAATGCCATGCTTAATGCACCGACGGATCATTGTTGTGGGCTATATAAAAGATACATGTATGGTCGTTTAATACATTGTCTGGCGGCGGAAAATAGCCTAGTCCCCGGACTTGTGCAGGACAATGACACGGCTGCTGTTGATCCTGCTCTTCCCCAGTGGGTCATCCATTACGAAGGTGAACTTCTCTCCGTTGCCTTTTATTATTGATTTTATGTGGGATTTCACCTCGTTCAATTTCTCAGGGTCGACATCATCCTGGTCAAAAAGGTCAAGCTTCTCCAGCAACCTGGTGAGGACCCCTTCTATTGTGGTTATTTCTCCTGTGGAAATCTCCCCCGGATCTATTTCCGCTTCCAGTTCCGGTATCTCAATCTTTGCCTCTGGCGACCTGTACAATATGGTTCTGAGATCATCGTGGTTCCTTACCTCAAGCACCAGCTTCTTGGGTGAATCACTTTCCAGAGGCCTTATCTGCGAAGACTTGTAAAGGCATTTCTTGCAGAAGAAGGTCTCAATTTCAACTGCTTCCTCATAGCTCACCCTGGTTCTGTAGAATATGAAATACAGCTTTTGCCCGCACGACGGGCATGAAGTCTCTGTCTGGAACTCCCTTGGGGCCTCTTCGTCCATATCATCAGTCATAAACATCAAGCCAGGATTTCAACGGTTCCCTGACAAAGTATCCTGCCTTCCTGAGTTCCTTCAGATTCTTAGATCCAGAAAGGAACATTGCAATCTTAAAATCCCTCAATATATAGGAAATTTCCTTCTGAATTGACTCTGGTGAAGTGTCTGCCCCTTTGAGCAGTGTTCTTGCAAATCCTCCAGCCTCTGCCCCAAATAGGATTGCCCTGAACAGGTCAAGCCCATTTCGGAGGCCGCCACTCCCAATAACGGGAATTCCAACCTGGGAGTACCTAACAGATGCAGGAGCAGGAATTCCCCAGTTCCAGAATGACTGGCCGGCCCTCATCTTCTCTTCGTCTCCGGCCTTCTTTGCCCTGTAATACTCTATTGCGGCAAATGAAGTCCCGCCAAGGCCGCCAACGTCTATGGCCCTGACCCCGGCATCCCTTAGCTGAAGAGCTGCTTCCCTTGAAAAACCGTTTCCTGTTTCCTTGGCGATCACGGGATAGCTTGAAGCCACATCCTGGAGTCTTTTCATAATCCCTTTGGCATTCCTGTCTCCCTCCGGCTGTACCATTTCCTGCAGGAAGTTGAAGTGCACTATGAGGTAATTTGCTTCTATGAGGTTGAAAATGTACTCAATGTCTTTGTCTGTGAATGCCTTCTTCCCCTGGTTTATAAGCTGGGGTGCGCCAATGTTGGCAATCCTGACGGGTACCTTCCTCTCAAGTATCACTGAGAAAGTGCCGGAAAGTTCTTTCTTCTCAACGGCAGCCCTCATGCTGCCTACCCCCATAGGCAGGCCGAATTTCTCAGCCGCAGTTGCGAGGTTGTAGTTTATCTTCTTGGCAAGTTCGGTACCTCCGGTCATGGATGAAATGATCATTGGCTGCCCTATCTCATGGCTGATGAATCTAGTCCTCGTGTCTATTGCATCAAAATCTATCTCCGGGATAGCCTGGTGAAGAATCTGAATGTCATCCCAGTAATTGTGGTCGGTTTCCACCTTCTCATTTTCAGCTATCCGAATGTGCTCTTCCTTCCTGTTCTCAATCATTTTACCACTGTTCCAATGAAGTCCTTTGATTCAGTCCTGTTTAACCTTGATGGTACATTTCCGTTGAGGACATAAACTGTACATCCCAGTTTTGCTATGTCCTTTACCGTACTGGCTTTCTTTAGCATTCCGCCAGTGACATCGGTGCCAATATTCTCAAATTTTGCAGTGTCATTCAGCTGCCTTAGAAGGACCGCATCCCTGTACTTCTTGGGATTCCTGTCGTATATTCCATCCACGTCTGTGAGAAAATACACATCCGATGGTTTGAGTTTCCGTGCAAGCTCCAGGATCAGATCGTCTCCTGACACAATCTCGAATCTTTTTTCCTTCTGATTGAGGTAGACATCGCCGAATGTAACCGGAAACAGGCCAGCATCCATATGATCCCCCACGGATTTCGATATTTCCTGGAGATCCCCATTAAACATGGAAGGGGGGATCCCCACTCCCCTGATGCCGGATTCAATGAGGGAGTTCATGACCCTCTGGTTGAGATCCACCATATCCCTGTGTACTACGGAATAGCCCATCTTCGTTCTTTCGGTTATTTCACCGGGAATGCCATATTCCTTGGCTTTGATATGACCGAACGAACCCCCTCCATGAACCACCACAAATGGCTCGTTCTTTTTCTTGAGTTCCTTTATAATTTCATGCACAGCTTTCGGCCTGTAGAAACGGTATCTCCCCTTGATGGTGATTACACTTCCGCCAAGCTTGACAAGGAACATATTGAGGTGTGATTCCACATATGAATTAATAATGTTATGGTGTAAACGGGAAAAAGTGCGTCAAAAATTAACATCGTGAGCGGGAAATCCCACATCCTTCAGGGGTGGGATGGGAGCGAACCAAAATTTATTAGGCGATTGCAGATAATCTCCTGTCCGCTGGCAGACAGAATGGGAGAAAGTAGGATTGCACATTTCTCCATGCGTGCCTGCATCCGTAAAGTCAGATGGCTTAGCATGGAGGACAGAGGACCTTCGGACCGGGGGGGAATTCATGCCTGTGGAGACTCCGCCAGCAGCCGTAGAAGCAGGAAGCCCACGACTTTAGTCGTGGGAGGAGGTCACTAGTAGGTAACGGATTCCTCATTCCATCTATATAAGGGCCGGTAGATCAGCGGTAGATCGCCTGCTTTGCAAGCAGGAGGCCTCGGGTTCAAATCCCGACCGGTCCATTCTGAATTTTTCTCATTCTGCGAAAGATTTTCAAAACCATGCTTTAAAGCATTGTCAAGTGCGTATTCAAGGAATTTAGAGATGTTGATGCCGTACCTGTGAGCCTTTTCTACGAGTTTTTCATCAACTTTTAGTGTCAGATTCTTTTGCATGTGCATGCACATGTCCTTTGATAGATTTAAATACTGTCATATAACCTGCTACAATCCCGTATTGCCCGCCACACCTATTCATGCATCCATTTGAGATTTGTCTATCTGCTCATTTTACTTCCGAATGGTGTTTGTCGACTTCGTGTGACATACTGCTGCAATTGCTTCCTGTGCATATAGCACCTGCATTTTTCTCCACGAATACTTGCACGAACATCTGCACATCCGTCTGCACAATTTATAGATCGCTACTCAAAACTGCCTGAAACTGCGCAAAACAGCTGCACAAAATGCTTAAAATCGCTGCCATTTTCCGCACAAAATCGCCCAAAACTGCTATTGAAAATTGCACGTTTAGCACCCTAGATGGGAGTTACATGCATCACTATGAAGGCTTGACGTGTGGGTCAAAAGCTTAGCAGTTTCTCAAAAGACCGAGAGAGTTTATCTGGTTGTTATTCTTGGCATTATTATCACGTGATGCTTCATACGAAAGGTCGCCTTCCAATTTTTCTCTTGAAATTTACAAATTGTGGTTAAAATTGCAATTGAATGTTGCATAGGTTCTGAGGTATCAGAAAGGGAAAACAATCCCTCAACAACTCGGTGAACCGCTAAAATGCTCTATTGGCATAATCTCTTAGGGGTTGTTTCCTACTGTTATTTCTGGCCAGGAATAAGTGATGTGAAGCTGTAAAGAATAACAATAGAATCCCACCCATGGACAATCTAATAGAATAGGCTATATTACTGGCTTTCCATGTTATTGGGGGGTATTCCAAGAACGATGCGAGGATTTTAATATATTTAACCACTGATATTGAAATCAGAGATGGACAAGAAAATACTTTATATAATCGGTACAGTCATCGTAGTCGGAGTAGTCATAGGGGCAGTGGTGTATTCGGGGCTTGGCAGCGAACTTGGGGTTAAGTTCAATGGCAATTATGCCTTCAATGTGGAAATAAAGGATCCTAGCTTTAACGTAGTCAATGTGAACGGTTCACATCTTATTGAGGAAAACATAACCAATTACAGCTACAACAGCACTAGCTTGGAAGTGAACCTATCAACCGTATGGCACGGCTTCTCAAGCAATTATGTGTATGAGCTTGTCAATACCCTAAGCAGCAGCACTAACATTACGCTTGCGGATAACTTCACCAATGGGGCAGTTTTCACTTACTTGGTATTGCCTAATGGGCAGGCTTACTACAATGGTGTACCACACGATGCGACTTTTGAAGTCCTGCTTGAGAATAACCTTACAGGGAACTACACAACTAAAATGGTAGTGGCATACAATATTACGGCTGATGGAAGCTGGCATTATACTCCGGCAAGCAATGAAACCGTCATATCGACGCCAATTCTAGGTGATGGGCTTCCTATTGCCAACGGCTCTGTGAACCTGACTATCCCTGCAAATTACTATGTCTATGTGGGAATAGGCTATCAGGGTTGGGTAAACAGGTTTATTCCACCACAATATAACTCATCACAGGCTACACCAAATATAGTGTCTAACCTGACTTCACACAATAAATATGAAAGTGGGAGCATTTCAATCTAATCTCCCCCAAATTTTTATGCAACGATCCAAAGCCAATTTATAGCTTCACTGTTGTATGTGATTGTTCCCCCTGATGCCAATGCTCCAATGCTACCGCTGTTCTGGCCCCTTAAATGATTGGAGAGGATTGACCAATAGTGATATTAATATATTAAATACCATATTGAAGGGGGTTTGGGGGGAACAATGACCGAACGAAGACGCTGGAAGGCAGAGGAAAAACTTGCCCTGATCAACGAGATAAAGGAGAAGGGCCAGGTCGTGGAAACATGCAGGAAATACGGCGTAGATCCCTCCATGTTCTACCGCTGGAAGGAGATATTCGACACCTACGGGGCGGACGGCCTCAGAACGAGAACAAGGAATTCCGATCCCAGCGTAAGGAAACTGAAGAAGGAGAACGAACGGCT
>JAMDCA010000040.1 GCA_023489435.1 Thermoplasmatota archaeon
TAGGATCCATTAATCAGCAAGGTGTTAACTGACTGCCCAGACCCTGCGGAACCAGAGAAATAAGTAGTAAACCCTCCATTGTTCTGGTGTGGGTTCTCAACCGATACGGAAAAACCGCTTGATACGTACGCATTTGAAAAGTTTACAGTGTAAAGCCGGAAGTTCTGGGTTGAACTGGATCCATCCACGGTAAAGTTAAATGGGACTTTAAGGGCACTATAATATGCATTTGTAAAGCCAACTCCGTATGTGAATGTAAATGTGCCGTTGGGCGCGAGTAAAGTCACACCAGGAGTGTTATGGTAATATTCAAAAGAGTTTATGTTCCCATGGTATGAATTCACCAATAGATAATCAGCTGATGGCATTCCAGGGAAATTTAGGGTTACTGAATACAAGGTTCCAAAGTGGATCGTCTGCTTTTGGTTCGGTTGAGATATTGCATTGTATAATTGGTTTGACAGAACAGTATATCCAGAAAGGGTGCCGGCTGCGTTGATATTGAGATTTACAAATGGCACTTCCTTTAGTATTGTTCCTGGCAGGAGCACACTAATCACAGGAGTACTGCCGTTTGCTTCATTGAATGTGTTATGAAATGGCCCATAAGAGAAACTTCCAGTAAAGCCCCAGTCATTGTAATCTGTGCTCGCAGGAAGATTTGATGCACTTATGTTGAACTGATACAGGTTGGGAAAGTAAACCTGAACATTGTTTACTGAACCTACACTCACGGTTTCATAAGAAAGGTTGATCCTGAATCCATTGAGTATATACCCTGCGCTGAAAGTATTCATTCCATTCATTACCCTCATGGTCAAGGTACTGGTGGAACTCTGAGCATATGAGCCATTGGAATCCGGTCCTGAGGCCTGTTCCATGAACCATGTTGTCCCCGAAGGAAGGTTTTTCTCATCAAATGTGACGCTGCTGAAGGAAGACATAGGCACAGAAAGTGAGAGGTTTGTATTTCCAACAACAATTGCGGAATTGCCCAGAGTAGTGTTAATTCCATTCTGGGATTCGAACCAGGAATACTGGAAATTCCCTCCAATTGTATAATACAGTATAGAAGACCCGCCCGAAACATTATTGGCTGGAGTGTAAACGTTAGTGCTGCCACTCATATACACTCCCCATTTGTAGCTGGAATTCAGTCCCTGCTCATGGAAAGTAACTGTCTGGGGAGTTGAGAAATTAAGATAAACGGTAGTATTGGAGTTTACTGTTATGACTGGGGAAGGACTATTCATGTAAAAATTCTGGAAATAGTCGTTGGCCTGGTAATAATAAGTACCTGCAAGGACCGTGGCAGAAACTGTGTCTGAAGTAGGATGCAATACATATATTTCTCCAGTGTTATTGGTAAAAAAATAATCCACGTACCAGCCGTTTGAGCCATTAAAGAGATTTGTCAGTCCATTGGCCACGAATGTCAGATTATAACTCAATGCTGGTGTCATGGCCAGTGAATCTGCCTGCACGTTACTAGTTGATGCATTTGCATCCGCAAAAATTGCCAAACCTGAAGAAATCAGTAATGCAGTTATTATGAGAACTATTAAGGGTTTAATTTCCACTAAAATGCAACATTAACATAAATATGACCTTGTCTAACACTGCTCCCAGAATAGATGTATTATGCGGCACAATTGGTATAATTCGGATTATTCCACTAATGCCTCTAAAAAGATAATCTAGATTATTAACAAGCTATTCAAAATTAGAAACCTCCTCGTAACTACTGTTAAATTAACAATATGGTTTTCTAAATAGGAGAATTAAGGTTTTTTCCTCCCCCTCAAAAACAGTACGGTTCCTGCCAAAACCGCAACTACCGCCACCGCTGCTGCCGCATATTCCAGCATTGGATTGAAGGCATTGCCCGGGATCCTGGCTAGCGCCGGATTAATGCGTAGGGTTTCCCCTGGCGTTACATTATAGGTGTGGTTGAATGTATCATATCCGGTTGCCTTTACGACTACAGTATAATTTCCTGCAGTCACTGTCAAATTGAATGCGCCGCTGCTGACCACAATCTGTTTCCCATTGACAAATACTGTAACATTGGACACATTGAGCTGGCCTGTAATATAGGAATAGTGCAGGTATGGCACATTTACGGAAATGCTGTTTCCACTATATTCTGTGGTTCCTTTGAAATCACTGAGGTAGTAGAGCGAGTTGTTGTAGTATGAATAGTTGTACTGCTGGTAGGTCCCATTGAGAATGTTGAAGGAAATTGTGTCATTAGTTGACTGCACAGTTTGGCCATTGAAAGTAACATTCCATTGGGTTCCATTGATTCCAGCTGGCGCATAGAAAATGGCCTGAGGCCTGGTCCATGGCTTCATGAGTGGGTATTGATCTATGAATGTGCCATTTACTGTGAAGGGCGTATCACCTATGCCATCATTGTTTCCATCTGTTCCAGTATAAGATTGCCAGTAATTGCCGCCTATTGGAAATGTTGAGTTGAATTGGTCATTTGAAGACTGAGATATGCTTAAAGTCTTATTCTTGTAATTGATGAAATCGTTGTGATAGAAATCAGTATAGTTTGCTCTATTGAGATTTAGCCCATAGTAAGAATTATTGAAATAGTTGCCAAGGAAAACGTTGTGGCTGGAGTCGAGCAATATCATGCTGTAGTTGAATTCTGATATGCTGTTATTTTCAACAGATGTATTATACATAGCCTTGAAATTAAATCCCATTGTCCCGGGAATATTGCTGTTGTTGCCCAGGAGCACATTATTGCTAATACTGGAATTCTGGAAATTGCTAACTTGAAGGGCTTCAAAGGTGGAAGGACTCAAACTCGTTGTGCCATGAATATAATTGCCTGAAACTATGGAATTATTCGCATTATTTATTCCAATTCCCGCCACTATATTAATTCCATTTATGAGGTTCAGGACATTTTGTGAAATGTTCTGAGTAAAATTTGAGAGTGGTGCATAGGATACTATACCATACTCCTGAGTAGATTTTCCGAATGTAATGCTGTTTCCCGTTGCGTTAAGAGAACCATTGCCAGGGGCATGAGAAATGATTCCGTTCGCATTGATTTGTGAAGAGACTTCTATTGCATTATTGCTGATGGTGATATTGCCACCATTTGGTGTTATCGCATATGCATTGTTTACAGTGTTTATCTGAATGTTGTTATGGTTAACCACGGAGTTCTGCGGATATGGGAAGTTGATGGCAGTAAATTTACTATTTCCGGAATCCACTATTTTATTGTAAGTTGAAATGCTTTTGCTGTCAGACGTTGAAATACCGGTGTATACGTTTTTCAGGTAAAGGCTGTTATGTGATAAAGTGGCATTTCCTCCATAAGCCTCGATACCATAAGAAAATGTACCGTTTTCAGTCTGATTGATTTCAATATAATTGCCGTAAGCTGTAAAATTGCTCACGCCATAATACGTAATCCCACTTATTTCGTTACTTGCGGAGTTCATTAACAAAGTGTTGTTGTCAACCTGGGAAGGGTACTGATTCACATTTATACCTGAGATTGGGATGGGTGTGACAGACAGATTCATGTAGATTCTGTTGTTTTGAATTGAAGCTTTGGAGTAGGTTGAGATCGCAGTTGGAGATATATTGTAACTATCGGTGCTCAAGTTTAGAAGATTATCCGATATGGTGATGTTGTTCTGGTAACTAAAGCCAAAATTCGAAAGTATGCCATAATAACTAAAATGGCCAGTCAACGAATTGTTTGTGACCAGGATATTGCTGGAATTCAGAATTATGCCGAAAGTTGTACCGCCGCTCATATGCAGGCCGCTAATTACAGTATGGTTTGAGTTGACAAATAATTCACTAAAAAGTGCACTTGAATTGGATATACCGTATACATGGTCATCGGTGAATGATACGTAACTTGTTGAATTAGTTAATGTCGGCCCGTGGTTGGTTGTTATCAGACCACTGCCAATAATTGTGTAATTATCAACACTTTTTTGGTTCATGGAAAAATTACTGCCCGAAACATTTACATGGCTTGTGTTTACTCCAAGGTCCAGTGAAATCACTGAAGCCGAAATGTTAAGGTTACTCAGGTCAATGTAAGTTGAATTTGCGACATAGACCCCACCTTGGTTATATGATGCATTAACGGCTAAATTTTTCACTTCGACGTTATGGGTATGGGTCAGATTGAACGTGAACTCCTCAGGATGAGAGCCATTGAATATGGAAAATCCATTGCCGTCAAATACTGAATTGTTCCGGAAGAAGTTGATGTTTCCATACAAATTGCCATTCAACGTGTACGTGTTTCCACTTTGGGATACTATGCCGGTGTTTCCAGAGCCAGAGTAATTTACCACCCCGTTTGCCCATATGTTAACTGTTCCAGCAAAACTTGGAGAAGGCAGATTTGCTATGGTGGCGCCATTTGAATCTGTTGTGGACACAAACACTAAGAAGGGCGCGGATAGAAAAATTAGAAATACTGCGAATGCGGCTATGGATTGAACTTTCATTAAACTCCCCACGTATTAGTTGATAATAAATTTTCTCAACAAATAGTCCACATTCACAAATATTAAGTGAGAATTGAATATCAGGATTTATCACATTAACCACAATATTGTCTAAGGTCAACCACTTCTCCACCTTTGGAATAAAGAAAAAGAACTACCGATCAAAGGTTAAAACGATAGAATACATAATTTTGCATATAGGGTGAATAAAATGAATACAACAGCAATGATACAGTGGCATTCTCCTGGGCTGGAAGAGTGGCGTTTGTGGATATGCCCATGCCACTGTACAAGAGAACATACTCAGAATTATTCACATAGTAGGAACTCTTCTTTGCCAGGCCACTGAGCTGAAGCTGTGTGTTATTGGCGTATGCGCTCTCCAGAGAAACTTTGAATTGGACTGCCGTCCGGGACCCATTTGAAATGAACATAACTCCAACCTCTTCATCTATCACTGAATTGGAGAAGATGTGGCCATCAGGTGTCATCAATTGGATAGCTATGGTAAAAGAATGACCATTAACGGTTACGTTCTGGTATTTCACTGGCATCCCACTGTGAATGAGGGGCTGTGCCTGTTGCCAGTTTACTGTCAAGACCGTGGCAGGCTTGTTTTGACTTCCAATGAAGAAATAAAGCCCAGCAATTATTAGTACAACGACGATAATTGCAGCCATGATTTTCGAAAGGGATACCATGCATTATAAAATAGGCACCATATAAAAATATATTGAATGACAAACAAAACGGAGACAGTTGGATGCTGAATTATCTCGGATTGACTTTTCCTCATACAGTCTTCTGGCGAGGTAAAATGTCTAATTCATGAACAAAGCCATCTATTGCCTGTTACGCCGTAAGAAGTGGTTTTGCCCGCATTTGCGGCACTTTGTTGTATCTTTTAATATTTAAATTATGTGGCTCTGGTATGCTATTCAATCGCATGGGAAAGTATATTAAACACGAAAGATTTAAAAACAAATATTTCCTTAAATTTATTCAGAGGTTTGACTAAATGGACACCCCCATACCAGACGAAGGTAAGCAACCTTCTAAGCTGAAATGGATAATTGCGACGGCCATTGTCGTTATGGTTATTGCATCAGTTGTAGTGGTTGTTTACGAGGAACAACAGAATAAGGGGCCTGCACAAGTTTCATTTTATACTTGGTGGGCAACAGAGGGAAAAATCGCAGTAAACAAGGAGTATGCTGCATTCCATAGTGCATACCCAAATCTGACAGCGGCATCTGAACTGAAAGCCGGTGCAGGTGGATCGGCAGCTAAGGGAGAAATTCTCACCCTGATAAAAGACGGATCTCCACCAATGGCGTTCCAGACACACTATGGGCCTGAAATGTTAAGTTACATAGAGGCGGCCAGCTCTCATGCAAAAGAATTCACTAACACGACTTCTGTAACCAGCTCAATGAAGAACGTAATACCCGAAGTTCTCGCAGCTGGTGAGTACAACGGCACTTCATTTTCGCTTCCTGTGGACATGCACAGGGGAGCAGAGCTCTATATCAATCCGAATCTGTTATACAACAACAGCATAACAAAACTTCCACAGAATGTTTCACAACTTCTTCATGACACACAGATACTGAACAGCAGCCTTAATGGTGGAGGATTCACGCTACCAGGCGGAGATGGAGGCTGGGACCAGATGCAGGTCTGGGAAGATTTCTTCCTTGCAAACTCAATTAACGCAACTGGAAATGCCACGCTGTACGATGAGCTCATGTACGGAACCCTCAACATGAGCAACCCAACTGTAAGCAACATCGTAAATGAAACAAACAGCAACTACCTAACCGCATACGGTGAGAGGGCACCTGGAATGGGAACACTCACATGGACTTCTGTCATTCACGATGTCACAGGGAGCAAATCGGGTTTCCAGGCAAATGGAAACTGGTACGTCAACTATGCATATGACTACCTTAACGTGACTGCATATCCTGAAAACGCTAATACAATGAACACGTCATACGACCATTCGCATAACATAAACCTTATAGCAATGCCTTTCCCCGGAACACAGGGATACTTTGCACTAGTAACTGACTCAGTGGCTGTACCAGTTGGATCTAACGCCGCACATGGGCTTACCTTTGCAAAGTTTTTCTCATCATACCAGGGACAGAAAGTCTTCACAAAGTACAAGGCTTCGACCTTCTACAACAACATTACCTCACCAAGTTTCTACAACACTCCATCACAGTGGGGAGACTATCAGGCAGCCCTTAACGCGTCCGGAAATTACAGCAGATGGGTTTACCAGCTTTCTGACGGAGGCCTTTTCGACTCTCAGGCCAGCAGCTTTGAAACTGCACTGCAGTCCCTGACGTCCACTTCTTCCGTAAGCCACTGGGAAAACAGCCTTGGCTCTATAGTGAGCTCAGAGAAGGCTTCCTGGGTCGCGGGAAACAACCTCAGCCTTGGTTTCATGGGGACACATGCACATCCCTTTGGAAACTATCTGCCTCCATGGGTAGCCAATGGATCAGGAAGTGCTGCAGTGACCCCGCAGAACGCTGCAGCGCCAAACCATGTTAATCCGGCGAACTCGATGCCTACCTTTAGCCTTGCAGTGCCCATACTGGCAATGGTTGGAACACTTGCTCTTGCAGAAGTTTTCATACGAGAAAGAGGTAAGAATTAGTTGAGGATTTCCAAAACCATTATTTTTTCAATTCCCGCCCTCATTTTTGGCGGGATCCTAATTTATTTCCTGTTATGGAATCTCTTTTATTCCTTTACAAACTGGTCGCCCATAAATTCCAATTACAAGATCGTGGGATTTGCAACTTACGCAGGCATATTTGCGTCCCAACATTTCCAGAGCACTCTCACGAGGACCCTGATGTGGACAGGAGGAATGTTTCTAGCTGGGAATGGCATGGGAATCGTTTTTGCATCCCTCATATTCTTCCTCAAGAACCCAAGGCTGCGTACCATATACAGCTCTCTTTTTCTTTACCCACTGGCCATAGCAATGTCTGCTGTAGCCATCATATGGAGTTGGATATATTCCCCAAGTGAAGGTATCGACACACTGCTCAAGTATGCAGGGTTGCCGACCTTTGGGTTCATTTCAAATTCAGCACAGGCTTTGCCGAGCCTGATTCTAATCACTATCTGGGTTTATTCTGGGCTTGCATCCGTGTTTTACCTTGCTGCATTCCAGAATGTGAGTTCTGACAGTATCGAGTCAGCACGGATGGATTCAGCAGGACCAATTGTTATCCTTAGAAAGATACTGCTACCAGAAGCCAAGAATGCTTTTATTGTGTCATCTGCCCTGTTGATCATATTTTCACTCAGGATATTTACAATCCCCTATGTGTCAACAGGAATAAATCCTAAAACTGAAACCTCAGTTTTATACCTTTTCAATTTCTTCACATATGGATACTATGCCCAGGCAGCAGCAGTTAGCATTATTGTCATAGTAATCGCAATTATTGTGGTCATACCATATGCTCTGTTCGGGATCAAGAGGTGGATAAATGCCTGAAAATTCAGCAAAATTCAGAAATAGGAAATCCGGCATAAGAAAAGTCCGGCGCGTTGCACACCATGTGGTGCTAATAATACTGGCTGCCTTCTGGATATTTCCGGTTTATGTGCTCCTGGTGGACAGCCTCAAATCCACACAGGGAGTGCTTACCACACCAATTCTTCTTCCGGCCAGTTCATCGCTTAATTCACTTATCTCAACGTTCCAGGTTTTGATGGGGCAGTTCTTCAACAGTGTGGTTATTGCCGTGGGAACTGCCGCCATATCAACGTTTGTCGGCGCAATGGCAGCATATTACTTTTATAGGGTCTCCTCGAGGATCAACGATGTAATATTCACCATAATCGCCATTGCTACATTCATTCCTTTTGAGGTAACTGCAGTCCCGCTTGATAAACTGCTCATAACCATAGGATTGTTTAATTCAATTCCAGGACTTATTTTCTCCTTCCTGATCTTCTTCCTGCCCACTGGTGCCTTGCTGATGTCCATATTCATTGCAGTTCTGCCCAAGCTAACAATAGAATCGGCAAGAATAGACGGAGCAAACGACTGGACAATATTCTCAAAGGTTGTAATACCTTTAACTTACCCGGGCCTTATTTCCACTTTCATTTTCATACTTATTGAAACGTGGAATAATTTCTTCATACCTCTGGTGGCAACAAGCACGCCAAACGTTTCCACAGTCTCATTGAGCCTCCTTTCCTATACTGGTGGTTATGGGGTGCTGTACAACGACAGCTTTGCGGCTGCACTTGTGGCATCGATCTTTCCACTTCTGATATTCGTATTCCTGGGGAGGTACTTTGTCAGAGGCCTGATGGCTATGGGAACCGGATCTAAAGGATAATGGAATGTGAATAAATGGTAAATATTAAAATCGGAAATGTATCAAAAGAATTCGTTAAAAAGAAAAGCACCACCAAAGCACTCGAAGACATTGATCTTGAGATCGCCTCCGGGGAATTCTTCGGTATCCTTGGTTCAAGTGGATCAGGAAAGACCACATTGATGCGTATAATAGCAGGACTTGAGGTCCCCACAATAGGATCCGTAACATTTGACGACACAATCGTTTCAAAGGACAACAAGATCAACGTCGAGGTTGAAGACCGAAATGTTGGCATGGTCTTCCAGAACTGGGCGCTTTATCCTCACCTGACAAATTATGAAAATATCGCTTTTCCATTGAGGGTGCAAAGACTCAATCAGGGAGAGATTTCGAAAAGAGTCAGGGAAATTGCTGACCTCCTCGATATCAGGGCTGTACTTGGAAAGAAGCCCCGGGAGGCAAGCGGAGGGCAGCAACAGAGGGTAGCATATGCAAGAGCCCTTGTAAAAAATCCATCGTTGCTCCTTCTGGATGAGCCTTTCAGCAACTTGGATGCCACAATAAAGGATGTGGCCAGGCGTTACACAAGAGAGATTCAGAAAAAGTTGGGATTCACAGCCATCATTGTTTCTCATGATCCTGCAGATATATTCTCACTGTCCAACCGTGTGGGGGTCATAAATAAGAGCAGGATCGTTCAGGTTGGCAAGCCCATTGATGTGTATAGTGCCCCGGCAACTGTGGAAGTTGCAAGGGCAACGGGGGAATACAACATTCTCAAAGTTGAATTAAAAGAAGAGGGAAATGCATTCTCAGCAAATGCAGGAGAGGATTTTGTTGTTCCCATAGAGAACAATGTGGAAATTAATGGATCCATGGCCAAGAGCGGTATATTGGGTTTCAGGCCGGATGAAGTTATTATATATCCCATATCAGAAAAAGACGTGGAAGTCCCCAAAGGATTCATGGAATGTGGTACGGCCGAAGTTGCAATATCCAGTTATTCCCAGGGCTCCTTCAGGGTCAATCTAAATTTGAACCATCAGGACAACTCATTCTTCTGCTTGAATAACACACCATTTCCACCGGGTGAAAAAGTCAAGGTTTTCATCAAAGCTGGGTCGCCTTGCATATTTGACCCAGATACAAACAAAATAATCCCCTCTTTTCATTAGCTGATAGAAGAGGTCCCCAACCCAAGTTCAATGATCTGCCGGCAACAAAATAAGATTTCTTTCCAATTTACGTCAACAATTTATCATTGAATCAGCATTTTTTAAATTAACCGAGATTATTAGCCATGAGTGGCTTCTGACGTTTTCGATTCTTTGAAGAAATTTGGTTTAACTCCTTATGAAATTAAAGCTTACAAATCACTCCTCCTGTACGGTCCCCTGACTCCCATGGAAGCTGTCAATATGGCAGGCATACCACAGCCAAGAATATATGACGTTATCAGGAAACTGATGGACAAAGGCCTCATTGAAATGAGCCCTGACAGGAAGAAGCTGTACCGTGCAAAAGAGGTTCAGGCTACTCTTGGCAGAAAGATAGAGGAGATGTCTTCCGATGTTGATGAGATCTCAAAGGAAATCGCAAAGACAGCCAGTGGTGTCAGGGAACAAACTCCATATCTCTGGCTGATTCAATCTGAAACCAAGGTCAGAAGTGAGATAAGAAGGTTGATTGATAGCACGAATGATGAACTTATCCTTTCCCTCAAAACAGAGTCGCTTAAGGCAGTGAGAAAGAATATTGTCAGTGCAATAGAAAGGGGAGTAACAGTTGCAATGGTTGTTTTTCCGGATACTGATGAAAAAGTAGTTTCAAACTTCCAAGGGGCTTTTGTGAAAAGAAGGAAAGGGTTTGCTTCAGAAGTGGCCATTTCTGACAGGAACAATGCCCTGATCAGGATAGACAACGGTAGTTTGTCCAACAATTATGCTATTTCAGTGGATGAGGATGAGATCATACACATCACCAGTTATTATTTCTACCACACAATCTGGGGACCGTCTGAATTCATCATAATGCGTGATGACAATTATCCCATGAGAGTAAGAACCAGCTGGTTAGCCTGTGATATCATTGCCCATAACATTACTCCGGAGAAACAACTCCGGGCGAAAGTCACCGGGAGATATAAGGGCAAATCCATCAAGATCAACGGCACAATCTGCAAATCTGAGGTGGAAACAGGTTTCAGGCACAGTTTTTACATTCAATCTAAGACGAAAGAGTACTCAGTGGGGGGAAAATCTGCAAGAATCGAGGATGTTGCAATGGAAATTCTTGAAATAGTTGGAGAAAGTACTACTTAATATGTATTGTTTTTAATTAATGTGCTCGTTAATATATTGATAATGCAAGTTTTATTTTACCTCTATTTTAGCATATGGGTGTGCGCAATATATAATAAATTTCTTAATACAGATTTCACTTTATCTGTTATTAAATTTTTGCAAATAAACGTTGGCAAAAGCGAAAATCTATTACGTTCCTGGAAATATTAGCGAGATGAAGGTCGAAATTTTTGAGGGGCAGGATTATTACAGATTCAGTTTTAATGACTACAGACCCGTTGTTTCCTTCACCCTGGACCAGAACGAATCAAAAGTGGGAGAGGAAATACTCAACTCAAAATTTTCCGGATTAAATTTTAAGTTTCACGAAAATACTATCACAATCTCGATACCACTTGAAGTGGCTTCGCATATCCTGGGTCTGGGCGAGAAGGCATTCGGCATTGACAGAATAAGAAAGAAACTCAGGATGCTGAACACCGACCCAGGAGGATATGAACGGGGCAAAGACCCCATCTATATTCCCATACCTTTCTTCATAAAAGTTACTGGTGGTAAAAGCCTGGGGGTTTTTCTAAATTTTCCAGGAGACTCCACCTTTGACCTGGGTGTTTCACAGTACGACAAAATCCTCATTGATGTTTCTGGAGAAAGCGCAGAATTATTTATTTTCAAGGCACAGGAAATCAAGGAAGTACTAAGGGCCTATAGCAACCTGACCGGCAGGACTTTCGTCCCCCCAAAATGGGCAATCGGGCATACAATCTCAAGATATTCCTATTATCCGGAAAAAGATGCTCTGGCAGTAATCGATAAATATGCCAAAACTGCACCTGTTGAAGCCATGTACCTGGATATAGACTACATGGACCATTACAGGCTGTTCACCTGGAACAGGGACTATTTCAGCCACAATTTCATTGCAGAAATGCACAAGAGAAATGTGAAAGTGGTAACAAGCGTCAGCCCCAGTGTAAAAGCAGACCAGAATTTTGAACTTTTCCGCGCTGGAATGGGACATTATATGGAAAAGAAGAATGGAGACGTGTATATTGGAAACATGTGGCCTGGCAATTCAGTCTTCTTTGATTTGCTGAATCATGATGCTCAGGAGTTCTGGAAGTCCAGAATCAGCGAATGGGCTAAAAGTGGTGTGGATGGTGTCTGGCTTGACATGAACGAACCCACTGTTCTCACCGTTGACCATCTTTTCGATGGTGATGCCCTTCACAGGCTGGATGATGGAAGAACTGTTGAACACAGGTATGTCAGAAACCTTTACCCATATCTACAAACAAAAGCCACCTTTGAGGGCCTCAGTGAACATAATGACGAACCATTCATACTTACCAGGTCAGGTTATGCAGGCATACAGAAGTATGCAGCTGTGTGGACTGGCGACAACATGGCCACATGGGACGATGTGAAGCTTCAAATTTCAATGGTAACAAGCCTCTCTGTTTCAGGAATTCCTGTAGTGGGATGCGACATAGGCGGATTCCTTTTGGATGGAAGCCCGGACCTTCTGGCCGCATACTACAGAATGTCATTATTCTTCCCTATCTTCAGGAACCACAAAGATGTCAGGGGAAAGGACCAGGAAGTCTACCTGATGCCTGATTATGCCAGGAATGACATTCTGGAGAGCATAGATATTCATTACGATTTTCTTGACCATATTCTCTCACTCATACGCAGTTCACACTTGACAGGCGAACCTGTTGTGACGCCACTTGCTTATGAATTCTCAAAGGATGAGGATTCATTCCATGTGGAAGACCAGTATATGGTTGGCTCCGCGTTGCTCTATGCCCCGCAGATTTATCAGGGGACTGAAACAAGGCGTGTTTATGTCCCGGAAGGAACGTGGTACAATTTCTGGACCAATGAGAAACTTGTGGGGCCCTGTTACATTAACTCTGAAGATAAATACCCGCTGTACCAGAGGGACAATTCCTGTGTTCTCTACAAAGGAAAACTGCGCCTGACAGGCTCTGGAAATTCAACTCTTCTTCTTGATGAAGGCGAAGTGAATGTCACATGGAATGGAAAAGACGTGAAACTTTCACCTGCCTCTGCCAGGATAGAAGTAGAAACATTCACAAATTAACCCATCTTTTGCCGATCTAATAAGTCATATATTATTATTCTATTTCAATATAGAAGTGCATCATGGGAATTGTTTCAGAATTTGTGGATGGAGGAAGCTGGCACCTGGCTTTAAGCCTGGAAGCTAAACCCACCGACCATAGCTGTTACTTTACCGGCAATTTCACCTGCAACGGTGATGGCACAGTATCTCTGAACAGAGAGGGAAACCTTTGGATTGGGGAGTTGACCCTTCCACCTGGCGAATACACATATTATTTTGAAATAAACCAGTTCATAAAGGTTGACGAGCACAGAGCTCCAGCTGAAAGCCCCTTGAAACTTATATTAAAACAGAATGGGCTGTTTCATAATCCTGATGACCCTTCTTTTGCCGGAACAGCTGGCAATCTATTCATAGCGAGGTGCATAGGGCCGCCTGAAACTGGGATGCTCCAGATGAAGTTTGGTGCGGGCGAGGTAAAAGAAAGCATCACTTCATACCATGATTCTGCGCTCTCAATATTTGAATTTCTCGTGCCTCCAGAAGCCAAATGGTATTCATTCCAGGACGCGGAAAAAGGCTTGACAACAGGTGACTTTGAGAGGACGGTTTCTGAAAGCTTCGATCCTGGGTCAAACATCATCTACCAGATATTTCCGGATCGATTTTGCCGGGCTGGAGGGAAACAGGAAGGGCTCTCTGACTGGGGAGATGCTCCCAGACAGGGATCCTTTTACGGTGGCAATTTCAGCGGGATACTTTCAAAGCTTCCATATCTGAAGGATCTGAACATAAAACATCTCTATATGACACCTTTTTACAAATCCGGAAGCAACCATAGGTATGACGCTGATGATTATTTCCTGACTGATCCGCTTCTGGGCACCGTTGAAGAACTGGCAAATCTCTCTGATTCATTCTTCTCGGCAGGAATATCCCTAATCGTGGATGTAGTCTTCAATCACACATCAACAAGATATGAGGCGTTTTTGAAAGCCCTGTCTAACAGGGACAGCCCATATTTTCATTGGTATAAATTTCTCAAAGAGAACCCTATTTCCGAGAAAGGCCACTTTGTTTACCGGGTTGGAAGTGTTGACCTTCCAAGTTATGAGAGTTTCCAGGGACATGGAGGCATGCCAAAACTCAACCACCAGAACCCTCAGGTGCAGGATCTAATGGTCGAGGTAATGAGATACTATGCCAGTTTGCTTCACGTATCTTACTTCCGGTATGATGTGTCGGATTCCATCGATCTGGAAGTCATGAGGAGGATCATTCCCAAACTCAGGCATGAATTTCCTGATATTGGCCACATTGCCGAAATATGGTGCCTTTCAAAGATATTCTTTGGCAAAGGCCTGTACGATGGCACAATGAACTACCCTCTAAGAGATATGATAATGAATCTTGTAAGTGGGTCCACTACTCCAGAAGAATTCAACAGACAATTCCTGAAAATTCGCTTCACCGTTGGTGAGAAAGGGCTCAGAAACATGATGAACCTTCTGGGTTCCCATGACACACCCAGGATCAGGACCCTTATGGGGAGCAAAGAAGCCTCCCTGCTATCATATGCCATCCTCTTCATGTTTGACGGAATGCCAACAATATACTATGGTGATGAGGTTGCGATGGAAGGCGGTCCTGACCCTGATTGCAGGAGGACATATCCATGGGACTCCTTTGATAATGAATTCCTTGGCAAAATAAAGAAGATAACATCTTTCAGGGAGAAAACGAGGATATCAAGGGATGGTTACGTTCTCCTGTCAAGGATGCCTTGCGGATTGATCCAGTTGAAGAAACTGTCCCGGGAGGGTGTACTGGAACTAAGGTTCGCCCTTGAGGAGACAGAAGTGGAAACCCACGATCCCGGATTCTCTATTGCTGAGGGTGTGGAAAATTCCCCTTCCGGACTTTTATACAGGAAATATGCGTTCACCATATTCACTGGCAAGAGATATTAAAAATGGGCTTCAGGCGGTGGTGGGAGCATTTTTCACCATTTTGCCGCCTTTGTAAATAAGTTTGCCGCTAGCCTCATCAAAGAGCATCAGCTTGGCAGGGTCAGGGAAAAGATAGCAGTTCTGCCCTATAACCAGGCCGGAATTTTTCGTATCCTGCTTGACTATTGTGAGATCTCCAACCTTAAAGTATTCGTAAACGCTCTTTCCAACATTCTGGATTACTGCCAGGTTTGCTTCAATGCCCTGGTCACCTACCAATGTGTCTTCAGGTCTTACTCCAAGTTTAACTTCCCTCTCCTGGCCCTCCTCGATTGTGAAGTTCTTCAAGGGGATCAGTTGCCCAAGCACTTCAAGCATAACCTCGTTGTTTGCTGCCTTGACTTTCGCAGGTATCATGTTCATGGGTGGATCCCCAACGAAAGTTGCAACAAAGGTGTCTGCGGGGCTGTTATACAGTTCCAGAGGGCCTTCCAGCTGCACGACGCGGCCGCCATTCATGATACAGGCACGATCAGCAAGCGTTGTAGCTTCAACCTGGTCGTGTGTTACGTATACTGTAGTTGTGTTGAATTCCCTCTGAAGCCTCTTCAGCTCCACCCTCATCTGGGTCCTGAGCTTGGCATCGAGGTTGCTCAACGGTTCATCCATGAGAAAAAGCGCCGGTTCCCTTACAAGTGCCCTGCCGAGGGCAACTCTTTGCCTCTGCCCACCTGAGATTTCACCAGGTTTCCTTTCCATAAGGTCATCGATACCCAGCATCTTTGCCACTTCCTCGGCTTTGGCATCCTGGTCTGCCTTGCTCATTTTCATGATCTTCAGGGGAAACTGTATGTTCTGTTTCACTGTCATGAATGGATATAGAGCATAATTCTGGAACACCATGGCTATATTCCTCATTCTTGGCGGAAAATTGGTTATCTCCCGATCATCCAGGAACATATGACCGGTATCAGCAGTCTCCAGCCCGGCTATGATCCTTAATGTGGTCGTTTTCCCACAGCCGCTAGGTCCCAAAATGACAAAGAACTCCCCATTCTCAACTTCAAAGTTGACGTCAAACACGCCCTTGTTTTTCCCGAAATTCCTTCCGATATTCTGTAAGCTTAAACTTCCCATCTGACTTTTCACCTATTTATTCTCTTAACCGCTGCAACTGCAGTATTCTCGCAAGCCGATGCCATATACGTGGCATGGAGTCCACTATTAAGGTGGATTTTATTTGATTTAATATATGATATATAATTCATGACTATTCCTCACTTATACATTGACAGGCTGAATCCTGACACAAGGTACTTCTGGAAAACAAAGAACAGGATGAATATGGGAATTCCCATCAGCACGGAAAATGCTGCATATGTGCCGTAGTTCATGGTAATGGACCCCTGTGACACATAGTACATTCCGATAGCCAGCGTATAAAGGCTCGGGGAACTGATAAACTGCCCAGCAAGTGCGTAGTCGGTATAGGGCCCCATGAATGCCAGTACCGCTGCAAAGACAATCACCGGCCTTGCCATTGGCACCAGTATCCTGAAGAGTGCCCCCGCTTTGCTGAGGCCATCCATCTGTGCTGCCTCCTCATAGCTCGTTGGAAGCCCGTCAACATAGTTCTTGATGAGGTACGTTGAATATATGACCGCTCCCGCAGAATATGGTATGATTAATCCTAGATATGTGTTCAGCAGGTGGAAATTGGAGAACATGAAGTAGAACGGAATCACCATCATGGTGAATGGAAATAACGAGAGGATCAAGAGCATATACAGCAGCATACGCTTTGCAGGCACGTTCAGCCTTGACATTGCGAGGCCGGAGGTGATTGAAAGCATAACGCCAATGAATGTCGATGCGACCGTTAGGATGAGTGTGTTTCTCAGCCAGATGAAGAATGGATGTTGGAATATGATCTGAGAGTAGTTGACTAAGGTCATCTTGGTATTTGGTAGGAGATCTGCCAGTGATGATGCTGATAGAGAGCCAATGCTGTTGAGCGATGTAATTACCACGTAATAAATTGGAAATACAGCAAACAGGGCAAACAATATGAGAACCAAGTGCGATGCTATCTTCTTGAGGGTCCTGATGTTCTTGTAGTAGTTGTTCATCCTGAAAACATCCACTTCCTCTCTTCTCTGCACTTTTTCTTTTTTTGAATATTTATTTTCCATGTTTACACCTCAGTAAAGAATTGACATCATCTTCGTGTAATGATTCGTCACAATGACAAACACCAGCAGTATCAGTATGGAGATAATCGCATAGGCTGCTCCAAGGGCGTAGTTCGAATAGGAAAACGCCTCAAGATACGAATAAGTGATCAGGATCTGCGTGGATATTCCAGGGCCCCCGCCAGTCAGCAGGAATGGCACATAAAAATTGTTCCAGGTAAATATGAACCCGAATATGGTGATGAATGCCACCTGCCGTTTCAACAGAGGAAGCGTGACCCTTGTCAGGGTGCGCAGTGAACCATACCCATCCATTTCAGCTGCCTCGTAGAGTTCATTTGGAATGCTCTGCACAGCAGAAGTGTAAACAAATGTATAGTAAGGAAAAGACAGCCAGAAATTCACGAATATTATGGAGAACATTGCATATGTGGGAGAAGTGAGCCAGGCAATGGAACTTATTCCAACCAGGCCTAGAAGATCGTTAACTACTCCGCCATTGTAGGCGAGCATGTTTGACCATACAAGAATTGTAAGAAAAGCAGGAAAAGCCCAGGGAAACAGGTAAAGTGAACGATAGATATATTTTCCCCTGAGATTTTTCTGGTTCATTATAAGGGCCAGCATGAAACCTGCGGGCACCATGACCACAGTGCTTCCTACGCTCCAGACAAGTGTATTGGCAATTACCGTCCTAAGTTCGGGAGACCCGAAAATATACGAATAGTTGGCAAATCCCACGAACCCGTAGTTAAAGAAATGAAACTGGTTGAAATCTGTCAGGGAGAAGTAAATACCCTCCAGGATAGGATAAAAGTCAAGGAACGCGAGGACAATTAGGACAGGTAAAATCCAGAGAAGTGATTTGAAGTCTATTCTCCTGTTGTTATTTTTGATCGGCATAGCCCTTTCTGTCATTATTAGTCACCAAATATGATATTAGATAAAATAAAAATTTAAAAAAATTTAGTTGGCTGGAAATCAGTTTTTCTTCTTTCTAGACGTGTAGAAGAAAGCTCCGACTCCAGCTACTATGACCACAGCTGCAATTATTCCGCCGTACAGTGTCCAGTTAACAGGTGCTGCAGGTGTAGCAGTTTCCTGGTTTATCTGGCTTACCACAGCATTCTGGAATGCCTGCATGACTGAAGATACATTGTGCGTACCGTTATCATAGAGGTTTCCGACATACGTGTGGAAGTTCGACCAGTAGAAGTTCATCTGCGGGAAGTTGGGCTGAATCTGGGTGTGTGCTTCCTGTGCTATCCAGCCGGCAGCCAGTGGATCACTAGCTGTCTGGTTCGCAGCGAATGCTCCGGCCGCTTTAAGGGATGGGAAGTCTCCAGCCTTTGTGAACAAGTTCTTTTGGGCTGTCAGGTTGGTTTCAAACTGAATAAACTTCAGCGAAGCCCATATCTGCGAACTGGTTATGCCGCTGGCCTGTGGTGATGTTATGAAATATCCAATGGAGCCCCAGATAGGTGCAGGGTAGTGGCCCGTTGCATTGTCGTATGGCAGTGCTGTTACATTGAGGTTAGACCCAAGGTATGATGTGTACAAAGACTGGTCCCATGGGCCATCTATGATGAATGCTGACCTGTTGGTTTCGAAGAGCTGCTGCTCCTGTGCCATTGAAGTCAGGCCTTTGGGGCTGACATTCTTCACATATGTGAGGTTGTAAAGGAATGATACAGCACTTGTATCCTGGCTTGAGTTAAGCACTGGCACTTCCTGTGAGTTGAATATCTGTCCGCCGAAAGCAGGGAACCATGCAGCCGCCCTGTAGCCATAGTTAGTGCCAAGTCCGTATGGCATTCCCCAGACTGATGTGTTTGTGGTGCTGGTAGTGTTCTTTGTAACATTCGCTGCATCCTGCAGCATCTGGTAAACAGTTTTAGGTGGAGTCTTGACCAACTTCATGTTGTAATAAAGGCCAACACCGTTTGTGTTGACTGGAACTCCATATAGAGCGCCGTTCAGGGTCCAGTCCTTTATTGTTCCAGTTGTGAAGCTGTTCACGAATGACTGGTTGAGGTACGAGGAGAGGTTGAGAACCGATCCACTTGCGTAAAGCGCGCCAGCGTTATCGCTGGTATCTCTGTATACATCCGGTGCGTTTCCCGCATGTGCAGCACTGGCAAAGTTGGTTGAAGCCACGTTTATGGCAGGGCTGTCTTGCACTGTTATGTTGGGGTACTGTGCTTCAAAGTATGCCAATGTAGAATTGAATACATGCTGCTCGCCTCCTGGTGAACCGGAACCCCACACTGTAATCGTAACAGAGTTGGAGCTAGTCGCAGGAACGCTTGTTGAGAGTGGTCCAGATCCCTGCGGATGGGAAAATAGGACCACAAATCCTCCTAAAATAAACAAGGCAGTTACTGCCACCACGGCAAATCCCTTGAGCCAGAAAACGTTTCCATGTTTTGGCAGAAGACGGGATTTAGCCTCCTTACTTGCATCTTTTTTAGAATTAGACATAAACTCTCATGGATATTAATAATTCTTAACTTAAAGTTTTTTATTTTTTACTATTCTTTGTAGTGTAATTAGATAGATAGATTATAATAGGAGATAAATCATCTTATACAGTAAAATACTAACGCTCTGGACGATCGTTTGCACAAAACCGTGAAAAAACCAATGGATAGTGACAAACTTGGAGATATGGGGATCAAGCTCTCTGTGCCCGTAGAACGCAGCCTGAAAATGGCTTTATCTAAGGACCTGCAGTACTGGGAGGTTGTGTGATGGCGGTCAGTTCATACCTGCGCACCATTGGGTCTTATTTTTCAGTTTCCGGAGATATTGTAGATTCCACTGAGAAGCTGTCAATTACTGACGGTGCATTTTGGGCAATTTATACAAGCATGACCACGCCATTTCTAGTGCCACTTATCATCATTATACTTGGCAATAATGCGCCAGTGGGCTATATGGTTGGACTGCCAGTGCTCCTGGTACCTCTGGCACAGATATTATCCCAGAAGGCATCAAGGAGAGCTTCAGACCTCAAGGCGTTGACCATTGCCATCACCTTCTTTGACCGTCTCCTGTGGGTACCAATAATATTCATGGTTTTTGTCCATGGTTATTTTGACAGATTTTTCTTGCTTGTACTGTTCCTATCCCTGAGGGCATTCTTTGCCTCTTTCTCCGGGACAACCTGGACACTCTGGGTGCCCACAGTAGTTCCTGCAGGGCACAGGATATCCTATTTTGCAAGAAGGAACTTTGTCATGAAAATATTCTCTCTTGTCGGATATGCGTTGGCCCTTGGAATCTTTCTGAGGATATCGGATGAAATTACGGCCCTTTTAGTGGTTTTTCTCACAGGCAGCATACTCTTTTCATCGCTTTCCCTTTACGTGATGGCAAGAATACCATCATTCTCCCTGTCAACCGATGATAGAAATGAAAGGAAGCCAATTGACAGCGGATTCTCCCGCTATATGTTGTTCGCCGTGGTCTGGTCGATTGGCTACACAATGGTGCTGCCTTATTTTCAGCTCTATGTCGTTTCGGCGAATTTTCTCAACCAGAGCGGGACATTCTATACAATTTTGTTTGTTGTCCTTTCTGCTGCTTCCATAAGTTCTCAGCTATTCTGGGGGAAATTCTCAGGAAGGTATGGAAATATGCCTGCAATCCTCATTTCCGGTGTGATGTCTGCGGTTGCCTCCCTGGCCATATTCACAATATCTTCCCCCCTTGCCATATTTGTTCCGACCATCGTATATGGCGTGGCACAGTCAGGGATTACACTTGCAATGTTCAACGAGATGGTTGGAAAGGCTGCGTCCAGTCGTGTAAAGTCTGTTTCCTATTACGCATTGACACAGAGCTTGGCAGGAGCAGTGGGACCTATTTTTGCCAATTTCCTCTTTGACATTGGAAGATACAGGGTAGAGCCAGTTTTTATAGCAGCATTTAGCCTAATGGGGGTTTCCCTGGTTATTCTCATAGCAGTAAACAGGTTAAAGATTACAGATTTCAACAGTCATGCATAATCCGGTCGAATCAAGGCACCTATTCCCTTTAGGTGCATGCTTCTCTTGTTAACAAGCTCGTGATATGTTTCAAATAAATATGCAGGCCTTATGGTCCCGCTGTGTCACATCACTTTCAGCCCTGACAATGATCATTCTTACAGAGTGCAGACGAAAACGATACTAGTACCTGTTATTTCAGTCTGATTACCGTTCGCGAGATTATTTTTGTGACAGCAAGAAAGCCGCGATATGCAGATAATTTAAATATTAGTTCCGTTTTTTTCGGAATATGGGCTTAACCTACACCGATGTTCTCACCCTGCATTTTAGAAATTCCGAGTTTACAACAGAAGATGTCAGGATTCTGCTCCGAAATGAACGTAGTGCTAAGTTACTATCAGACCTGAAATTCAGAGGGGTGATAGAACGAACTGGTAGAGGCAAGTATCGCCTCTTGTCTCCTTCTGAGAGAGTCGATAATAGAAGTTATGAATGGAAAAGAATTGAAAAGGTGGTCAATTCCTCTCCTTATCCATATGCATGGTCATGGTCCTCTGCGGTAGAAAGATGGACAAATGGAGCATATATTGTCGCCCCCAACCCATATTTTAGAATATACTACATAGAGGTGGAAAATAAGGATATAAACAAGTGGAAAGAATATCTTAGAGTACATTCTGTGTCAACAATTGGAAATAGAAGGATAGGGACTGTAGTCAATTTGATTCCAAAGGATCACGTGAAATTTGTCCTTCTTAATGGGGAGAGGGTGATTTCCAAGAATAGAACCATTGAACTTATCCGAGAACATCGGGGAATCTTTGCAGAGGCAGATGAGATAATTGAGTATTGACGGGGAAATAAGAGAGAAATTTACAGTTAAAGGATTTTCAGTTGGGAAAAGTCCTAATCAAAACCCGCAGAACTATGATGGCGCCCATGTTCGATACCAGAAGGAGGAATTCACTATAGATTTACTAATAGGTTCTGTCAGGGATAGGGATGATCAGGTAGAAATTCCAGCGAAATTTATTTGTAAAGGGCTAAGAATTCAGAGGATAGTGGGTCTAAACCCTTCAACTGAAAGCGAGGAACCTTTGGCAGATTAAAACAAACCCCCCATCACACTGGCTCCGGATATTTCATTTTAAGTTACTTTCAGGAAATTCAGTATTCTGTCTAATCTTTCCATATGGAGTTTTCTTAAATCATCGAATTTTATATTATTATCTGGGAATATATCTTTTGCAAGCCAATAATCTACAACCTTGTTTCTAAAGTCCCTTTTTCGATTTGATGCAGATAGTTGTTTAATAATGCTCAGAAGTTTTATATCTTGCTCAACGAGTTCCACTATTCTATCTGTATCGCTCACTTGCACCGTTCTGTACGATATCCATTTCTCGATATTGAAAACCAATTTTTCTATCTTTTCACTTTCCAAGACATTAGTTTTGGCTATTTGAACTGCAAATCTCACCGCGCTGATTGGTACAACAAAAATTAGGTTATTCTCTATCAAGAATTCCTGGATTACTGCAAGTGCAGTCCGTTTATTCCCATCTGTGAAGGGATGAAGCCTGATGATTCCTTCGAACATTACTGCAGCTTTTGAGGTAGGGTTTTGGTATATGGGCCTTCCAGTAAACTGCAGATTTGTCTTTTCATAAATTGAATGTATAGTCCCAATATCTCTAAACCCCGGTTCAATTCTATGAGTCTCCAACAATTTATCATGGACAGATATTATAGCGTCTCCCTTAAATGTCATAAAAATAAAAAATTAAAGTTTTTCCAATCTCTCGTATACTATTTTTCCAATTGGATCCTCTTTGGTGAAAAATCTAATATTCCTGTCCAAGTTCTTTTTCTTAGATTCCATTTATAACAACGCACTATGTTCTTAGATATTATAAAGTTTGTATGGTGAGATAGCCATGTGGTGTGAAAAATAATAAT
>JAMDCA010000011.1:0-62369 GCA_023489435.1 Thermoplasmatota archaeon
TGTGAGTCCAGCGATGCGGGCCAGGTATCAGCGATTTTCTGGCGGAAATCCGGCTCGTAGGTAATCCTGAAATCAGGATACACTTCCCGGATCTCCCTGTAAATCTCCTCGGGTGTGAATGAATAGGCGGAAACATTGTATTCAAGGCAGTGCCTCAGTTTGTCACCCTTAGCTTCAAAGAGCTGGATAAGAGAGTGGAGCGCATCAGGCATGTACATCATGGGGAGGGCAGTGTCCTTCTTCAGATAACACCTGTAATCCTTGCCCTGAACTGCGTGATAGAATATATCCACTGCATAATCCGTGGTCCCCGCGGAAGGGGGAGTGAGGTAACTGATGATTCCCGGGAACCTCAGGCCACGCACATCGAGGCCGTATTTGTCCCTGTAATAAAGAGCCAGGAGTTCAGCATTGACCTTGGTTACCCCGTACATGGTGGTAGGCCTCAGTACTGTGATGTCCGGCGTGTTGGTTCTTGGTGTTTCAGCCCCGAAGACACCAATTGTGCTCGGTATCATGACCTTCCTTACACCCGCTTTCCTTCCTTCCTCCAGGATATTGAAGGTCCCATCTGAGTTGACCCTGTAGGCAAGGGCGGGCTCCTTCTCCCCGAATGCTGACAGGATGGCAGCCATGTGAAAAATGTCTGTAATCTCATGTTCTGCGAGAACATCGGCGATGTTATCTGGATTGGTAACGTCAAGCCTGACAAACTCAAGTTCTCCAGCCACAGCCTGGGGTTTTCTGACGTCCGAGACCACCACAGAAGAATTCCCATACCTGACCGCAAGTTCGTCCGCAAGTTCAGTGCCAATCTGCCCCAATGCACCAGTAACAAGAATCTTAGTCATAAGATGTCCACTGGATTTATCGGACGTTTAAAAATAATTGGGGATACCCCATGAAGCTAAAATTCCCAGCCTTGATGATACTCCATGCCAACAATGGACATAATTAAATATGACCATGTTCATGAAATCTAGGCTCCGTTCATGAGTATCAGGATTGTCAGCAAAAAGATTGATGTTTCCCAGGAAGCGGAATCCTGTGAGCCTGAAGCGAGGAATGTGATCACAGCGATGATTCGCAGTACCAAGTTCTCAGATGCTTCCGACGTCAGTTCTGTCGTTTTTGAGACCTATGAAGACCTTGCCGCAGAACTCATGGAAAAAATCCAGAAAGATGTGACAGAAAGATTTCGCGTTTCGGATGTCAAGGTTGTACAGAGAGTGGGGAAAATCCCTGTGGGTGAATGTGCCCTCCTTGTTACCGTGGCTGCCAGGAGAGTGGAGGATGCACTTTCCGCATGCAAGTTCATTGTCGACGAGATGAACGCTGAGCTGCCTGTCTGGAAATTCGAAGTCAAGGATGGCCAGGACCTCTAGTTCTCCGGTTCAACCCCGCATTGCCCGTTCTAGCCGTTTCAGGTGCTTTCTGGAAGATTCAATCCTTATTTTGTACTTTGACCGCATTCCCATGGCATGGAAGTCAGGGACAAATCCACTGGAAATGTTTTGCGTGAAGTCAGTGAAAACACACTTGCGGAATCCCTGAAAATCCTGGACGCTGGAAAGGCTGCATGTGCAGAACTCGCCTCACTTTCTGGTGCCGACCTTGCAGAGAGCCTGGCTGCAATTTCCCTATCAACAGGCAATGCCACGGACTCACTTTCAAAATCTATCTCAGTGGAAACTGGAATGCCACTTAAAGGATCAAGGGCTGATGTTTCCCTGGCTGCCCAGGAATTCATGGCAGCATCCAGCCTTCTTTCCACCTCGATGTCCAGTCGCACGGCATTGCCCACAGGACCCTTTGACACCTCACTCTTGTCATTCTACAGGAGATCCCCCCTGGGAACAGTCCTTTTATCAGCTTCCCCTGTTGAGGATTTCTCCCACAGTGCAAAGGTTATTGCTGCTGCAATATCCAGTGGCAATTCCGTTGTATGCGTTCCACCTCCACTGTCTCCCGGGCCATTTGAGGAACTCAAGAAAATATTGGACTCATCGGGCCTTCCGAAAAACACATTCCAGCTCCTCTTCCTCCAGAATGAATCCAGGGCCATGAGGGAAATAATGAAGAGTGGGCATTTTGGCGAGGTCGTGTTTCTTGGTTCGAATTCCGAATTCAAAAACGTTATGAGAGGAGCCACAGGGAAGAGAACCATTATTTCAGGTAAATCCTCTTCCCCGGTGATTATCTGGGATGACTCTGACCTGGACACCGCTGCAGAATGTGTGGCCGAATCTGCCTTTTCAAGTTACAACGGCGGTTATGCCGCTGCAAGGAAGGTCATACTGAGGGAAGATTCCTACGAATATTTCAGGAACAGGCTGGTGGAGCTTGCCTCCAGGATAAGTGTTGGAAACGCTGTGGAGGAGGGGACATATTTTGGTCCGTTGCCCGACAGTTCCTATGCAGCTGAAGCCCACAGGCAGCTTGAAGAAGCATTGGGAAAAGGAGCCCTACTGGCTTATGGAGGCAACATATCAGGAAACTACATTCCCCCCACAATTCTTGAATACCTTCCCGCAGGTCCACCTTTACTCATGGATTACCCTTGTGTTCCATTTGTATGCCTGGAACAGGTAAGTTCCATGGATGCTGCCATAGAGGCGGCAAATAGACTCAGCAGCCATGTACAGGCTTCATTGTTCACCTCTGACATTGATCTTGCAACCAGTGCCTCGGAAAAGCTGGAATTTGCAGAAGTGCTTATCAATGAAGCACCTGGCCAGTACAGCGGTGTCTGGCACAGAGTGTGTGGGCAAGCGGGCAGCCAGACCGAAAATATTGTTGACCTCCGCGAGGAGTTTTCAAAGGCCCAGATTATAAAGTTGAAAAAATAGGAGAAAGGTGTAAAAACCTACTCTGGTTTCTTGGCCCTCATTCTCTTTATTACTTCGTCTCCGAACTCGGAGCATTTCAGTGGCTTAAGGTTGAGTACCCTTGCTAGATCCTGAGTTACCTTCTGGTCCCTGTATGCAGACATAATTGCGCTCTCAAGGATACCTGCAGCCTCAAACCAACCAAGATGCCTGAGCATCATTTCGCCAGAAAGCATAAGAGATGTGGGGTTGGCGACATCAAGCCCTGCATATTTTGGTGCAGTGCCGTGAACTGCTTCGAATATAGCGTAGACATCACCAACATTTCCTCCCGGGGCGAGGCCAAGGCCGCCCACCTGTGCTGCCAGTGCATCTGAAATATAGTCACCGTTGAGGTTTGTTGTTGCGATGACATCATAATCCTCTGTCCTGGTCAGGACCTGCTGGAACATGTTGTCTGCTATCCTGTCCTTGACAATGACCTTTCCTTCATATGAATCGGGGGATTTGTTGTATTCCTCTTCCGTAACAGTGGTGTCCTTGAAATCGCTTGCGGCAAGTTCATAGCCCCATTCCTTGAATGCACCCTCTGTATACTTCATGATATTGCCCTTATGGACAAGGGTGACGCTCCTTCTTTTGTTCTTGACGGCATATTCAATGGACTTCCTCACAAGCCTCTGCGACTTGAACCTGCTGATAGGCTTGATGCCTATGCCGGTGTCATCAGTGAGTGATATCTCAAAATTATCTGAAAGGAACTTCCTCACCATGTGTGCTTCTGGAGAGTCGTATTTCCATTCTATTCCTGCATAAAGGTCCTCAGTGTTTTCCCTGAAGACAACCATGTTCATTTTCTCGGGCGCTTTTACAGGCGATGGTACACCGGGGAAGAATTTCACAGGCCTGATGTTTGCATAGAGGTCAAAGTACTGCCTCAATGTTACATTAAGGCTCCTGAACCCCTGGCCGATTGGAGTTGTGAGCGGGCCCTTTATGGAAACAATGCACTTCTTGAGCTGGTCAAGGGATTCCTGCGGGAGATGTTTTCCCGTGGTTTCCATTGCCTCTTCACCTGCCAGGACCTTCTCCCATACAATATTCTTATCTCCGTTGTATGCGATTTCCAGTGCTGCATTAATAACAGCAATTGATGATTTTGTAATGTCAGGGCCGATTCCATCTCCTTCGATGTAGCCTATTGTAGGATTGTTTGGCACATCGATGCCCTGTCCGTCGACTACTTTGATGTAAGCCATGGTATCAATCCTGTAATTTGCTTGAAGGTCTTATACTTTCTATTCCTTTTATATAATCAGGCTTAGCTCATAATGGTTAAAAATCAGTTTATTAGCTTCAATACAGGCAGAAATGTTATTAGGCAAGATACCATAAAACTTGAGTGAATACTACAACAGGCATTCACTATTTTAGCCACGAGATTGTTTTAGCGGTCGCCATAACGTCTGGAAAACTGTTTTCCTTCAACTGGAAGTCTCATCCATCAAGGAGTGTCCCTTAATGATAGGAGCGGTCCTGGGGCTCCAGTTCGGAGATGAGGGAAAGGGAAAGATATCAGACTTTCTGAGCGACAAGTTCCAGGTTGAAGTCAGATTCAATGGAGGGGCCAATGCGGGCCACACAGTGGTTGCAGACGGGGAGAAATACAAGTTCAGGCTTGTCCCTTCCGGATCACTGAGGTGTGAAACCGTGATCCTTGGCAATGGAATGGTCATTGATCCCCTCGCACTTATTGTTGAGATCAACAACCTCAAGTCGTCCAAATGCAGGGCTAAAATCAAGATCAGCAAGCTTGCACACGTTGTAACCCCTATGCACAAAGAACTGGACAAGAGGGAGGAGGAAGTAAGGTCAAAACTGAGCCTTGGCACCACTGCCCAGGGAATTGGACCAACATATGAAGACAAATATGCCAGGTCAGGCATCAGGATGACTGATCTCCAGAACCTTGAGATTCTAAGGGAAAAAATTGAGATAATATACCGGATGAAACTCAACCTGCTTTCCGGAACTGAATTCTCTGATGCCGCAGCAAGAGAAAGAATTGCACAGGATCTCCACAAAGCAGGCAAGGAACTCGAACCGTTCCTTGAATATACAGAAGTTACGATTTATGACCTCTACAAGCAGGGCAAGAACATACTCTTTGAGGGTGCGCAGGGCACTATGCTTGACATCGACTTCGGCATGTACCCGTTTGTCACTTCATCCAACGCCCTGGCAGGGGCACTGTCACTTGGTGCCGGTTTTCCCTTCAGGAAGGTTGACTATGTCCTTGGCGTGGTAAAAGCTTACATGTCAAAAGTCGGAGCGGGGCCGTTTCCCACAGAGATTCATGGAGACCAGGCAGAAAAGCTGAGGGAACTTGGCAGCGAGTATGGAACAGTGACACGCAGGCCAAGGAGAGTGGGATGGCTGGACCTTCCCATGCTCAAGTATTCCATAAGGATGAACGATGTGGACGCTATTGCGCTGACCAGGCTTGATACACTCGGAGGAATGGATACAATCAGAATATGCACTTCCTACAAGAAAAACGGCAAGGAACTGAACTACATCCCAAGGAGCTTCCAGGAACTTGAGGAACTGGAACTGAGTTTCCTGGAGGTTGAATCGTGGGGAAAGCTGGACCCTGAAATCCTGAAGAAACACGATTACAGTCTGCTGCCCCAGAAAATGAAGGACTATATCAGGATCATCGAGAATGAACTCAAGGTTCCTGTGGAAGTCCTGTCGCTTGGAGAGGGCAGGGAAAACACAATCGTAACACCGGGATCGAGGCTCAATTCTCTATGACCATGCGTATTGGCGCATGGTCAGATCCAGGTATGTCCTGCAATATATCTGATGAAACGACGCGGTCCTTCATCTCTGATGAAACCACAAAATAATCTATTCTCCACCCTATATTCCTGGCCCTCGCGTTGAACCTGTAAGACCACCATGTGTACTGATCCGCTTCGCTGTTGAAGATACGGAAAGTATCCAAATATCCATGATCCAGGAACTCTGTGAACCACTGCCTTTCCTCTTTGGTGAAGCCCGCGTTGTGGACATTGTCCTTTGGCCTTGCAATGTCTATCTCCCTATGTGCAACGTTCATGTCTCCACAGATTACCACAGGCTTTTTCTTCCTGAGATTTTCCAGCAGCCCGAGCACCCTCCTGTCGAACTCAAGCTTGTAATCAAGCCTGTTGAGTTCCCTCTGAGAGTTTGGGAAGTATATGTTCAGGAACCAGAAATCTTTGAGCTCAATGCCAATCACCCTTCCCTCTTTTTCATCACCTGGTTCGCCAAAGCCTGTGAAATGCGAAAGCGGATTGAGTCTTGTTATGATGAGGGTCCCGCTGTATCCTTTTTTCTCAGCGGGGTTTGTAAATGCCCTGTAACCTTTGCCTGTTAGTTCCATGGGCATCAGGAAGTCATGGTTCTTGACCTCCTGGAATGCGTAAATATCAGCGTCCTCCCTCAATATGAAGTCAAGGAGGCCATTCCTGAAGGCTGCCCTGATTCCATTGACATTCCAGGAAATTAGTTTAATAGGCAATGTGAGTGCATTGGCTTTGAAACAATTAACCTTTCTCCGAGCCCATGGAAAAGATTAATCATGATTTCAGGCATGTGCAGGTTGATAAGAATGGAGTCCGCAGAAAGCAAATCGCAAAGGAAAAGAGTAATAAAAGCTCCACGGGGAAAAGAGATCAGCTGCCGTGGCTGGGGGCAGGAAGCGGCTCTTAGGCTTTTGATGAATAACCTAGACCATGAAGTGGCCAAGGACCCTGACAATCTTATTGTTTACGGTGGGAAAGGCAAAGCAGCCAGAAACTGGGAGTGCTTTGACGAAATTACCAACATGCTCAGGGAACTGTACAACGATGAAACGCTTCTTATTCAGTCGGGAAAGCCTGTAGGGGCATTCAAGACAACAAAATATGCCCCGAGGGTCCTCATAGTAAATGCGCAGATCGTGCCAAGATGGGCAACAGATGATATCTTCTGGGAGCTGGAGAGGAAGGGGCTCACCATGTTCGGCCAGATGACCGCAGGAAGCTGGATTTACATCGGAACCCAGGGCATACTGCAGGGAACTTACGAAACACTGGCTGCAATTGGAACCAAGGAGTTCAATCAGGAAGGCCTGAAAGGAAAATGGATCCTCTCTTCCGGGTTAGGGGAGATGGGTGGAGCCCAACCTCTTGCAATAACAATGAACGATGGTGTTGGAATAATTGTTGAAGTTGACAAACAGAAGATTGACCGCAGGATAAGCGGGAAATATCTGGATACATGGGTCGATAGCCTTGATGAAGCACTGAGACTGAAGGATGAAGCACTGAAGGAGGGAAAGGCACTTTCAATTGGGCTTCTGGGAAATGCTGCGACCATTTATCCTGAACTTCAGAAGAGAGGGATAATACCTGATATAATCACTGACCAGACCGCTGCCCATGACATTAATGTGGGCTATATACCGGAAGGATTCAGCGTCCAGGAAGCCGAGGCATTCAGGGAGAAGGATCCTGAGGCTTACAGGAAAGCTGTTTACCAGTCAATAGTGAAGGAAGTGAAATCCATGATCTGGTTCAAGGAAAAAGGCTCCAGGGTCTTTGACTATGGCAACAACCTGAGGACGAGAGCCATGGAGGGTGGGTTACAGAATGCATTTGACATTCCAGGTTACGTTCCGGGATATATCAGGGACCTGTTTGCCGTTGGATCCGGGCCGTTCAGGTGGGTTGCACTCAGCGGCGATCCTGAAGACATTTACAAGATCGATGAAGCTATCATAGCCAACTTCGGATATGACGAGCACCTTGTAAAGTGGCTGAAGCTTGCAAGGGAAAAGGTGAAGTTCCAGGGACTTCCTGCCAGGATCTGTTACGCCGGTTACGGGCTCAGAGAGAAGATCGGGCTCCTCATCAATGATATGGTGAAGAAAAAGATACTTTCTGCACCTGTTGCCATTGGCCGGGACCACCACGACACCGGATCAGTAGCGTCACCATACAGGGAGACAGAGGGCATGCTTGACGGCAGCGATGCAATTGCAGACTGGCCTATACTCAATGCACTGCTCAATGCTTCCTCAGGTGCCACGTGGGTATCCGTGCATCACGGCGGAGGTACGGGAATAGGAAACGCTATCCACTCAGGCTTTGTGATGGTTGCGGACGGTACTGATGAGGCTGCTGAAAAGATAACCCGGGTACTGAACGCAGATCCTGGAATCGGTGTAATCAGGCACGCAGATGCCGGATACAAGAGTTCAAAGAGCTTGATACTCAAGGGGACAAAGTTCAAGGTCCCCTATTTCCGCGAGTAAAAACATACAGCACCTGATTTTCAGGTGCTTCTAATTCCAGAGGATTTCAAACTTTTATTCTTGGTCATCCCTTCCAGAGTCCCAAGCCTAATCCGATGAAGAAAACCACAATCGTGAATGAGACTATCAGGGTGCCGAAATGTACTGAAGTGGTATAGGCCATGACCTGTTGTACAATTGTTCCCAGCGAAATATTTGGAACAAACGTAAGCCCGAGGAAATAGGCAATCACCAGAGCTACCATTATAAGCACCACAGAAACAAAAGCTTTCTTCAGTGCGAGTCCGAATAGGAGCCCGTCTATGAACACCAGAATAATTGTTACCTCTGCGGCATATGGCATGAGGAAAGGCGGATAGCTGAGAACCATCAGTCCCCTCCCTTATGGTATTTGAACACTGAGTGTGTTTATGATTGCAACAATTTAAATATTCGTCTGACAACCTTTCAGGAAAGAAGAATTTGGTAATGTGGTATTCAGGAACCCATCATGCCTGGCTTGCCGGAGCCTCCTGTTCTCTGCCTTTGGAATCTGAAGAAACTTTCAGGAAGAAAGACAGGATGAATCCAAACGCCACTGCACCAATTACTATGCCCACACCCGGGCCGTGATTTCCAAGGAAGTATGGCCCAAGGAGAGTTGGTATGAAGGCAACTCCCAGGTTGGTTGCAACACTGTACATGGATGTTGCAAACCCAGCCTGTGCAGGATCCGGCGAATATCTTGTGGTGGAGGTCATAGCCATTGACCAGTATGCATTTCCGAAGAACCCGAACATGAAGAATGCAGCCATGAGTATCCCATAGTTGCCGGAATATGCCAGCCCGTAACCAAGAAGTGCCATGGACAGCATCGCAACCAGGGAGGTAACTATCATGCCGGTTCTGACCCTTCTCATTGCCTCGAACAAGGGCGGGAGTATAATGGCACCCAGGGCAGAACCAAGGAAGGAAAGCCCTGTGAGAACCCCGGAATAGGATTCGGCATTGGCCTTCAATGAGGGGAATGCTCCAAGTGCTACTGCTGCTATTCCTCCGAACATAACGGAAAATGAGGAAATAATGAGGCCGACATACCAGTTCTTGAACATGCCTGCCTTGAATACTCCCTTGAGGGAACGCCCTGCGTAATCTGCAGGATATTTTCTTGTCACAAACGGGAGAGTTACAAGTGCTAGAAGCGATAGCCCTGCATCCAGGAGAAATACGTTTCTGACCGAACCCAGTGAAACCAGAATGGAATGTGTAAGGAAGGCGCCCGCAGACATTCCCAGGAAAAGAATCCCCACGCTTATGCCCACAATCATATGGCTTCTCTCCCTGCTGATGGACTGGGCAAGAGAACCTACAGGACCAAGGGCCAGTGGGTATGCGATTGCCGCTATGATCTGCGAAGCCAGCAGGAAATCGTAATTCGGCGAAAGCGCCCTGAGAAATAAGCCTAAACTGGATATGACTGCAGCTGAAACAAGTGAGATGGAAACCGAAAACCGTGCGGACAGATACCCGGATGCAAGTGCAAAAATGACCATAGTATAGCCGTATATTGATATCAAGAGCGTAATGGATGAAAGCCCGACCGAAAATTGTGAGATGAGGCTAGGCACCAGGGGAGCCAGTGAGAACCATCCAAATCCAATAGTGAAGTTCAGTATCCAATATGGAACAAGGTAGGCTGTTCTGTTCATTTGAACGGTTAAGGTTAATATTAATAAGAATTTATGCCGAGAAATACATCACTGAAGCATATTATAATACGGCGATTTATATTATATACCTATATAGTCCCGCAGACAAATATTAATGTGGTTAATACCCATAATTGCCTGTGTCATTGAAAGCAGTAATTATGGCTGGAGGAAAGGGAACCCGCCTCAGGCCTATCACTTATTCAATTCCGAAGCCGCTGGTGCCTATCGCAGGAAAGCCATGCATCGGCTATGTGCTTGACTCATATTACGAGGCTGGAATCAAAGATGCCATCATCACTGCTGGTTACAAGTTTGAAGCCCTCATAAACGGAGTGACCAGGTTCAAGCATCCTGACCAGAACATCCTGTTTTCAGTGGAAAGGGAACCTGTGGGAACAGCAGGAAGCATCAAGCTTGTCTCAAAATTCATTGATGACACATTTATCGTTGGAAGTGGCGATACACTGGCTGATTTCAACATAAAAAATATACTGAAGTTTCACAGGGAAAGAAAGTCCAAACTCACCATTGCTCTCACCACTGTCGACGACCCGTCACAGTTTGGCATTGTGGAGATGAAAGATGGCATCATCACAAGATTCATGGAAAAGCCCACTCCAGACAAGGCTTTTTCAAAATTAATCAATGCTGGGCTTTACATAGTGGAACCGGAAATCCTTAACCTTATACCGGAAGGCGAGCCATATGACTTTGCAAAGCAGCTTTTCCCGAAGCTTCTGGAAAATGGCATTAAGATAAATGGTTATGTGGGCGAAGGCACCTGGCTAGATACTGGGAGGCCAAATGACATGATAAGGGCAAACCAGCTCATGACCGAGAAATACGGATACACGTTCTCGGAAAACGGTGCATCGGGAAAACTCATTGTGAACACCTCGTTGAGGCAATTCACTGGCACAACCCTGAAGGGCCCAACTTTTATCGGTGAGGGAGTTTCATCAATGAATGGTACAGTAATAGAAGGTTCTGCCATTTATGACGGGGTTCAGATTGGCCATGATGTGATTATTTCGGACTCAATTCTCATGGATGGCGTCAAGGTCTTGGATGGGGCCAGAATTGAAAAGTCTGTCATCATGAAAGGCACTGTCATAGGCCAGAAATGTGAGATCCATGAAAGCGTTCTTGCGCCGAAACTGAATCTTCAAAGCAATTCCAGAGTGTATAATGTTTCCCTCTCTTCAGAAATTATTGAAGAGGAAAACGGGATTTAAAAAATTAAAGAAAGCCAGCTTTCTGCAGGATCAGGAGATCTTCTGTGGTAAGCTGCTCCCCATTCTTGAACTTGTCAAAGAGTGTGGTAGCCTTTTTCTGGAGTTCCCCTTCCTTTTCCTTCTTCTTTGAGGCTTTGGCCTTTGTCCGCAGGCTTGAAATGACTTTCTCAAGGTCCCTGAGGTCGTTCTTTGCCTGGATGAATGCCTCGTGTTCCTTTGTGGATTCCTGGCTGAATTTAACAAACTGCTCGTGGAATTCATCAGCCTTCTTCCTTGTTTCGTCAAGTTCCTGAAGGCTCTTGTTTATATCTTCACTTATTGAGGTTATCTTCTTGGAAATCTCATCAATATCCTTCTTCAGGGTCTCACCGCTCTTTCTTTCACCGTTGATCTTCTGGCTGAGGTCCTTAATGGAATCGTTGCTCTCCAGCTCCTTTTCCCTGAAGTTCTTCATCTGTTTGATCTCGTTGCTGAGTTTTCTTATCTCGGAAACGACCTTCGCCTCTTCCTTCTTCTCGAGTTGGGTTGTCTGCTGTCTTGTCTCAAGTCTCTGGAGTTCCTTCTCCTTAGCCCTGAGGCCTCTGCGGTCCACACCCTCGACGTTGGTCTCTTCCCTGATCTTGCGGTATTCTTTCCTGAGTTCAGATAATTCCTTATAATGTTCTTCTTTTTCTGCGCGAAGTTTCTGGACCTGCTCAATGAGATCGTTCTTCTCAGCAATCTTCTTCTTTACTTCTTCACGCATCTCGCGAACTTTGTTGTTAAGTATGTCCCTTTCCTCAGCGAACCTGTGGCTCTCCCCAGCAGCGTCGTCTCTCTTACCAATGTGCTCTTCAACTATCTGTCTAATATGTTCACGTTTTTGCTCAAAGTCTTCTAGAAGCTCGCTCATACTCACCAATCACGCAAAAGCTTTTTCAGGATGCCCGATTTAAATAAATACTTTTGGTACTTCTGCCTGATTTTCTCCAGTTCTGTAAATCGTCCATAAAATTAATATTTCGAAGCTTTTCGAGAGCATGTGTTGATCATCAAAATATGCAATTTATGGTTCATCGAATTGCAAGAGGCTTGCCAGCCGTCTTGAGCTCCTCACTGAAAAGGAGAAATTTCTATACAATTCATACTACCAAAACTTTTATTGTCTTAGACATTGTGAAATGACCGGGAAACAGTATTAATATGTCTGTGCTCACACTGGAAATATCGCTCGCCATCCTTCTAGGCTCCATTGCCATAGACTTTCTGTTCGGCGAGCCGAGGAAATATGTCCATCCTGTGACGCTGATAAGGAAAGTGGGCCAGACACTTGACCCATACATTAGATCTATTTCTGACAAGGGGGCAGGCGGTTTCCTTTATGTTATCGTCATTAGCGCAATGTTTGGGGGCCTCATATATGCCCTCCTTTATGCAACTTACACCTTCACAATTGTATACGTTATCATAGCCATCTTACTGCTCAAAGCATCTTTTTCACTCACATCCATAGGGCAGGACATCAGCCCCGTGGTCAAGGCGCTGGAGGAGGGAAGAATTGAGGAGGCTAGGACCTTTGCTTCGAGGATCATCAAGAGAGATACAACAGGCCTGAGTGCCCCCGGGATTTCCTCTGCAGTCATAGAGACCATATCTGTAAGTCTTCTGAATGACGTCTTTTCTCCACTTTTCTACTTTGCATTCTTCGGAATAGCTGGAGCATTCATTTCCAGGGTCACCAACGTGCTGGACACACTTGTGGGCCAGAAAAACCGCAGGAACATTGACTTTGGCAAGTGGCCCGCAATCATCCATACTGTGGTCAACTATATTCCCGCCAAGATAGAGGCACTTTTCATAATGATGGGGACCGAGCTCCTCAATTACAGGGTAAACAGCATTTCCTTCATAGCAGCCAGAACCTCAACAGACAGCCCAAACAACGGATGGGCAATGGGTTCTATGGCTTCATCCCTTAATCTGAGGCTTGAGAAGAGCGGCTACTACATTATCAATGAAAACGGATTTGAGCCATCAGTGGGTGACATCAAAAGAGCACTGAGGGCTTATTACATGTCCTTCTACATCTACCTGATTGTTTTTGTCATCCCGGTTATGATAATTGTTTATTTCCTGCCGATGCTGTAAAGGTGGAAATGGAAGAGTTAAGCTTCCTCACTTCCTCAATTGGGCTTTCCGCATTGTATATCGCCCTTCCAACTATGAGTAGATCCGCCCCATTCCTCAGTGCTTCTTCGGGAGTTCCCCCCTGGGCGCCTATTCCCGGCGTCATAATCGTCAGGTCCCTGGTTCTTGAACGGATGCGGGAAAGCATTGCATAATCGTTCCCGGGTGCTATGAGGCCATGGGCTCCTGCCCTTATTGACATATCTATGAGTTCGTCTGTTTTCGGGTAGATGAATTGCTTTGCGCCGGGATGGCTCATGGCAACCACTGAAAATACTCTGGTGCTGCCTGCTGCCTCTACCACTGCCCTCAGGGAATCCTCCCCGGGGAATGACTGGCTTATGACTCCCCACGCCCCCTCATCGGATACCCTGCCGGCAATGAGGCTGTTGGTGTTTGGGATGTCCGCAATCTTCAGGTCACAGATTACTCTGGTATGCTTGGAAAGTTCTGATACAATTGAAGAACCCCTGACCATAATAAGGGGCCAGTTGACCTTTATGGCAAAAACTTCCCTGCCTATCTTCCTGGCAAGATCCAGGGCAAAATCACAATCAAAAACGTCCACTGCAACTACGAGTTTTGAATTCACTTAGTTCCAGAATTTACATAATCTCCAACCATAGTTAAATTTTGTTGCAAAAAAAATAAATGGGGGAAAAGGTGGGATTTCAGCTTTAAAGATTACTGGATTACGTCTATGCCAAGGTCTTCGTCAAATCCGCCAAGGAGTTTTCGAATGTTTCTTGCCTCATTCCTGCCTGAAATCATATACGGAGACTTGACACCAGTCAGGAGTACCAGGACCTTGATCTTGTCTCCCATGTCTGGTTCAATGCTTGCCCCCCATATAATGCGGGCATCCTTGTTGATTCTCTTCTGGATCTCTGACATTGCGTTCTCTGCCTCACTCATTGTCATGTTGGGGCCACCTATCACCCTGATCAGGCAGTTCTTGGCATCTGAGATGTCAGCCTCCACAAGGGGTGAGGAAATTGCATCGTTAACGGCTGAAAGGACACGGTTCCCTCCACCTGAAGCTTCACCAATTCCAACCATGGCAACGCCACCATCCTTCATGATGGTCTTGATATCGGCATAATCCAGGTTTATGAGCCCTGTCTTTGTTATGAGTTCAGTAATTCCCTTCATTGCCTCTGAGAGCACGGAATCTGCGTACTGGAAAGCTTCCTGTATAGGCCTTTTTGGAACTTCCTTGAGCAACTTGTCGTTTGGAATTGCAATGACTGTGTCTGAATATAGAGAGAGCTTCTCAAGCCCGGCGATTGCATTTTCCATTCTTATGTGCCCTTCGGCGGAAAATGGGAGTGTTGCTATTGAAATCACCAGGGAGCCGGAATCCTTGGCTGCCTTGGCGATTATTGGCGCAGAACCTGTTCCGGTTCCGCCTCCAAGCCCACATGTGATGAATGCGATGTCGGTCCTCTGTACAAGCCTCTGGATCTGGGGGAGATCTTCTATGGCGGCTTCTTCGCCAATCTTTGGGATGGCACCGGTACCCAGTCCCCTGGTCCTCTTCTTGCCTATTAGCATCCTGTATTTTGATCTGATAGTTGTGAGATGATTTGCATCGGTATTGACTGCGATGAGGTCAGCGCCGTCTATGCCTTCGCTGGAAAGCCTGTTGATCGTGTTGGAACCGCCGCCTCCACATCCTACGATCTTGATTCTCACTCTCAGCCTCTTGGCTATTTCGAGGATTTCACGGTCTTCGGGGGAGATGAAGTTGTCTTCTTCACTTACCACGTTGATGTGGGGCTGTTCTGAATTCTCCATTGCGGATCTATAGAGAAGGTCAACTATGTCTACCATATGTCTGATAAGATAATAACTAGGTTATATAATTTTTTTGTTTGAAGAAATAACAAATATTTGGTCTGTGATTCAACACACTTTTGTCTGTGATTGTCTGACAAAATCTATTCCTTCCGAACTCTGTAACCCATTATCAGTGGAACAGGTATGAATGAAATTATCCCGGAAACCAGCAGTACAATAGCTGTGGCGGTATAGAAGAGTGACTTGTAAGCTCCTGCAATGGTCTGTCCCAATCCAAGGAAAATCGAGTCCACTATTCCGGATGGGATCATGGCTGTGATTATGAGGAACACAATTGTAAGGCCCATAACGGATCCCAAATTGATCATCAGCGTCCTGACACCAGCTGTCTCGCCTCTGAGTTGCGCTGGAGCGGAGAGCATAATGACTGTGCTGTTGGGTGTGAAGAAAAGCCCATTGCCGCTTCCGATAATAATCATGGGAACAGCATAGAGCAGGTAAGGCAGCCTTAAGAGTATCAGAGCCGCACCAATAAATGACCCTATGCCTGTAAGTACCAGACCCAGGTTTTCAAGGAATGTGTCCGTAAACTTCTCCTTAAGATGCCCGGACAGGTAGCTCATGATGCCCATTGAACCGGCAAGCGGGATCAGCAGTATCCCCGCCATTAGTGCCGAAAATCTCATGGGCCCCTGGTAGAACAGCGTGAAGAGCAATATCACGGAGAACCTTGAAATGGAGGCCATTACCAGCGCAAGTGTGGAGACCGCCATGACACGGTTCTTCATGATCCCCGGGTTGAGTATTGGCCTCGGAGAGACCCTTTCCTGGTACCAGAACAAGGCGAAAAAAATAATGAGCCCGGACAGCAGTGTCAAGGTCAGATCAGATAAAATGCCCGATCCAGGAAGGATTGTGAGAAATACAATACCCGTGATAATTGTCAGGGAAAGGAAAAGTGCACCTCTTCCGTCAATTTTACCTTTTCCTCCGTGGCTGACTTCCCTTATGTACCGGTTTGAAAGTAAGTAGCCAGCAAGAGCTATTGGAATATTGAAAATGAATATGGCCCTCCATGTCACTGCTGTAAGGATACCGCCAAGCAACGGCCCTATGGAAGTACCCACTGCAAGGATGGCGGCATTTATTCCCATCGCACCCCTGAGTTCCACAGACTTGAAAGTGTCAGTGATTATGGCAAGGCTGTTTGAAAAAAGGAAGGCCCCTCCTATCCCTTGAATGATCCTGCCTGTCAGCAGGACGTCTCCCCCATTTGCCGCAAAGGATATGATGGAACCAGCCAGGAAGACCAGATATCCCAATGAGTAGAGCCTTTTCCTGCCAACGATGTCGGAGTATTTTCCAAGGATCGGTGTGAGAACTGTCAGGGCAAGTGAATACGCAACAATTATCCATATTGCAAGGAAAAAGGAAATCCTGAGTTCAGCAATTATGGTTGGAATTGCGATGATCAGGGAAGAGGAATTGACAACCGAAAGAAATGTTCCCATCCCTGTAACTGAGATTATCTTCTTGCCGTATGAATCCGTGGTTCAGTACCCCCAGCCGATATAATGTATCAACTCAAGTACATACGCATGCGGATATAGTTCATTGGCTTTCATTGAAGTCTCCTGGAATTCCAACTCCGCACATGGCTTATACATATCCTGTGGATCACATTTTCATGGAAGGGCTCAACAAAAAACTTTCTCAGAAACTACTAGATTCTGGGGCAATTAAATTTGGCGACTTTGTGCTTACTTCAGGAAAGCATTCAAAATACTACGTAGACATAAAAGATGCTGCCACAAATCCCGAAATTCTCAGCCTCATTTCTGAGATTCTTGTCGGTAGGATCGGAAACCACAAGATTGCAGGGGTGGAACTCGGAGCTGTGCCGATTCTGGTTGCAACCGCAGTTATGAAAGGGCTTCCATACCTCATCATAAGGAAGGAGAGGAAGCACGGCACCGGAAAGCTCACCATTGGCGAAATCACTCCGGGCGAAGAAATTGAGATTATTGAGGACGTTGTGACCACTGGCGGATCAATAATGAAAGCTGTGAATTACCTCAGGGAAAATGGAGCAATTGTTAACCGGGCCTATTGTGTTGTGGATCGGGAAGAAGGCGGAAAGGAACTTCTCGATTCAAATAATGTCAGGCTTGAGCCTCTTATCCGCATATCTGAGATAATGCCAGCTGGCACCCCATAGCCCGGAGATCATCAGGAGAGTATATCGTCTATTCTTCCAATTTCTATTGGAGTGGTCTCTTTTCCAACAAATACACCCTTGCTGTTAGCCAGAATAGATGAGCCGACATACATGTTCCCGAAGTTGGCTGTGCCTTCCTTTACCGGGACCTTGAAAAGTTCTGACAGAGATTTCATTTCATCTTCAGTTGCCTCAGGAGTGACAAGCATACCTTTCTTCGTGAGTGTTGCTGCGCTTCCCACGGTCTTAATGCCGCCGATTGCCCCCTTCACAACTTCTACCCCGAGGGCGTCCTCTATCTTCTTCTGAGAGGAGGCAGTGAACGCTTTGTGGATCATTGCCGCCTTGTCATTGGCGATTACATCATTTCCAATGGCGTTTACCTTGTCCTTCAGGATCAGTATATTGCGCCCCTGGAGCAGATCGGAAAACTTGTTGTCAGAACCATTCCTTGACACCACTACACCATTGGAATTAAGTGCGATGAAAGTCCCTACAAGGCTTGAGTTATCTATGAAAAGCTTTTCCACGGGAGCCTGAAGGCCCTCAGATATTATTGAGGCGACTTCATCCTCAACATTGGCAGGCAGAAATACAACATCCTCCCAGGCCCTGCCATAGACACCGAGGAAGTTGCTTCTTAAAATAGAGATTTTCTGTATCATTTATGATGGATTCATGGCAGTATTACTTCTGCCGTTCCGTCCTGTAATTTTATAACTTTGACGGAAATTTTTGATTTTATCCTTTGCCTGCCCTGGGCCCATACTGATTCATTCACGCGGTTGTCAATCCATATCTTGGACTTCTCGACCTTCGTGTTCCTTGACACGTATTCCTTGAGTATCTCCATTGCCGTGTCAGCTCTCCTTTTGGATGATGACCTCTTTGCGGCCCTGAGTGGGACGTTAAGCACTATTTCGTTGGTCAGTTCATTCTCTACCATAATTATCACCTTTACAGCTTAAGGCTGTTTCTTCTCCAGTTCCTTCTTTTTGGATTTGAAGTAACCCTTCTGGCGGTCTTCATCATGACCCAGCCAGGCACTCTTCTGTTTTCCTTTACTCTCTTCATCAGCCTTGTTTTTCGGCCAAGTTCCTTGTTTCTGCTCATTGTTATCTCCTCTCTATCTTTGTTTCCCTTTTTGTTTCAGTCAATCTGGCAAGGATGTCCTTTATGTCTGAATCAGTAAGCAGGCGGTTTATCCTGCCCATTGAAGCCAGTTGAATCAATTGGTTTTCCACATTTTCTGCCATGTCAGGCCTCACGAGCCTCACATTGGAAAGACGTTCCCTTGCATCTGGAGCGAGTATTTGCCTCAGGATCTGGGCCCTTTTTGCCCTTTCAGCCTCCTGGGCTTTCTGCTGCTCATCTGCCTGCTTCTGCTCCGCAAGGTTACCCTGCATCTCAAGAAGCTTCTTTCTTCTTAATGCTTCAAGTTCGTCTTCGTTGTCCATTTCCTATCACTCATAGATATTTCTCGAGCGAAGGATCTGACTGGGCAAGTGCTTTCATAGCCTCCTTTGATGCCTTGTCCAGGATTGATGCCCCTTCAGGGGAGATTGATCTTCCTTTCTTGTCCTTTTTGACGTATCCGAGCTTTTCCAGTGTCTGCAGCATCTGCCTGACAATGTATCTGCTTCCCTTTCCCGGGTGGTATCTCTGGGAGCCTCTGTCCACTCTTCCGCCATAGTCCTCACTCAATCTAGATATGCCGATTGGCCCCTTCACATACACCTTTCTAAGTGTTGATGCCAGCCTTGTGTAGAACCAATCTGGATCGTTCCAGGACTTTTCCCTGTGAATTCCCGCCTTAAGGTAGTCGGTCCATTCCGGAACCTCTAAATTCTTCTTCTTGAACTCCTCAGCAAGTTGTTTCATGAGGAGTTCTGGAGGTACTTCCTTAACATTTACCATTAAACATCACGAATAGGGGTGGATTTGAAAACTGCTTATAATCCTTTCTGGGATCGCCTGAATTTCCCCTATCCCATGTTTTCCCCGGTTGACGGTCATGCCCTAAAGCGACCTGTTCACAACATTCATCACTATGAAAAGTGCGCAGAGGTTGAGCGCAAGAGTCGATAGGTAAAAGAACAGCGGGTGGGAGAATGCCCCGAATGCGAATTCGTGTGAAATAGCTGTGGCAATGCCCGTAGGAACTACCGCCATCGCCATTGTTATGAGAAACATTATAGTCAGTGCAATTCCCCCGCCGAATGAATAGAAATTCACCGTTGAAACACCTCTTGGCAACTTCTTCACAAGCCTTCGGATATTGAACAGTGATGTGTATACGTAAACCACAACAAGGTTCGCAGGAAGCAGGAACATCACTGCTATTCCTGGAGACTCCTTGAACAGGAAAAGGATGGAAATGGGCGTAACAATAACAGTAAAAATGACTGTTCCCACGATGTTCTTGGAATAAACGACTTCGCTGAGTGTGATAGGAAGTGACTGGAGTACGCTGATTCCGTTTCCCTCTGATATGATCAGGGCTATGGCGTAGAAGGATGATGAAACCACCACAATAGACATAAGAGCGTAGTACAGGGAAATCGAGCCGAATGAGACGCTGGAGGAATAGAAGAATATCTGGAACAGGGTAGGTGTCACGAATATTATGGGTACTATTATGAGGGTTGCATTCTGCGGCTTCCTGAAAATGTTCCTCATGTCCTTGATGAAAGTGTTCCTGTAGAAGCCATGCACAATCGTCTTCTTGCCTGTGCTTTCTAATACCGTCCGGGACTGGTTCTCCTGATTTGTTATCTTCCCGAATATGATCCTGTTGAATTTCAGGAAAAGGATGGCTATGGCTGAAATATACAGGAGAGTCACAAAAATCTCCGGCAGGATGCTCCCGTAAAGGTATGAAACTGGAAAGGCAGTGTAGGGGATATTGATCAGAGGCAGAAACAGGAAATACTGGTGGAAAGAGATGGCAGGCAATGCCGGGAGGTTACCTGGTTCCTGTAGCGCCACTTCGAATATTACAAAGGCCCCAATAACCCCAAGAATTCTTGCAATATTGGCCAGTGCCCCCAATTTCCCTCCCTTGGATGCCTTGTGCCGTCCCCCCAGGTAGGTGGCCAGAATGATTCCAAGCATGTACCCCAGAGCCATGGTGGCAAAGGCCCATAAAAGCCCAAGGGGAATGGCGTAATATGAATGGGTCAGGAATACGTATTCAGAGATCAGTGGGATCACGATGAAAAGGCTGCTTGAGCCATTGTAAAGAAACCACGAAATGTGCAGGACCTGGTGGCCTATGCTTGTGGGGAGGGGTTTTATAGGTTCAAACAGGCCGTAGCTTCGTATTATGTTGATGAACATTATGACGCTGTAAAGGCTGAAGATGAAAATGTACGCGTATATTACGAAGGATATGATTTGAACATGTGCAACCTGGTTCCCCACGCCATTGTTTGCAACAACCAGGAAATAGGAAAAGAGGAACATCATCACTGATGTGAGGATATAGCTCGTCCTTATGAGCCGCCTGATGTACCTGTAGCCTTGCCTTGTTGAAGCGCTCGCCCTCTCCTGGAACTTAGTTGAATCCTTCAAAGCGAGATATCTCTGCTCGCTGACGATTCTGCTGCTCAGTTCCCAAATAAGGCTCTTCATCTGTTCATTGTCTCTCTAAGTGAGTCTATCACCGGTTTCAGGTCACTGTCTCCTGTTGCCTTGAGGAAAATGTCCTCAAGGTTTGCGTCATGCCTGCCTGCGGACTCACGGAGCTCCTTGAGTGTGCCAACATCCATTATGCGACCTTTGTATATGATGGCCATCCGATGGCAAACACTCTCCGCGACCTCAAGCACATGAGTGGAAAACAATACCGTCCTCCCGGAGGAAACATATTCCAGGAGCAGGTTCTTGAGTATCTTGGCTGACCTTGGATCCAGGCCATTCATTCCCTCGTCAAGTATGACAATATCTGGATCGTGGATGAATGCTGATATTATTGCAACCTTTTGCTTTGTGCCGAACGAAAGGGATCCGATGAAATTGTTCAGGTTATCCTCAATCTCGAAGGCTTTTGCAAACCTGTAAATTCTTTCGGTAAGGATTTCATGGTCAATCTTCCTGATTGAACCAACAAACCCCAGGAATTCTATGGGAGTCAGAGATTCATAAAGATTAGGCGTTTCAGGAACATAGCCGATAATGGACTTGACCTTCATGGGATCTGCCATAACATTGATCCCGTTCACAGAAACAAGTCCTGAAGTGGGTTCCATAATGGATGAGATAATCTTCAGCAAGGTAGTCTTGCCTGAACCATTGGGGCCAAGGATGCCGAATATCTCCCCGCCAGGTATTTCAAGATCAATGCCATCAAGTGCCCTTACCTCACCGTAGTTCTTGCAGAGCCCCCTTATTGTTATAGAATTATCAGACATTTTGCCAACCTGTTGCCCGGAGATTCAACCACTATACCAGTGATACATGCAGGACGAGGTGAAAAATCTGCCCTATCACATAGGATGCAAGCGCAGCCAGCAGTGCAAGGGCTGATGCCTTCAAAGCCTCCTTCAGTATCCCCATGTTCATGGATATAGCTATAATAGAGTTTGCAAGTCCCTGGGTTACGGCGACGAGAATGATGGCAATAACCAGCGCAACATCCCTCTGGAGAAACAGGAAGGGCAGTATTGGTATTGCGGCCCCCAGTATATAGAACATCCCCACATTCATTGCGGACCTCCTCGACTCCCCCTTATACTGGTCCACCTTGTCTCTGTCATGTGTCTTGTTCTTGAGTATGGCATTTCTTTTGATGCTGGATATCTTGTACTGTGATTCCGAATCCTTTGACAGGTATGCTCCGACACTCATGCTCATTGTGCCGCTGACTCCAACCACAAGGCCTCCAAGTGCAACGTCGAGATGGTTTGTGAGCAGGGCTGTCAAACCGGCAATGGCCGCAAGAACCTCAACCAGGCCATCGCTGATTCCATAAATTATGTCCCTGTTGCGGTCAATCTTTTCTTTGTTCTGCTCCAGGGTAAAGCTGAAAACGTCCTCATGCTCAATCTCCTCATTGATGATCTTCTCAATTCCCTTCTTGAATTCTTCATCCTCACCGGTTCTGGTTGCGTAATCCCTGTACTTTGCAACAGTTTCCACTTCACCGTATTCAAGAAGATTGACGGCCAACCCAATCCCGAGCACTTTGAAAGCTAGGTACATGAATCTTATCTTCATCCTCTTTGGCTTAATTCTGGATGTGTCCACGCCATGTTTCTGGAGATATGAAATCCAGAACTGCGAGTGTTGTTTTTCAACATCAGATAGTCTCAGAAGACTCTTCTTGAGGTCTTCATCCCTGACTCTTTCAGATAGACCCCTGTAGAATTCGAGATCTGTAAGTTCATCACTGCAGAAATCCCTTATTTCATTAAGATTGTCAGGCATGATTATTTCGTAGAATTCAAAAGGTCATTAAAAAGAAATCTGTGGGTTGTGAGATTTTTGAATTACGAAATACGTATCAAATATTCGGTTTTCATTAGCTAAAATATATAATATTGTCTCATATAAGTTATCGATCAACATGTTGAAAGAAGCACATCCTAAGGGAGAAATGAGCAGAATATCCATAAAAGTCCCACCACCGGGACCAAATGCCAGGAAAATTGTTGATGAGGATACAAAATATCTTGTTACAACAACAAAGTCACTTCCTATCGTTGCGGAAAGGGCGAAGGGCGCTTTCGTTGAAGATGTTGACGGCAATGTTTATCTTGATTTTTCCACAGGAATCAGTGTCACCAACGTTGGGCATATTCATCCCTACGTTCGAGACAAGGTGGCTGAACAGCTTGACAAGCTATGGCACTTTGCAGGGACAGACTATTATTACAAAGAGCAGGTTGACGCAGCCAGAGCCCTCGCAGAAAGCACACCGGGATCCTTTCATAAGAAGGTATTCTTCAGCAATAGCGGAACTGAGTCAAACGAAGCTGCCTTAAAGCTCGCGAAAGTGCACACCAAGAAGCAGGAGTTCATCGCATTCATAGGAGGATTCCACGGAAGGTCACAGGGGTCCCTTTCGTTCACTGCGTCCAAGGCGATACAGAGAAAGGGCTTGTTCCCCACCATGCCAGGGGTAGAGCACGCGCCTTTCCCCAACCCTTACAGGAACCCGTTCGGAATAGACGGTTATGAGGAACCCGAGGAACTGGAGAACAGGGTCATGGATTACATTGAGAATTACATGCTGCGCACATACGTGCACCCTGACAATCTCGCAGGTTTCATTGTTGAGCCTATCCAGGGAGAAGGAGGTTACATTGTTCCACCCAAGGGATTCCACAAGAAACTGAGGAAACTCGCTGACGAAAACAATGCAGTCATCATAATGGACGAGGTCCAGACTGGCTTTGGAAGGACAGGAAAATTCTATGGATCTGAACATTTTGGTGTTGAACCTGAAATAATGTCTCTTGCCAAAGCCATTGCCTCCGGCATTCCAATGGGTGCAGTTGTTGTAAAGGACAGCCTGGACTTCCCAGAACAGGCGCTCCATTCAAACACCTTCGGAGGAAACGCACTGGCAAGTGTGGCCTGTGTTGCAACAATTGAAGTCATAAAGAAGGAGAGGCTTCTTGAAAACGCAACAAAGGTGGGAAACTATCTGAAGACCGGGCTAAAGGAACTCTCAGACAAATACGATGCCATAGGAGACATAAGGGGACTCGGCCTCATGCTGGCTATTGACTTCGTCAAGAACAGGAAGACCAGGGAGCCAAATGCAAAACTGAGAGATACCTTTGAGATGAACGCTTTCAAGAATGGACTGCTTTCACTTCCCACTGGCCTGAGTGCAATGAGGTTCATACCACCACTCAATCTCACAGAAGAACAGGCGGACATGGGACTTGAAGTAATAGAGAAAGCCATCAAGGCTTCCCTCTAAATTTCCTGGTTAATATAGTCCAGAAGTTTTGAAAGGGGCATACCCTCTTTCCATTTTAAGCTGAAATTTCCATTTTTTGTTTCCCCAACTCTTGGCAGAATATCATAAAGATGCCTGATTCTCCCTGTGGGTTCAGCGGGGATGGTGAACATCCTCCATGGGTCTCCTGGGACGCTCTTCATCCTGTACGCATAAACAACAAATAGCCCTGCCCTCTGGCACAGATCCCTGAGGCGGTTTGCCTGGTCCTGCATCCTGCCTGAAGCCTCTGTGAAGAGAAGGGATTCATTGATAGAAGATTTGACCTCGATAACGAGTGAGTAATCATGCCTCATTGCAATGAGGTCCGCACCAAGTGAGCCGGCAGATCTTGTAACGAAGAAAGGTTTGGAGACCATGCCCATGGCAATGCTCCTGCCACCTTCATCCAGGCGCTTGGCATACCTATGCACAACATTTTCTGTCCCGGCAAAAATGCCGGCCAGCTCCCTTTCGTAGACACTGCCGTTCAAGCTATCAGGCGTTATTCCCTTCGTTTAATATAACTTTGCCCCGAATAGCCTCCAGTATCGGAATCCAAACCATCCCGCACCCCCAAGAAATTCAACCCGTAGCCAGTGGCTGGACCTCACTGGTGCGCGATGTCATGGAAGCACCTTCCTAATCATCCTGTACAAACCAAGCCATTCATAGCCCCTGTCGGTTATCCTGTACTCAATCTCTCCGGATTCCCCGGAGTGAATTAGCAGACCGTATTTTTCAAGGGTTGCGATAATCTCCTTACCCCTGTCCACGGGAACATTTCCTGACATGCAGAGTTCTGTAATCCGCCTTGAATCCGTGGAAAGGACTCCAAGCATGTCGTTTATGATGTCATGCTTGCATCGGTTCATTAACTCACAAGTTGTGAGTCATACTTAACTATATCGCAGGAATATTGAATTATGCAGGAAATAGAAGACCTCTCAATTGGAGGATCAATAAGGCTCACTGGCCCTGTAAAATTCAGGAGAATCGATCTTGCAGGCTCACTGAACATCGATGGGAGCGCAGAAGGAAAGAGTTTGGAAATCAGCGGTTCGGGAAAGATTACGGGCCAGGTGAAGGTCGACTCAATTGAGGTAAGCGGCAGCCTGAAAATTGGAGATTCATGTGAGTGTGAAGAACTTGAGATAAGCGGATCAGGTGATGTACAAACGTCTCTTAAGTCCGGGAAATTGGAAGTTTCCGGCAAGCTGGAAGCTGAAACAATAGAATCTGACAGCATAGATCTCGCAGGAAAGTTGAGTGCAAAGGAGATCAGGGCAAACGAGATCAATGTGGAGAAGGATTCCAGAATAAAGGGGACTATTGTGTGCGGTACGCTAAACCTGGAAAAGGGTGGAGAAGTGGAGAATGTATTTGCAGATAGCGTGAACGTGGAGAAAGACGCTGACTGCGGTACCATAGAATGCAATGAAATAACAGTGGAAAGGAACGCAGAAATAAAGGAAGTCAGGTACGTAAAGTCTGCCAACATTTCCCCCAATGCAAGGGTGGAAACTGTAACGAAGATAGAGAAGGTCTCCAGAGATCTGCCAATCAGGAGCTGATACAGTGCATGAATGCAGAACTAAATCATGAAAGGCTGCTGGAGCCTCACTTTGGCACCTCGCTTTTCAGATTTCAGAAAAAACTCATATCAAAATTGCATTCCTTTTTCCAAAATGAATCTAAAACCCGTGCTGTGGTGAAGATCAAACACCAGCAGAAATCCTGGGAGAGGCAGATTTTGAATGACCATATGATGCCTCTTGACCATTTCCCGTCGGGATACCATATAATTGGGTTCTATGGCCAGGGAAACAAGCAAGTTAGATTCGTGAGGAAAAGATAAGCCCTGTCTGGGTTGTTTTATGGAGAAAATGCTTTCTCCAGGACATTTTTTGCGGCCAGTTTGCCAGAATCTTTTTCGACTTTTCTGCCGAGCGTTTCCAGGGCGCCTTCTATTGCGTCCAGTGCCATTATTATATGCGCAGGCTCAATCCAGCCCATATGACCTACCCTGAAATACCTGTCCTTGATCTCAGGATGGACACCTGCGGCAAATTCTACACCTCTTGCCATTGCAGCCTGGAGGAATTTGGCTATGTCAGCATCCTCCACATACACCCCGGTAACGGTGCTGCTCCTGAGATGTTCTGCGGCAACGATGTCGAGTCCCATTTCCATGATGCCTTTCCTGAAAGCTTCAGAACAGGCTTTGTGCCTTGCGATCCTGGCTTCCATGGTTTCAATTTCTATTCTCCTGAAACTTTCTGCAAGGGAGAATACTGTGCCAATTGGCGGCGTTGCAAAATATCCTCCTCCGCCTGATAGAAAATTTTGCATTATTTTGGCCCAGTTCCTGAGGTCCAGGAGATACCCGGATATTGAGGGATTCTGAAGCATTGACATTGCACTTCCCGATGCTGCCAGGAGGCCTGCACCAGCCTGTGCGCCAAGGGCTTTTTGGCTGGCTGTGAGGCAGATGTCGATGTTCCACTGGGCGGCATTCATCCTTTCGCCGCCAATGCTTGCGACACCATCCACTATAATGAGCTTCACGAACGGCCTGATGGCACTGGCAATTTCTTTTACAGGAATCCTGACGCCAGTGCTGGTTTCAACCTGTGTTAATGTAACAGCATCATAACCGCCTTCCCTGAGCTCGGCTGCAATCTGATTTGTCGGTATGGCCTGTCCTGCCTTTGCCCTTAAGATCTTGAATTTTACTGGGTATCTTGAAAGTATGCCTTCCCACCTGTCACCGAACACTCCGTTGGTAACAATCAGGACTTTGGAATCTCTGGGCAGGAATGAAACAACACTCTCCATAGCTGCAGTTCCACCCCCTGGAATTATGAATGGGGTATACGTTTCATCTGCCCCTGCAACTTCCCTGTACTGTTCAAGAGAGTACTTCATGGCACGGTTGAACTCTAGTGAGGCAAAGCCTAAATTAGGCGCAACAGCGGAGCTGAGAACTCCATAATTGGCAACAGATGGGCCAACATGCATCAAAATTCTTGAAACCATAGGATAATAAACCGCTGGAAACTTAAAAATCTAACATATCCTCCGCAAACTTATTTTGATTTTGTGCATTGATGTTGCAATGCAGGAGTTTGCTTATGTCCCCCCGGATCCAGGCAGAACAAACATAATGAAACTTGCCCGAAAGCACAACGTTGGGTCCCTGGAAGAACTCTACAAACGTGCCGACGCCGATCCCCAGTGGTTCTGGCCTGCTGTGATAGGGGACTGCAACGTTTCTTTTGACAAACCGTATACTAAGCTCTTCGATAACGGGAAAGGGGTTCCGTGGACCACGTGGTTTGTGGACGGAAGAATAAACATAACAAAAAATTGCGTTGAGAAATACCGAAAACTTGAATCTCCTGCCATAAAGTTTGAACGTGAGGATGGAACAAAAGGAACGGTTAAATTCAGCGAACTGGACCTGATGACTGGAAAGATGGCAGGCTCCCTCCTGAAACTCGGAATAAAGAAAGGTGACAGGGTTGGTATCTACATGCCTCCAAATCCTGAGAGCATAATTTCACTATATTCCATAATGAGGATTGGGGCAGTAGCAGTGCCAATTTTTTCCGGCTATGGCCGAGATGCTGTTAACTCAAGGCTGGAAGATGCAGAAATCAAGTTCCTCTTTTCACTCTCGCAATACAGCAGGAAGGGCAAAATGGTGGATGTCAGGAAAACCCTTGAAGCCTTAAAGGGGGTACGACTTATCCTCATCCATCCGGAAAAAGAGGATGAACTGGATTTTTACAGGCTTATAGAGGAGGGGAACTACACCGCCTCCATTGAAACATCTTCTGAAGACCCTGCTATAATGCTCTATACATCAGGAACAACGGGCAAACCAAAGGGAACCGTACATGTACACGGCGGAAGCTTCATCAACATTGCAAAGGAAGTCAGATACTACATGGACATGACTTCAAATGACACACTCTTCTGGATTTCTGATCTTGGCTGGATGATGGGGCCGTGGTCAATAATTGGAGCCAATGCACTGGGAGGCTCAATATTCGTATATGACGGTGCCGTGGATTTTCCTGATTCCAACAGGCTCTGGGACTTGGTTTCAGAGCACAGTGTAACTCTGCTTGGGCTTTCACCTACCCTTGTGCGAACAATCAGGGCAAAGGGAATCAGGAGAGCTTTCAGCAGCGTCCGGCTTTTTGGCTCAACAGGAGAACCATGGGATGAGGATTCATGGATGTGGCTCTTCGAACACCTTGGACAGGGAAAAGTCCCCATCGCAAATATCTCAGGGGGTACAGATATAATAGGCTGTTTTCTAGCTTCCACCGCTGCAATACCCCTGATTCCGCGTTGCCTTTACAGGGGCCTGGGCATGAATGTAACAGTGCTCAATGAGGAGGGCCAGGAAGTGTATGACCAGGTGGGATATCTGGTTGCGAAAGAACATTGCCCTTCAATGACCAGGGGAATCTGGGGCAACGATGAGAAGTACATTGAGACATACTGGTCAAAATTCCCTGGGGAATGGGTCCAGGGAGACTGGGCCCTCATGACAAAGGATGGGTACTTTTTCCTGTATGGCAGGTCAGATGATGTTCTGAAAATTGCCGGAAAAAGGCTTGGCCCCAATGAAGTGGAAAATCTTGTAATGGCGGTCGAAGGTGTGGCTGAAGTTGCAGTAGCCGGTGTTCCCGATGAGATAAAGGGAGAAGCCGTATCTGTCTTCTATACAGGAAATAATACTGACCAGACAAGAGATGCTATCAGGGAAACTGTTGCCAATGGGCTTGGAAAATCCTTTGTGCCCAAGCATATTATCTGGCTTCCCCAACTCCCCAAGACAAGGAACGGAAAGATTATGAGAAGAGTGGTGAAGGCGGCGTTCCTGAATCAGAATACCGGAGACCTCAGCAATATAGAAGACACGGGGATTATAGACTATATAAAAGAAGTTGGAATACTATATGGAAACTGATTAGTGAGGGGGAAACGATGAAATTTGGCGACTCTGATGTGGTACTTCTTTCTGACGGCTCGTTCACTCTGGATCCGGGTGCTGCTTTTGGCATTGTGCCACACCAGTTCTGGTCCCGGCGCTTTCTGACCACCGATGCCGGCAGGGTTACACTTGCCCTTCGCATACCATATATTTCTGGAAAAGGGTTCAGTGTGCTCATTGACTCCGGAATAGGAGGAACACCCGATGAGAAATACACAAAAATCTTTGAAATAAAAAAGGCGGAAGATCTCATCTCCCAGGTAAGCGAAATTGGAAATCCGGGAAACGTTGATATGATCATACATTCCCATCTCCATTTCGACCACTTTGGACACAGCCTTGAGAGAAAAGATGATGCATGGACATTTCCAAGAGCCCGCCTGGTGGCTCAGAGGTCAGAATACACTGCTTCCAGGAGAACAAACGAGTTTACGCGAAACAATTATGGCAAAATAGACCTGTCTCTCCTCTCAAAGGCAAAGAAGATACAGCTTGACGGCACAAGCAGGCTCAAGCATGGCCTCACTGCCATCCATACAGGGGGACACACCATAGGCCATCAGGCCATAATATACAGCAACGGAGGAAGGGAAATGATCTACTTTGGTGATCTCATACCTACGTCTTTCCACCTGAAGCTCCCGTACATTACAGCCATAGATACATTTCCCCTGAGCACTCTTGAAATGAAAAGGAAACTCATTTCACGGGCAATCAGAAATCATTCGGTCTGCATTTTCAACCATGATACTGAAATGCCTGCTGCAATTCTCTCCGGTTCTGTAGAAGACCCGAAACCGGAAGCCGTTGATTTATGAATATATGACGAAGTCCATCTTGTTTCCAAGAATAAGGTCCATTGCCAGCTCTGCTATGTCAGTTGCATATAGCGCCACCCTCAGGGCCTCCTCAGATATGGGCGATGTGTAGTGTGAGTATGATGAGTCAGCTGCACTGTCCATCATAGTCTGCTTTTCTTCAATGAATGCAGGTTTTCTTGATATTATTGAGTTGAGTGCTTCGAACTTCTTCGCATAGAATGCTTCCACTGAAGAGTTGTAAAGGGAAGTTGCCCTCTTCATAAACTCCACAATTGCAGTTTTTCCATCCTCCTGCACGTGCTCGCCTGATGCCCAGATCCTGCATATGTTAACTGCATGATCCGCGATTCTTTCCAGGATTCTCGAGAAAATCAGGAAATAAATGCTGTTCTCAGCTTCATTTTTCCTTCTGTTGACCATCCTGTAGACATATAGCTGGTACCTGTCAACATCATCATCCCTGCTGATGACGCTTTCAAGCAGCTTTGTATCGTTGTCCTCAATTCCCTTGATTACGTCACCAAGCATTGTCTCGACATTGAGGCTCATCCTTCTCACGGCATTGGCCATGGGAAACGAATTTGTATCTAGAACGTTTTGGAGCACTATTGTCCTGGAGGATTCCTCAAAAATCTCAACGCCCATGACGAGCCTTGAGAACTTCTTTACCATCTCCCTGAGGTTGTCGTCTATGTACTGGGAACTCCTTATTATAAGAGTGTCAAAATCAGCTATATAGAGTGATGTCAGAGCCCTCTGGAAGTTATCAAGGTCAACCTTTCCTTCTATGTTTATCCTCTTTACGAGCTCGCTCTTACCCTGGGCTGCCTGTGAAATGAGAAGATTTCCGTTTGTTTCATCTATCGAGAGTTCACTGCCCTTCTCCAGCCTGTTCTCTTTGATCCACTTGGAGGGAAGTGATATGATATATGTTGATCCACCGGTTAGCTGAATTCTTCTGGTATAGGCTGCCATTTACTTACTATCTTTATGAGCTATATATAGTATCCTATTTATCTCTATATACTATATATAGGACATTTCTCTATAGATTAGCTGCCAGCAGTCTCAGAAGAATTTTCTCTTTATGGAGTCGTTGATTTTGTCTTTCAGGTCGTCGCCGATCTCATCCAGCTGATGTGTGGTCCTTGCATGTTCAGCTATCTGCGGTATAAGGTCTGCAGCCTCTTTTCCAGTAACCTGGAAGTCACAATCCATGCCTATCTCTTTGCACTTGAACTGATACTTGGACATTTTATCCCTTAGTTATATACATATAATGAGAATTTAAAGATTTCCCGCACAGTTTCGCATGAAAAGTGAAGGGAAACTGCTGTGCGGTTCCTTCAAGAATTTTACTGCTTGGGCTGTTGCGGCTGCCTGTACCTTCTTGAGCTGGTCATGCTCCTTGCTATGAATACCCCAACCAGGAAAACCAGTTCATAGATTATGGTATAGTAGAGGGCGTATGTGGGAAGGATATCAACATAGAAGGTGAATGGAGAGACACTGAAGGGGCCATTTATGTCAGGAGTGTGAAGCGAGATATTGCTCTGGGCAGTTAGATTGTAAGTGTATATTCCGGTGGAGAGCGGGGTTGAATATGTCAGTTCTACAGTATTGTTGCCAGAGAATGTGGAATTTGTCATCTGTTTATATTGAACCACTTTGGTTCCACCGCCAAGCAACTGAATGTTCAGGTTGATAGAGTTGTAGTTAAGGGTTCCGTTTGGGGTTATGTAGAACTGGAAGGTGTAAGATGAGGAACTTCCTGTATACGGGGTTACGGATGCAAGCACAATGTTGCCGGTCAGGTTGCCGTTGACATTTAGCAGTTGAGTTTCATAAGTTGGGTGTGCCTGATAGACAATATTTGTAGCCAACCCTGCAGTTATGAAAACCACCACGATGAAAACTATCAGGCTGGCAAGCAACCTGAGCTTGAGTTTGTAAAACTTTGTGAAATGGAATGTAAAGAATGTTACAGCAGGAACCAGGACAAAAATAAGGTCTATTACGGTGTAAATGGCAAGTAGGCTCGCCAGAGATGAGAATACAATTGCCAAAAGAGGAGCCATGAGTTTGTTGTTGTCATAGATCCACTGCTTATTTGTGATCAATACAGGTAAAATGCATCTCACTATAAATTAGATGGCATATGCAAGGGTTTGGAACCGACCGTAATATTCTTCAGGGAAATAGAGAGAAAGCTATTCAATGTTAGAAAAGTGTGTATTACTTTATTATCTATAGTAATAGAAGTCACCAACACTTCTTATATATTTGTAATAAATGGCGAGAGAATATGTTGCCTTCCATCGAGGAACTCAGAAAGATGAGGAAGAATCTTGGCATCAGCCAGAAAGAGCTGGCTAAAATAAGCGGTGTAAGCCAGTCTTATATAGCCAGGCTTGAAAAAGGAAGCATAAATCCCACTTACGATAAAATCAGGAAGATTTTTGAATACCTGAACAAGACCGGGCAGAAGGCCAATTCAATCGACATTACTGCTGAGAGGATCATGAGCACCTCTGTGTTGGTCTGCTATCCCACGGATTCAATAATCTCAGCCCTTAACACCATGAGGGAAAAGGGCTTCTCCCAGCTTCCGGTTGTTACAATGGATGGAAAGGTAATAGGCAGCGTTTCAGAATCCGATATCAACGACATGCTGCTCAAGGGAGCCACACCGGATTCCCTGAGATCACTGATCGTCCGGAAGGTTATGGGCGTAACACTGCCCCAGCTTGACAAGGGATCTCCCATTTCCATGATATACCCGCTTCTGAAATTCTCAAGCGCGGTCCTCATAGTCGACGGCGGAGAACTAAAGGGAATTATAACCAAAGCAGATATTCTCAAAGCTGTAGAAGAATATGCTTAATTTCATTCTTTCCATAATTGAAGCTTTTATCCTGTTCATTCCCGGCTTCATAGCCAATCCAGCCGCGGTAATAACTGGTGGTCATTTTCCCATGGATTGGGGGAAAAATTTCCTTGATGGCAAGCGGATCCTTGGAGACGGAAAAACCTGGACAGGATATTTTGGTGGTTCCCTGATCGGAGTCGTTGCAGGCTTTGTTCTCACAGGACTTTTCCTGCTCTTTGGAATTTCCGGTTCCGTCTCCTATGGAAGCACCATTCCTTCAATTACTGTTGCTCTCCTTGCAATGTCTTTCGGTTCGCTCACAGGAGATGTCACAGGCTCCTTCATAAAGAGAAGAATTGGCATACAGAGAGGAGGAAAGGGATCATTGCTTGACCAGTGGCCATTTGTACTTGTTTCATTCCTGTTCCTCCTTATCTTCTCAAGAGGTTTCTTTATGGCTTATTATGGAAATATTATAGGCGCACTCGCCATTCTGATAATTACGCCTCCGCTTCACAGGGCAGTCAACATTGTGGGCTATAGGATGAAGAAGAAGGATGTCCCATGGTAGAGAACGTTAAGATGGTTATTGCAGTCAGGAAAGATCTTGACCTTGGAAAAGGGAAGATTGCGGCACAGGCTGCCCATGCTGCAGTAAGCTGTGCCCTTAAGGCTGAGAAATACGAGAAGAAACTCTTCAAGGAATGGCTAAAGGGTGGCCAGAAAAAGATTGTCATCAGGGTTGAGAATGAAGCTGCGCTGATGGAACTCAAGCGAAAAATAGAGCCTCTGGGCATTGTACATGAACTGGTGAATGATGCAGGCCGAACACAGATAGCCCCTGGAACAGCAACCTGCCTTGGAATAGGGCCGGTTGAAGAAGACGTTATAGAACCCATCACAGGCCAGTACTCTCTTTTATAGGCCCAACCAACGTCTCGTACAGGCATTTGGGCAACTTGCATGAGTTCTGATTAAATTAAATTTGGGTATTCAGGATCAACGCCTTTGTTCAACATTAACCGGTATTTCCAATGTAAATCCTTCATCTTTGGGCACATTGCCCTTAAAATGTGGGCCCACAGTTTTTTATGGTAGAGCTTTCATCATATCGAAAAATATGTTGTTCCAGAAACTTTTATATAAGATTTATGTGAATTACTGCTAATGTCGAATAACGATATATATTTGGAGGTTAGATATGGCTGATGCAATGGAGAGCCCTTTCACAAAGGCTTTAATGGCTGATCCAGCACCACTGGGCCTTGCAGGATTCGCTTTTACCACTTTCCTGCTCAGCTTCACCAATGCTGGGATAGTGCCCGCAGGCGGTGCTGTTGTTCCCCTTGCAATTGCCTGGGGTGGATTGGGACAACTTCTGGCCGGCGTGTTTGAAATGAGAAAGGGCAACACCTTTGGCTTCACAGCATTCTCCAGTTATGGAGGCTTCTGGCTCTTCTATGCCTTCCTGAACCTCTTTGCAGGATCAGGAATGATAACCATAAGCAGCCAGGAAGTAGGATATGCTCTCATCCTTTGGGGATTTTTCACATTGTACATGTGGCTCCCTGCCATGATGGCAAGCTTCTCCCTGAACTTGACTTTCCTGTTCCTGTGGCTGGCATTCTTTGTGCTTGGAATTGCTGCCCTCACAGGTAGTGCCTCGATCCTGCATGCAGGAGGATACCTTGGATTCCTTACAGCATTCTTTGCGGCTTACACCAGCTTCGCAATAGTTACAAACTCTGTAAGACCTGGAACTCTCCCGCTTGGTCCTGGACTGTTCAAAAAGAAAGCCTAAATTTTTTAAACCCCATTTTTTTATTTTTCCATATGTCCATTGATATTTTGTCCCAATAACCTTAATATAGAATCAGCGCCATGATTTGGTATGGCAGAATCCACTGGCAGCGGTGAAGTGTTACCCACACAGGAAACATACCACCCAAATATAGAATCGTATAGACAGGTTTACACGGAATCTGTAGAGACTCCAGAAAAATTCTGGGAAAAGCACGCACAAGTCCTTGACTGGCACAGGAAATGGGATAAAGTGCTGGACGAAAGCAATCCTCCATTCTACAGATGGTTTGTCGGTGGAAAACTTAATGTATCATTCAATGCGCTTGACAGGCATGTGCAGGGAAACAGGAGGAACAAGGCTGCATACATATGGGTCGCTGAGAACGGCGATGAGAAAATTGTGACATATGACGGCCTATACCAGAGAGTCAATTCTTTTGCGAAGTCCCTGATGGACCTCGGCATAAAGAAAGGGGACAGGATTATTATTTACCTGCCAATGATACTTGAAGCCCCAGTTGCAATGCTTGCAGCAGCCAGGATTGGGGCAGTTTTCTCCTTCGTATTTGCAGGATTTGGGGCAGGAGCCCTTGCCGAGAGGATAAATGATTCAAAGGCCAAGCTTGTCATAACCGCAGATGGCGCATTCAGGGGAGGAAAGATCGTTAAGTTGAAGGATATTGTTGACGAAGCTCTGGTACAGTCTTCAACTGTTGAAACTGTGGTTGTTGTGGAGAGGACAAAGCACGATGTGCAGATGCAGGAAGGAAGAGACATTTGGTGGCATGATATCGTGGGTTCCAGGATAACCTATGTCGAGCCTGAATGGATGGATGCAACAGATCCGCTCTATATCCTTTACACTTCCGGCACTACTGGAAAGCCAAAGGGAGCGGTACATGGAAATGGAGGATACTCAGTGTGGATTGCAAACACCCTCAAATGGGCATTCAACCCCGGCGAGAATGACAGATGGTGGTGCGCTGCTGACATTGGCTGGGTAACCGGACACAGCTACATTGTGTTTGCACCGCTTTTCCTGGGGCTCACCTCCATAATGTTTGAAGGGGCAATCACATACCCTGCCCCTGACAGAATGTGGGAGATCATAGAGAGATACAGAGTTAACCTGCTTTACACATCCCCAACAGCAATAAGGACCCTGATGAGATATGGCGAAAAGTACCCCGAAAAGCATGACCTCAGTTCCCTGAGAGTTCTTGGGACAGTGGGAGAACCAATAAACCCGGCTGCCTGGAAGTGGTACTACGAACATATCGGAAAATCAAACAGCCCCATAATCGACACATACTGGCAGACAGAAACGGGCGGATTCATGATCGCGCCGCCTCTTGCTCTGGGTCTTCCACCACTGAAACCTGGATCGGGGACTTTCCCTATGCCTGGCGTGGTTCCGGTTATACTGGACGAGAAAGGCAAAGAGATCCCGGCTGGAGAGAAGGGATACATTGCTTACAAAAGGCCATGGCCAGGCATGTTCATGACACTGAACAATGACCCTGAACGGTTCAAGAGCACCTACTTCACTAAGTACCCGGGAATGTACTATTGCGGAGACTATGCTATCAAGGACAAGGATGGATACTACTGGCTTCTAGGGAGGGCAGATGAAGTCCTTAATGTATCCGGACACCGCCTTGGAACCATAGAAGTTGAGGATGCACTCATCTCATCACCTGAGGTTGCTGAGTCCGCAGTATTCGGCAGGCCGGATCCTGTCAAGGGTGAGGTAATAGTGGCATTCGTTGTGGTGAAGGAGGAGCATGAGGGAAACGGGGAGGTTGTCAACTCCATAAGGAAGAGAATCAGAACAGAGCTTGGCCCTATATATGTTCCCGAGGAGATTCATATTGTAAAATCTCTGCCAAAAACCAGAAGTGGAAAAATCATGAGGCGTGTTGTCAAGGCTGTGGCACTTAACCAGTTGCCTGGAGATATCAGCACACTGGAGAATTCCGCTTCGGTGGACGAAGTAAAATCAGCAATAGAGGCATTCAGGAAGGAAACTTCCTGAGCCTTTTCAATTAAATTTTAACCTCAGTCGGTTCCCTTCTGTCTTTTATGAGCACTTTTCCGCCAAATTTCAATACTGTCAGGGACAGGACAACACCAAGAAGCATTAATGGGCCCCACATGTAAATGGGATCCGAAGAATACCTTGTGAGGAGCAATGTTCCGATCACAGGCGCCACTGGCATTACTGACCCCATGATGAGCTGGAAAGCGCCGTAGTACTGCCCTCTCTTGTCTGCCGGAGCCATTTTTCCCACAACACTGTATGCAACCGGGGACAGTATGTTCTCACCTATTGTGATAAAAACAACATCTGCTGCCAGGAAAAAGATGTTGCTGCTGAAAACCAGCGCGAAGAATGAGAATGCATACACAAGCCCTCCAAGTGCTATCCTCCTGAAGTCTTTCATCTTTGCAAGCGCCCAGTTGATGGGTATCTGCAGAAACACCACAACTATGCCGTTGATGGCATACAGCAAACCGATGGAGTTGTTGGAAACCAAATCCACGTTGCTCCAGAAAAGTGTCAGAGTCGTGCCCCACTGGCCTGCTATGAACCATACCGAGGTAATCAGGATGCACAGAACCATGAATGGCCTGTCTGAAATTGGCATCTGCATTTTTTCACTTCTCATGGGCTCTGCAGGGCGTGTTTCCTTCACATACTTCACGTAAAGGTATAGCTCTCCGACTGCAGCGAGGGCTGGAAACAGGAATACTAGTGAGTAATTGATCATGGAAAGAAACCCTCCAATGGCAGGACCCAGTGAGAAACCAATGTTCCCGCCAATCCTCACTATGCTGAAAGCATCCATTCTCTCCATTTCGCTGGTCGTATCTGTAAGGACTACATTGTCCAGTATGCCCTGCATATTGCTGAAGGGTTCCACCAGTATGAACGCAACATACAGTATGAGATCTGGAAGGTGCAGGTAGACGGCAATTGCCATAACCATGAAAATGGCTGTCATAATCGGCGGGAGCCATACTGCGGCAGCTCTCCTTCCAATCCTGTCGATGAAATTCCCGCCGTATATTGAGAAGGGCAGCGCAGTCAGGGCTGTGAGGAAAAATAGTACTCCAACATAGACGTACGGGATATGCCTGACACTAGTAAGATAAAGTGGTATGAAAATCCAGGCCTGTGATCTCCCCAGGACCCTGATCAGTTGTGCCATTGATATGGCTCCGACATAGCGGTTCGATAGTATGCTGAAGTTTACACCGGGGATTTTCATACGCGATCAAGAGTTCACTTGTATGCCAGAGAAGGATATAATCATGAGCCACGGATTTATTTAATAGGAGTTTTGAGATTGGATTCAAAGGTTTCCGATGTTTGTAGCATTTGAAGGCATAGACGGTACTGGAAAGACAACCCTCATCTCATTGGTGAAGAAGGAAATTGAAGATAGAGGATTCAGAGTCTTTGCAACAAGTGAACCTACGGGCAGGATTGAACTTAAGGAAGAACTGAAGAAATCAAGGGAAATTTCTGCCGCCATTTCCCTGTTTTTCAGGTTCACAGAGGATAGATTCGTTCACCAGAGGGAAATATCAGAGCACCTTGGAAAAGGCGAAATAGTGCTGTGCGACAGGTACATCATGTCATCAATGGCATACCAGGGGGCAATCCTTGAGAAATACTTTAGTGGCAAAGATAAGACATTGCAGTGGATGTTGGCTGTCTCTGAAATAATTGATGTCAGGCCTGACATTACCTTTTACATAGATGTTGAGCCTGAAGTGGCAATGAAGAGAATCGCAGGACGCGGCTCACTTACGGGATTTGAGGAGAAAGAATATCTCTCCGGGGTCAGGAACTTTTACAATTCCATTGACTTCAAAGGAAAAATTACCCTTGATGGTTCAGGCACCCTCCAGCAGAGCCTCTCAGATATTATGGAAAGGCTGTCTCCTCACCTTACGCGGTAGTTACTACAATTTCATCAGACAGGATCATAATAGTGTGTTCTGCCTGAGAAATCATCGAGCCTTTGTGTTCCTTGAGTACAGCGAACTCACTGACTTCCCTTGACTTCATCATCTTTTTCAGATAATCGTCAGGTTCAGGCATGAGATCTGCGACCCATCTCTGTGCAAACGGGACCGTATTGAAGTTCTTATAGAGAGTTTCATCCTCCCTGACCTTGGCACCGCTGAGGATGTAAATGTTCCCGCCTGGGCCGTTATGTATCATGCCAATTCCAGTGCTTGCAAAAGGTTCAATGGCAATGACCATGTCATTGTGGAGAGCCTTGCTGTTGCCGTCGTCGTAATTGGGGATGAAAATTTCTGAATGGAGATCATACCGGTTGATTCCGTGTCCTCCGAGATTCCGGACCGGCTTGAATCCGTACTTCCTGATTGTGCTCTCTATCTCCTGCCCTATCTGCCTGACCTGGATCATGGGCCTCAGCTTTTTGATGGCTGCATTGAGGGCGTCTCTTGTGGCATCGATGAGAGTGGAGTATTCGCCCTTTCCTCCAACTTCAATGGTGGCTGCATTATCTGACAGGTATCCGTCAACCTGGGCACCCACGTCAAGCTTCACAACATCTCCAGTCCTTAGCCTCTTCTTGTCCCCATGGAATGGCGAGTAATGTGCTGCTTCATTGTTGATTGAAATGTTTACCGGGAAGGATGGCTTCCCTCCCAGGTCCATGATATGTTTCTCAATTCCGTTGGCTATATCCAGGAGAAGTGCATCCGGCTCCACCAGGCTCTTGCCGAACTCCAGTGCTTTCCTGCCTATAGAACCTGCCAGCCTGTATTTTTCCCTGACTTCCTGATCCACTTTAATTCAACGCCTGCCAAAAATGGCATATCTGTATAAAACCTGATCGCGGAATCCATGAAATTCACAAAATTATAATTGGACATACGCATAATTGATAATCATGACTTGGTACAAAGTATTAAAAGAAGGCGCCATGAAAGATGGAGATCTTTTCAAGGTGCAGGTTGAAGGCAGAGAAGTCCTTGTCGTAAGGGACGGAAACAGCTATTTCGCCACATCACATCTGTGCACACACGAGGATTATGACCTCTCTGAAGGGTTCATGGATGACCACCAGCTCATATGCCCCAACCACTTTGCAACATTCAACCCTAAGGATGGATCAGTTTTGAGCCCACCTGAGGGTGCAGGAGACATAAGCCCCCTCAAATCCTATAAGACAAAGGTTGAGAACGGCGAAATAATGGTTGAACTCTGAATCAGCCTAACTTTATTTTATTATAAAATATAGAATTCGGGGATTCATTTTCCCTTTTATGCAGATCCTCAATAAAGCTCAAAGAAAGCAAATTATAGCAACTTATGCTACCTGAATTATGGCTAGATTGAATGTTTCCTTGTCCAATGAACTGGCCAGCAGAATTACTGATGAAGCAGGCAGGATGGGTAAGACCGTAAGCTCCCTAATAACAGAGGCAGCCGTCCAGTATATTGAACTGAAGGAGCAGGGCCTGGATATTGGCTCCATACATGACTTCCTGACTTATTTTAATATTATAACTTCCACAAGATCAGTTCCAGTTCCATTCAGGCTATTCGATGACATGCTTGACATTTCCATGAATAGATCAGGTGAAAAACCACTCAAGCTCTTCTATGAAACGGGATTGGTCATAGGGAACCTGCTGAAGAACTATGCACCGGATATGGAGAGCCTGTCCCGGCTTTCTGAGAAGCTTAAAATTAAACTACCTCTTGATGACCTTAGGTTCCACAGGAACAAGGATCTGTGGGAAGCCACTGTTTCTGGCGCCGGTTATGGCCAGAGTTCATCGGAGTGCCTTGCCTCTGGCCTTAAGGGTTTCCTGGAAGCGTACCAGATGAAAATCGAATCTGTGGAAGTTATGGCGGGATTTGTCAGAGCCACTTTCCAGTAATTTTACCTCCCATATGGGGTGCACGGCTGCGCAAGTTTGCGCATAAGCGTGCACGCTGTGTTATAGCCTTTCTTGCGATAAGATCCTGGTGATTTAAATGGTCTTTATAGATCCTTTGGCAGTAATGTTGATTGGTCTTGCCATGAGCACAGCAGTGGGTGGTTTTTATTTCTTCTTTGCGGCACGTGGCAGTTATGAACAGGTGAGGTCTCTCGTCGCCCCGGCGATTGTCATCGGTATATTTGATGCCGTTGCGGGGTTTGTAATGTCATTCAGCTGGCCCATGACAGGCTTTGGAACAGCCTATAACATGCTCTTTGGGGATCCACTCCTGCTTGCCGGGCTTATATTAGTGATGGCAGGCGTCGTGGGTTACCGTGATCCGGAGCATATACACTGGAACATAGTTCCATTGCTGATTCTTTTTGTGGGAATTTACACCCTGGTTGGGGCGTTCAGCATTGTCCAGCTGAACCTTGAAAAGGGGCAGAACCTCATCACATCAATGGGGCTGTACGTCTTTGATGGGCTCGGTGCAGTACTCGCACCAGTCATGTACCTCAAGCCTGTGAATTCCACCACCAGGTGGTTATACTATACGGTTTGGATCATACTGGGAATTGGAACTGTGTTTGCACTCGTGATTGGCTCCATGGCTCTTAACGGCCACCTGGCCAGCCCACCATAAGCAGAGGGAATATGGGGCACGGGAGATGCCCCTTACCCATAATTTGTTGAAAGTGGTTCTCTATGGCGGAAAGCAGCAAGTCCATTTTACTTCAATGCGGTTCCTGTGAATCGGAATACATCAGGTGCATGAACCTGAAAGAGATCATATACAGCCATCTCATGGAGTTAACTTATTCATGCGAAAATTGCGGCCATTCGGGAACCATTATAGTGGACTGCATTGTGACCCTGGGATTGAGGGTCAGCATCCAGTAAGCCCCAAGAGGGAGCATTATTGGTAACAGCCCTGCTTTAGATCCAAAACTACTGAACAACTAAATAACCAGTCCATATTTTTGTTCCATGAAAGTCCTTGTTTTTGCAAAGCAAATTCCTGACGTGAACCAGGTAAAGTTTGACCCACATACAAACCGGATTGTGAGGGAAAATGTCCCGCTCTCCATGAACTCCTTTGACAGGAAAGCTGTCGAGGAAGCGGTGAGGATGAAGGAGAAGCTGGGCTGGGAGACTGCAGTTGCAACAATGGGGCCCCCTCAGGCTAAGGAAATACTCAATGATTCCCTCCGTATGGGCATTGATGAGGCTTATCTTATTACAGACAGGAATTTTGCGGGCTCAGACACCCTGGCAACTGCAAAGATCCTTTCCTCACTTGTCAGGAAGCTGAAGCCTGACCTGGTGCTTACGGGAAAATATTCACTGGATGGGGAGACAGCGCAGGTCCCGCCTGAAATTGCAGTTTTTTCGGGTTACGCTTTCAAGTCATCGATTTCCAAAATAGAAATGGGAGAAAAGGAGAGGACACTCAGGGTGGAACATGAGAACGAGAGGGGATCGGAGGTTTATACCATACCGCTGCCCGCTGTCCTCTCAGTCAGCGAGAAGATCAACAGGGCCAGGGCTGTTAAACCGGATGAACCTGACAGGACAGAACTGGTGAAGGAGCTGAACTCATTAGATCTTGGCCTGGCCATAAAGGGGAGCGAGTACAGCCCTACTGTGGTCACAGGAACTTCAAGCATGGAAAGCACAAGGAATGTTGAGATGATTCCATTAGACGAAAGTACCTACAGAAAGGTCTATGAAATTATAAAGCAGCACAGAGCGCGCGGGGGCCACCATGAGAAGCTATCCCTCAGGGAACCGGATGAAAAAGCACCAATCATCCTTGGAGTTGCCCTTGATGAACCTTCGCTTGGCGAAGAGGTTTCAACCAAGATTTCTCAGCTTGCAGAAGCCCACAGCCTCATGGCAGTGGTATTCGGCAACATTGACCCTTCCCAAGCAAAATTGGTTGGGCATGAGTATTACTATTATGATACACACAGCGTTGAGGCGTTCACTGATGCACTCACTGATTTTATTAAAGAGAAAAAGCCCCGGTATGTGGTCTTTCCCTCAACTGTGAAAGGCAGGGAAGCAGCAGGAACTATCGCTGCAAGGCTTGAAGCTGGCTTAACGGCTGACTGTGTGGATCTGGAGATAAGGGACACAAGGCTCATCCAGTATAAGCCGGCATTTGGTGGCGGCATAATTGCGGAGATCTATTCAAGGACGGAGCCACAGATGACCACTGTCAGGCCGGGAATGTTCACTTCCATTCTCCCTGAAAAGCCGCCAAGAGTTTTCGACGTTGAGTACACGCCGAGAACCATGTATGAAAAACATGAAGAGATCCAGGTTCCATCCCAGTATGTGCCACTTGGATCCAGGGACGTGGTGCTGGGATTCGGCAGAGGCGTGAAAAAGAAGGAGGAAGTAAATGATCTGCTCAGGCTTGCAAACCTTCTGAACGCTTCCTTGGGTGCCACCAGGCCACTGGTGGATATGAATTTCATCCCAAGGCAGCAGCAGATCGGCCTCACAGGAGTTTCCATCTCTCCTGGAGTCTATCTGGCACTCGGAATATCCGGCCAGGCAAACCATGTAGTCGGAATCAGGTACGCAAGAAAGGTCATATCAGTGAATTCAGATGCAAATGCACCAATGTTCGGGTTCTCAGACTACGGGATTGTTGCTGACCTCCATGAGTTTGTGGAGGGTTTCACGAAATACCTTGAAGCACTTAATCAATCTTGAAAATGCGGACTTATGGAGAGTGTTGCCCATCCTCACCCAAAAGGCAAATCTACGGACTCTCTGTAAGAATTCATCATTAACCGTAGGGAAGGCACTCGTACCTATTCTATAAGTACTTCCGGCCATCCATTATAAATCATCATATACCGCATGATGTTTGTAACTCATGTTTGAACCAATTGCCGGGAACATTTTCCGTTGGGGAACCATGGACGGAGAAAGCGGGATTATGATGTATGCCCATCTGCTGTTGAAAGACGGAAAAGCTGTCCTGGTTGATCCCATTGCCATGCCAAATATAGTTCCAATGATCAAAATCCTTGGAGAACCTATAGGCATAATCATGACCAATTACCCACACTTGAGGGGATCCCCATTGCTTTCAAGGCAGTACAATATTCCCCTGTTTATCCCAGACGTAAAAGAGGTGGACGAGGATGAAGCACTTACAGCCATATTCATCGACCTCTACAATATGAAGCACGGCAAGCCGTACGGAGAGAACACCAAGCTTCCGTTTGGAATAAAGGCATACAATATTCCGGGACGACATGAATTTGCCCTGAAGTTTGATGATTACCTCATTGTGGGCGACTCCGCATACGGGATTCAAGGCAAGCTCAAATTTTACCCTAGCGGCATTTGGCCGGATGAAGATGGAAGCAAATCTAAAGCTACAGCGGATTCCCTGATACCAATCATTGAAAAGACCGGAGCAAAGGGCCTCCTTTCCGGCCATAATGAGGATATCCCTTCCGGGCTGCAGGAGATGATTCCATAGGCAGACTGTATATGAATTAGTGACAGGAGCACTTTGGGATGCCCTCCTGGAAATGATGGGAATAAGATCCCCGAAAAATTTTAAATTCAGGCTCTGACCATATTTTGCTCACTTTTTGTCATATATGAAAACAGGAAAAATGATCACCAGTTGGAAAACAATGAACCGGAGTGCCGGGAAGATGAAGTACCCGGCAATAGATATGAAGTCCCTCTCAATGCGGGTTATGTCCTTACAGTGGCGCCATTGAGCTGGTAATTCACTATGAGAACCTGTTTGGATTCCTTTGATGGCCTAGGGCAAAAAAATTTTCACTGACAGTCTGGGAAAAATGAAACTGATCTGAAACTGGAAAGAGGAAATTATCAGTGGTATTTGAAAACGAATACATATTCATGCTTGAAAACGTAAAATCCTGACTTCAGAGCCCTGTATCTCCACAAATTCTCAGAATTTCTCTTCGCCCTTGTGTTCTGAATATCCTTCACAATTATTCCTCTGAGCTTGAGCCCAAGGTTCGAAAGTGCGTCCATGCTCCTGAAGCCCAGCGGTATGACTTCTCCATTTCTGTAAATATCTCCAATTACCAGGCCAATGTGGCTGCCATAACCCATGGCAGGTAAAATTCCCTTTGCAAGGTTTGCCAGTCTTGTGGTGAAATCCTCAGAATCCTTTGCCATGGAGAGGTCCCTCGGGTTCTCTGAGAATTTTATTATGTCCCAGTATGGCGGGTGAAGAATGGCAAGCTTGAATTTAGGGATCTTCTCTTTTTCAACAAACCCCGGAAAATCAAATTCCATTGAGTCCTGTAATTCAAGAACAGCTCTTGCGTTGGCTTTGGCCGAGGCCTTGTTGAACAGTTCTGTTGTTTTCTGGTAAACTTCACTGTTCAATTCCACACCAAGGGAATTTCTTCCCAGTTTCATTGCCTCCAGCAGGGTGGTTCCTGATCCACAAAATGGATCCACTACCCAGTCTCCGGGCTTAGTATACCGAGAAATAAGCTGGAAAGGTATCTGCGGAATAAAATTTCCCCAGTACCACCCCTTGTGCTGGCCTCCCCTGGCCCTCGGGCCAAAGTTCCAGAGGCTGCCGGTTATTATGTGATCATAGCCCTTCCACAGATTTATGTTGAATGCGTCGGCGTCGGACTTAGAATAAGTTTTCAATCCATTCTGAAGGTTTTTCGCGTAATATCTTGCACGCTCAACTGTCCTGGAGTTCAGTATCTGCCCTATTTCCCGTTCCACCGCTGTTCTTGCAATAACATCCAGCTGGTCCAGATCTGAATGTCCCACTTTCCTGAAATTCTCCTTTACCTGGGAAAGGGATTCGCTTTGCAAAGCTTCCATGCACAACTGATCAAGAAGCTCCAGCACTCCGGACCCCTGTTCTGATTCAACCAAGATAGAAACCTTTGAGAGGAATGCTTTTGAAATGCCTTAAATTTTCCCCACAGTAGCAAGTGCCTACCTGAGTACAGCTCTGCATGGGCCACCATCCAGATCTAGCTTCATGGGAAGGCAGATAAGTTCATAGCTTCCAGGGGTCACATTCTTCAGGGACAGACCCTCAAGTATCATAACAGAATTTCCAAGGAGCTCCCTGTGGACGGGCATTCCTTTTGTCCCAAACTGCTCAATGGAGAGATAATCAAGCCCGACCAGATCCAGCTTCATTCGTGCCATTTTCTTCGCGGCATCCATAGCAATATAACAGAAGTCCTCCCTGAAGCTTCCCTGGTAAAGGTCAGAATTTTTGGACTTTATCAGGAGCCTTTTCTCAGCGTTATCCGGGATGTCCCCTTCGTGAACTGCGTTTCCCCTGACTTCGATTAAAGTAGCAGGGCCGTTGAATTTTGAGAGGGGTATGCTTCCCAGCTTATCACCTTCCCTCATTGCGTGGAATGGTGCATCAATATGTGTTCCAGTATGGGTTTCGAGGAGTAGCCGTGTAATATGAACACCATCCTTTTCATGGGTCTTGTAATCGTAAGTCTCCAGCCTTGCGTCACCTGGATAGGTTATGAGCCCACTGTCCAGGGGGAGGGAAATATCAATCATGACAAATCATTATCCCTCCGGTTATAACTCTTTGCGATCCTTCTTACTTCGTGCCCGCATATGGGGCACTCTTTCGTGTGTGCGCTGAACCTCTTCCCGCATCCAGTGCACCTGAACTGCCATTTTACCTCCCGGGATATTGGCTTGAGATCAGCTCCCAGAAATTTCAGGCCAAGCCTGGAAGCAACATTCTCAATTGCAAAGTCATCTGTAACGATGGTCCCGCCAAGCTCCAGTGCAACTGCAACCACGTCTATATCTGTGCGGCTAAGTTTCTCAAGGTCACCGGTCTCCCGTGCAGCATCCTTAACCCTTGAAACGCTGGAGCTCAGGGGCTGGACAACTTTCAGGTGTCCCTCCTGCCATTCCATGTTCCGGGCTATCTTGCCCAGCCTGATCTCGTCTAAAACTGATTCAGGCACAACAAAATTCTCCTGGTTAAGGTTAAACTTTCTCGACAGAATCGCTGAGGTGTCCATTACAAATATTTGAGTGTTCAATTCAAAAAAAGAAATGAATTTGGGATTTATTCCCTTTCATTAATAGGAGTGTATTTTCTTGGTCCCTTTTCACCCACATAGAGGGCCTTTGGCCTGAAGAGCCTGTTGTCCCTTACGTATTCAAGTGACCTTGAAACCCATCCGGATGCCCTGCTTACCGCGAATATGGGCGTGAATATCTCCGGGTTGAACCCTATTGAATAGTACATCAGGCCCGAGTAGAAATCCACATTGGGGAAGATCCCCTTGGAACCGAGCTTTGAGATCATGACTTCTTCAATTTTGTTTGCAGCTGCAAAGAGTTCTCCTTTGCCATGTGCCTTGGTAACCTGTTCAGCGAACTGCTTTAGGATTCTTGCCCTTGGATCATATACTTTGTATACCCTGTGGCCAAAGCCCATGATCTTCTCCTTCCTGTCGACCATGCCGCCGACAATATTCTCTGCATTCTCAGGTGTTCCAACCTTCTGAATCAGTGCCAGGGCTCTCTCATTTGCCCCTCCGTGAAGTGGACCCTTGAGTGTGGAAATGGCTGATGTTACTGTTGAGTACATGTCAGAGAGAGTGGAAATGGTGAGCATGCCTGAAAAGGTGGAGGCATTCATTCCATGGTCAGCATGGAGAATGAGGGCTGCATCCAGCATTTTTGCCTCAATTGTGCTTGGCTTTCTGCCAAGGGAGCCGTAAAAGAAATTGGATGAGTATGAAAGGTCATTATCAGGCGGAAGCACCTTCTGGCCCTCATGTACCCTGTTAATTGCCGCAACAATAGTTGGTATCTTTGCAATAATCTCGACCCCAAGTTCCTCCTGAACTTCAGCGTCCGGTTCCACTGTCCTGCTGTCCTTTGCACCTATGTATGATACGACAGTTCTGAGGGCGGACATCGGGTGTGCCTTTTTGGCAATTTCCTGGATAAGGTCTAGTTCATCCTTCTGCAGGACCTGATGTTCCTTCAGCCTTGAATTGAAGTCTTCAAACTGTTTTTTCGTTGGCAGATCGCCATAGAGAAGCAGGTATGATACTTCTTCAAAATTAGACTGCTCCACAAGGGTGCCTATGTCGAAACCCCTGTACACAAGTCTTCCTTCAACGCCATCAACAAAGCCAATCTTTGTTTCGGCAGCAATTACGCCTTCAAGTCCTCTTGAAAATTGAACTTCATGTGTTTCAGTCATAAAATACGCCTGTTTTTCTAGAAGACCTTCTCAGCTAATTAATGTTTAGACTTTTTTCATTGGGCTATATTATAGGAGAAACCCTGTCTTAGAGGATTTCAAGAAAATATTTGATAAAAATATTGGCGGATATCCGACACAGGCACTACTTCTTCCTTAGCAGTGCAAAACCGATACCCAGCACGGCAAATCCCACGATGAAAAGCGCACCGTAAAATGCATAGTACTCAAAGTTGAAAGGTTGCGATCCAGCAGTAAGGTTGACAGTCATATTGGAACCGGAAACAGTGACATTGCCTTTGTAGTTTATGTTCTGTGCACCGTTGAAATAATATGCATAGAAATTGTACGTTCCATTCTGCAGTTCCACCGTAATGGTGTTGCTTGAGTTGGAAACGTTGTAAGTTGAGATCAGGAGATTCCAGCTCTTGCCTGAAGGAAGCCCTGAAAGGTTAAAAGTCACGAAATACCCGTATCCGAAAGTTAAGTGAAATGTCTTGTTTGTTCCATCTGTGTTCATGGTCAGTGTTGTGTAGTTCCCTATATATGCCCCCGATGCAGGCACGGTGAATGTGTGCTCCCCACCTGGCATAGAGAAATTCAGGTAAGTGCTTGTAGATTCCTGAGTTATGTTATTGGTCTTGACCATCCAGTTCTGGCCACTGGGCAACCCGGTCTCAACAAAGGAGACATTGAAAATTCCGAGGGTGAAGTTCACGTTCACCGTTTGTGGAGAGGTCCCCACACTGAAGGCCCCGCTTGATCCGTAATAGTTTGGGTCTCCGGAATGCACGGTGTAGTGGTGTGTCCCGCTGGGGAAAAGCAAAGAAATCTGGTTTGAGAAAGTGGCCCTGGTGTAATTCCACGACTGTATGTACCATGAAGTCCCCGCAGGAAGCTTGCTTTCGGAGAAAGTGACAGTATATCCGGTGACAAAAACAAGATTTCTGTTCACAGATGAACCACTCACTGTAACATTACCGCCCGTAGGTTCCGCTACCTTGTTCCCGATGTTCTGAACCTGGAAATTGTAGGTGCCGTTAATGAGGCTCACATTGAGGTAGGTCCCAGTGGAGTTGAACTCAACGCCATTGACCTGGACATACCACTGGGTGCTGGAAGGCAGACCGGTTTCCCTGAAAGACACATTGTATGCATTCTGGGAGAGGTCTGTTACTATATTGTACGCATTCATTGAGCCCATGCCCGTGACAAGGTCGTATCCTTTGAGAGCACTGTAAACCATATTATGCCCTGACGTCACATCAAAAAATGGCGTAAGGTAGGGCTTATTGAGCGAGTTTCCGTACTGCTGTGTGCCAAGGAAGTAGAGATAGGGGTCCATGAATCCCAGGTTGCCGAGATGTTCAGCAGCCCGGTACGCATTCATTTCAGCGATAATGCCTGCGGAGACAGGCGCTGATATGCTGGTTCCTGAGACCACATAATAATTGCCTGCAGAAGTGTTGGAAAAATAGATGATTGTATTATTGGCAATGGCTGAAATGTCAGGGACCGCCCTTCCTGCCCCTTTGATGACGCTGTTTGCCTGAGAATCCAGTTGCCAGATTGGCTCTGTGTAAAGGTTGCTTATTCCTCCCACAGTGCCCAGTGTCGCGGATGAGAACTGTGGGGCTGGCTCATACCAGGCCTGCTGGCTTACCATAGACAGGAATGAACTGCTTCCCTGGTTTGTGTTCACAGAAATATTCGTCCCTCCAACAGCGACGACACCATATGAGTTGTATGCAGCTGTGGAGGGAAATTGCACATACTCAGTGTTGCTGACGCTCTTGGCGCTGTTGAAGTCGTTCCCACTGTCCCCGGTGCTCGCAAGAACCGTAATGCCCCTAGCCTGGCACTCTTTAAGAAGCTGGTTCCACTGGGTTACAACGGTATCATTTGAACCCCACGAATTCGAGATCACGGACACATTGTCCAGGCCTGAGTACTGAGACGGTGGGCTGAGGACCTCTTCGAATGCAAGTGTTACATCTGAAAGCGTGCTGTTCTGTCCATATGCGTTGTATATAGAAGCTCCTGGCGCAAGGCTGCCTGCCATTTCCAGATCCAGGGTGTTTTCCACCACAGCGCCTGAAGTGTCATTCTGGGCGGAAGTGCCGGGGGCCACTGCACCTGAAACGGGGACTCCATAAACCTTGGGAAGTGGTTCCCCCGTGGACGCTAGGGTTTTGTTGAAATAATAAGACAGGTCTGAAGGGTCGTATGGGCCGGTGTAAATTGTCTTCCCGCCTGATTTGTAGGAACCCCCCCAGAGCAGTGTCGCTATAACTGCGTTCCTGGGAAGCACTTTATTCAGCAGAGGAGTCTCATTGTAAGCCGGCTGCAGCTGCGAACCATAGAAGAACTGTATTCCCTTCTGGACGTGCACCCCGGGATAGCTGTATGAGCTTTCCGGGACAGGTTTCCCTGTGGTATTTGCCGGGTATGGGCTGAATTGCTTGAGACCAGCAATGTTAAGGTTGAGGGCGGTGTCACTGTACTGGCTGTTTAGCCCAATCACGGTGTTTACTGATGTGGAGAGCCATGAAGGGAGCATGGGCAGTGAATTTGGTGCAAAAAATGGAACGGCACCGTTGCTGTACCCTGTTATGTTTGTGTGAAATGCCCTTGAGAAGTTTGCAGCGGAACCTGTGAGTGCCAGGACAAGCCTGTTTTGGAATTTCTCATTGATGTTCAAGCCGTACTGGCTGAAATATGAAATGGATGATGAATAGGCTGACTCTGATGGATCATAAAGGCTGTTGAACTGGGAGGCTGTAAGGTAATGCTGGAACTGGCTGCTGGCAGGATTGGAAAGGTTATTCAGCAGTGAGTTCAGGGAATTCTGGTTGCTGAAGTTGAATATAATGTCCACCCCTATGTTCCCTGTGTATGCGCTCGAATTGAAATCGGTGGTGCCACCCAGGGAAGGTACTGGCTTCAGGGAATAAACCGTGCCATGGCCCTTCGATAAGATATTGGTCGAGTTCCCGCTTTCATGGCTGCCGGCAAAATCTACAGCGAGTATTGACAGGATTACTATCAGGGCGACTATAACTGCGATCTTTCGATCCTTATGCCCCATGGTCATATTTTCTTCAGGTAATATGATTGAAAAACCTTTTCATTGACCTCTATTGCATCGGAAGGAATTTCATTTTGCGGTTGGATTGGCTTCCTGCCTGCGGTGTTCATCAATTATCTGCATCTTTAGTACCTTTCCGGACATGCTCTTTGGCAGTTCTTTCCGGAATTCTATTTTCCGGGGCACCTTGAATCTGGAGAGTGATTTCCTGCATGCCTGCATAATCCTGGAGTCAAGTCCGTCTACCTCGCTTTCTGATGACACCACAGCGAGGATGTATTCATTTCCCGTTTCCTCGGTTACGCCTACCACGGCGACTTCCTTAACTCCCTCAACCCCTTCAATGACCTTCTCTATCTCGTGGGAACTCACCATTATTCCATGGGATGTGATTGCTTCCCTCACTCTCCCCTCAATATGGTAAAGGCCACCCTCATCAATGCTTGCAAGATCGCCCGAATCAAAGTATCCGTCCAGAAAGTACTGGCTGTTGTCAGGCAATAAAGGGACAAGTGAAGTAAAAAGGCCCGGGCCTTTCAGGTACAACTCGCCGATTGCAGGAGGAGATGCCTCCCGGTGTGACTTTTCCTCTAATAACTTTGCCTGCACATTTGGAATGGGGATGCCGGGGCTCCCCGGTTTCTGTTTTGCCCTGTCGATTAGCTGCATATGAGTGACTCCAAGCATCTCTGGAACCCCATAATATTCCAGGACCCGTGTGCCATATCTCTTCTCTATTTCCTGGCGTATTCCCCTGTTGAGAAGATATGTTTCTGTTATGATCCCCTTGAGGCTTTTGATTGCCATGTTCGGTATTCTCTCCTCGAGAATCTCGCTGAGGTCCCATGGGGAAGCGAGCATGTATTCACAGTCGTAAAGGCTGCTCGTGAAGAACGTCATGTAATAATCCTCCCTTGTGACAGATGTGAGCACAGTACCTCCCAGGAGGATTGGGAGGGTAACCGTAAACTGGAAGGAAGCAGGCAAAAAGGGTGGCAGGAAGGAAGCAATCTTGAACCTGCCTTTGGCCTGTGGCATGGCTTTGGATATGGAAGACGCGGATTCCAGAAGATTTGAGGCTGTGAAGAACATTGCCTGAAGGTCTCCTGATCTGGATGCAGAGATGAACCCGACGGAGATATCCTTTTCAGGATCAATGAAGGTACCCTCTCCCTTTGCTTCATAGATCAGGTCTGTAAACCTGAACACATTCAGCTCCTTGGAAATTCCGGACGCAGACTTTCCCAGGGATTTTGCAGTGAAGGCAACGGATTTTTCAAACGGGAGGAAGTCCTGGAGCCTCACAAGAACAACGGATTCAATGCCCTGGCCCTGGTCGATCACCAGCCCGGTAGTGTTGAGGCACACCACGGACTTCAGCTTGAGCAGCCCCATGATATTATGCAGCTCGTAAGTCTTGATGTCGGGATCCAGAGGGATTGCAACTCCCCCTATTTTCTGCAGGGCAAGGAATGTGATAAAAAACTGTGGTGAAAGTGGCAGGCAGATGGCAACTGAATCTCCCTTGGAGATATTCAGCCTGGATTTCAGTGACTCTGCCATGGAATCAACCATTGAAAGCAATGAGTAATATGACACGTGTTTTCCGTGGAAGATGACTAACGGGTCGCTCCTGTTGGGTTCAACATTAGCCCTGAAAATCTCGTAAAGGTTATTCCATAGCTGGTGTTCTTCACCCTCAGCTCCCAGCAATTTAGAGGATTCCATGAAGCCACTCCTAAAAACTCCTCGACCGATTTAAATTTATTTGACTGTAATTTTTTCATTATGCCCGAAAATTCATACAAGAATGGCAGTCCCTTCAGACATTTTCATCACATCAGGTATTGCACCTATCATGTCCTCAATTGTATACCAGTAGGACTTCTGCCTGAAACACATGTCTCCCACTCTCTTGTTTATGAAAGAAGCGAGGCATGCTGCGTTGAATGGGTCTTCAACCCTGGTACTTATGGCACTGGCAATTCCGGCAAGCAAATCCCCGGTTCCCCCCATGGACATCCTGGGATTTCCACCTTCCGTGTATCTTGCCTTTTTCCCGTCAGTGACTGTGTCTACAACTCCCTTGAGTATTACGGAGCAGTTAAGTTTCTTTGCAAATTCTGCCGCATTTCTCTCATCGGGCTCTTTGCCTGATATTCTCTGGAATTCCCCCCTATGTGGAGTAAGAATCATCCCTGTTTCCGGGCATGCCTTCCTTACCTTTGATACAAAGTCAAGGCCTTCCGCGTCCAGCACTATTGTCCCTTTGAAACCTTTGATTGCCCTTAGTGTTTCGTCCATGGGCTGGCTTTTTCCCAAGCCTGGTCCAATGAGGATGGCATCGCTGTTCCTGATCTCTTCAAGGATTTCCCTGTTTTCGGCGTCCCTTACTATTATGTCCGGGCTGTATGAACTCAAAATAACCCGGTTCTCGTGCCTCGAATATATCCTCACAAGATCTGAACCCGCCCTGATTGCACCCATGGAAGCTATTATGGCAGAACCATAGAATGTCCATCCGGCAACCAGTGCGACACTTCCGTTCATCCCTTTGTGTGAATCCTTTCCTGGAAGCCTGTAGTATGCGAATTCCCCAGGGCCGTTATGGGTAAAGGCCTTTTCAGGTATCCCTATACCTGCTTCCACAATATTCCCGGAGTTTCCTTTTGTCATTCCCTGCTTCACCCCGGTGAATGTCACTGTTATATTGGGCTTAACACGGGTCCTTGAGCCAAGCCCTGACGGTATGTCAACAGAAACCAGATTCTTCCCGGAAGAATTGATTGCCTTTATGAGGCTTGAATAAGGTTCTCTGGGTTCCCCGACAATGCCAACTCCAAGAAGGGCATCAACTATGATTTCAGCCGATGATGCTGCTCTGGCCACCTCCTTGGCGGTTATGATTTTACCTTTGTATTCCCTGGCGGCTTTTCTGGATTCCTCAGTCTTCATGCCTTCCTTTCCTGATACTGCAAGTACAGTTACATCATTGGAAGCTGAAAGAATGCGTGCTGCGACGAACCCATCGCCCCCATTGTTTCCTGATCCGCAGGCAACCAGTATCCTTCTGCCCTTCCCATACTGGGTTTCCACAGTTTCCGCAACCATGGAGCCTGCCTTAAACATGAGGCTGTAAAGATCCCCGTAAAAGTACTCGTAATTCTTGTCCGCCCTCTTCACATCAAGGAAAGATAGAGACATGCTGAAACTATGATAACATGGCAGACTATTTTATTAGTTTTCCAGTGGCAATTTTCCACATGAAGAGATCGAGTATTCCCGGCTGAAGCCCCATTTCTTCTGCCATCTGCAGAATAACCTGCTCAGTAGCCAGGTAGTTCTTTCTTGAAGCGACTTTAATGTTTAGGTCCGGCTTCTCGGAAAGAAGCATCCTCAAAATATGCTTATCGAGGATGGCGAAGTTGAACACCCCCACATTCCTAAGAAAATGGGAAGCCTCCTTGTAACCAATACCCCTGATGTTTTCAATCAGGTATTCCCTGCTGCTGAATGGATCATCCGAATTTATGAGTGAGGGGAGTTCGTCAATTATCCACCTTGATTCCACTATGAATTCGCTTCTCAGGTTGTAGAACCTGTATTTGGTGTTCCTGAGGGCGTTTCTCAATGATATCTGGTCCAGGTTCATGAAACCGTCTGGCCCTATGGCCTGCTGTGTCCTCACACCCATCTCAGCAGACGTATTTGCAGTGAGGAGGCAGAAACAGAGTTCACCGAAAATGCTTTCCTTGGATGCAGCCTTGAAAGCCCTGAATTCATCTGCTTTCCTGTTAACATCCTGGGCAAAAGGAGAAGAAACCATCTGGCGAACCGTTTCAAGAATTGACCCCTGCTGCTCGTGAGGTTCATGAACCGGTGAAAGAGACTCCATGCAACGGATTATATGGACTGCAATTAAAACGTTTCTTTGATCAAGGTTGGCAAACCGTTTAACATTGGAAAAGGACCCAATAAAGAAGTGTGCGACCCATCAATCGGCAGAATATGACATGCTATTCAAGCCCTTTATGCCGGTTCTGCCCTTTTCTGGCGTGCTATGAAAATAACCTTGCCGATTATGGATTTTTTAGCTATGGTTCCAAATGTGTTGCTGTCAGTGCTCCTCATCCTGTTGTCACCCTCCATGAAAAATTTGGTGCCTTCACCTGAGGTTTCAAGATTCCGGACCCGTTTTATGAGAATGGTTCCATCAACTGGGCTGCGGAAAACCAGGACATCCCCCGGGGCAATACTGAAAAAAAATTTGGTCGAAACAGCATAGTCCCCATCCTTAGCGTATGGAGCCATGCTGTTCCCGCTTATCTTTACGACTTTAACAGGAGTCCACAATTCAAAGCTGCGGGTAAACTACTTCTTCGTGTGGATCATAAGGCGACTTTGCCCTCTTTGTCTTGACTCCCTTGATTTCCCAGAATATTTCTGAGAACTTGTTCACTTCATTGAGGAGTTTCATTGCAGCATCCCTGTCAGGTTCCTGCTTTGATTTTCCACCGAACTTCATGATGTTGAACACTATTTCATGCAGGTCAGGATGAGCCTTGACATGTTCCGGCTTGATGAAATCTCCCCAGATGACCCTGACCTCATGCTTGCATAGCTCAGCGTGCTTTTCCTTGACCTCTACAGCCCTTGCCATGTCATGCACATAATCCAGCAGTTCGCTGGGGTTCTCTGGCTTTGGCTTGGGAATTGCGTTCATAAGGTCCACCATTCTTACCACGGTCAGTGCAGAAAGCTGGGCCAGATGTGGATCATAAATTCCGCATGGGTAATCGCAGTGCGCGTACGCAGTTTCGTACTTGTCTTCCATTGCTCCAAGGAGCCTTGTCAAAGTGTTGTTCTCTTTCACGATTTCACCTAAATTATAATGATTTCAGACATTAAAAAATTTGCTAGGGAATGAGGAATCAATAAAATTCAGTGAAAAATCGTTAATTTACCATAATGTTCGGATACTGAAGCCACTGCCCCTAATGCATCTGTGCAGAATCAAAGTAGTCCAGGGCAATGTTTCTTTTCAGGCCTTCCTTGATTCTATCAGTGCTGAACCTTATCCTTGAAATCCAGTCTTCTAGAGTTTCATCGTCCAGGGTCCGTGTACGGGCGATCTCCCTGGAGCAGCTGGAGCAATACATCCCTCCAAAAATCAGGGTTCCACAAATGATGCAGTGATGTTTGGCAGCCATGTAACTTGAGAGGGCTGGTTCCTTAAAACATTTTTGTGAACTGTACCAATTGTACAATAAGCTTTAAAAACAGAAATATGCAGGTTTTTATAGGGGGTTATTAAACAACCTCAAGTGTCCTTTTTTAATTCACACTAAATAAATTCTTCAGTCGTCACGGTACATGGTATCGGCATCAGACCCACCAGTGAAGAAAAGTGACATTTCCGAGTAAATATCCTCAAAACCAGAGAAATCCTTGGCAGAAACTGATAGCAGCTTGCTGATCATCCTGCTCTCCTGAAAGGCGTTGAGCACCGATGAGAAATAATCCTTGACCATCTCCTGCTTCTCATCCAGGAAGGCATCGTAAAGCTGATCCGGAAATTCCTCCCAGCTCCTTATGTTTTTCAGGTCTTCTTCCGTGATGAGGTCTGTCTTGTTGAGTACGAATAGCATGGGCTTGAAGAATCGGGACATGACTGAACCGTAGAGCATCTTCTGCGATATGAACCCTGATGGGGAGGATGAGAGGACTGCATCAGTTACGAAGGCAACCATCGCCTTGCCGTGAGAAAGCTTGTCCACAAGAAGAGGGCTTCCCGGCCTGAAGCTGAAGAGCTCAATCTGCCCAGGGGTATCGAATATGACGTAGTAGTCATCAAGTTCCTTCAGTGCATTTTCTATGAACTCTGTGTTCTCCAGTATGAGATCTGCCCCCACAATCTGGGCGCCATTTGGGCCAAGATTGAATTCAGACATGATCTGGCTGAGTGAGATTACCTCCCGGATATCTATATCCGGCTCATATGGCGTGAATTCAGAGCCAGGGTCCAGATTGACAATTGCTGCATTGTAGTCATTGGACACAAGCCAGTCCTTGAGCGCCCCGCAGAATGTTGATTTGCCGGTGCCGGCCGGGCCGGTTACAAAAAGGCTTCCTATCAAATTTCTTCCTCCATGAATCTTGCCAGTGAGTTGTCAGGCTTATTCTCTTCAAGGTTAAAAGTACCCCGTATTGTCCTGACAAGGTTGTCAATCCTGATGTCAAGAGACCATGGGAGGTCAAATTCTTCTGAAATCTTGATGGTCTCAGCCATGTACTTTATGATGCTTCCCTTGTGGATCGTCAGAGATATGCTTGAATTCCCGCACCTGTGGCATTTCCCTGAAAGCGGGACCCTTCTGTATTTTGTGTTGCACTTTGTGCACCTGAACTCCTGGGAGAAGAAACCCCTGAAGTTTCCGTACATATCCGGAAGGAAATGTGAATTGAGGACCCTGGCAGCAACATCATCCTCATCAACTGCACGAATTCTCCTTGCAAGGGATAGTTGCCTTTCGATTTTCTCCTCCATAGAATCTATGGATTTGTAGGAGCACACCCTGACACCGCTGCTTATGTCAAGGGTCTCAGTGCTGTACCCTGAATTCAGGATAGTGCCTGTCTTCTTGAGCCGGACACCCATGGTCATCATCATATCCTCTACCTCAGACGGAGACTTCCCCTGGTTGGCTGCTTCATAGAATTCCAGGGGATATTCGGAAAGTGTGTCCACGTTCATGGCCTCCTTGTCCACTTCATCAGGATTGAGCTGAACTGTAAGAACCAGGGGAGCATCCATAAGGCCGCCCCTTGTTGATGGAAGATATTCCTTGGAGAAGTTGATGAGCCCGTCCAGCAGGAGCATGATTGAGTCTTCATCGCCGTCACAGTTTCTCCTCTTTGCCGCATGGAAAAACGGATGTGCGTAACATCCGCTCACATCCGCAAAACCGATTATCCTTCCAAGTATGCCTCCGGAAGTGTGCGGTGCAAGCCCGATCACGAGCTGCCCTATGATATCCTCCCTTTCCCTGCACATGTAGAATGGCGGATGGTTGTAATACCTCACAAGAAGGTCATCAATGAACTGGGAGACCTTGATTATGTAATCTGCTGATTCGTAAGGAATTATGATGTCCTGCGGGAAAATCTCGTTGTAGTCCTGGTCAGGGTAACCGAGCTGAACAAGCTTTTCCCTGCTTATTCCAATCTCCTGTGCCCTGAAGTGCGTGATAGGGATATCAGACATATCATACCTGCAGGTGCCATCCTTGTTTGTGGATACATCGTGCAGTGCCCTCAGGTAGCCTTTTTCCAGTGGCTCGCTCACCTTGTCCTTTGACATGAGTTTCTTGACTCCTTTTACCTCAAGCTTGTCCGGAATGTCGATGGCAAGCCTGTTGATGGCATTGCTGATAAGCTGGTTTATGTCAACCTTAATCTTCCTGGTCTTTCCCATTGGATCGGTTCTTGATCCGCACTCCGGGCAGATGGGGTGTGGAGTCTCAAAAGAGCATGAAAGGCAGGACCTTACGCTGATTTCTATTTCAACACCGCCATCCTTTGAGTTCTTGCCGGCATTTTTCAGGGAACGCCTTGCATCCCCGTAATTTTCAACCGGAAAAAGCACGTGGACCTTGGGTTTCATCTTCCTGTCGCCAGCTTTCTCTGGCCTTCCCAGCCTGCCGCCTACCCTTGTTGGCGACCTGGGCTTGATCAGGAATCCGGCCAGTTTGTTCACGAGCTCAATTGAATCCTGAACTTGGGGGATTTCCTTCGTTGAGACAATTACACCATCTGAAAGGTCAAGGCCAAGTGATGCGATGAGTGGGTAGAATTCCTTAAGCTCCATGCCTCCAGGGGTCTTTTCAAATGGAACGCCAAGCTCTATAAGGGTGTCCCTGACATCATACCCTGAAATGAAAAGCGTCTCACCTGAAACAGTTGAATCTGAGAGTTTATTCCTGAGTGCCAGGATCCTCTCAACATTAAGGTCATGCCAGAAATAGTCGTACCTTGGGTAAAGTGGTATGTCGAGTTCCCTTGAAAGATGAACCGCCTCAAACTGGTTAAGGGTCCTTGACATGAGATCCGCCCTCTTCTTTTCATCCTTTATGTAAAGTTTCCACCAGTCATTGTTGAATGAACCTGGCACAAGCTTGTAGTTATTTTCCAGGAAATCTCCGTATGCGATGAGTATCTCGCCCAGGTCTGTTATCTGCTCGATCTGGTCAAGAAGTTCCCCGGCTTCTTTCGCGGATTCAACCCTCACGTGGTTCCCATTCTTCAGGAGGATCATGGGACCGTCTATGGCCTCACTGGGAGTTATTGCGGCAGCCTTTCCGGGAAGCTCGACCTTCACCTGAGATCCAGTGGCTATGAACCTGTCAAGGGTAACCATTGTTGATGGGTTGATGGATGCCGCGGCAAGTCCTGAAACTCTTGACCGGCCATATCTGAGCCTGAACCCGCCTGGTCTGTTGGGGTGACCAAAAACAGGCCGTCCTGCAACGATATCCTTCAGGAACTTGTCCGATTTCTTTGGCTTGTCCTCTTCCTGCCCCTCAGAGGACGAAGATTCCTTCTTTCCGAGAAAACTCCACTCAGAGAGCCCAAGCTTTTCAGTGTGCTTGAGCACTTTTTTTGATTTCTGTATAAGGCCCTCGCAAAGAACCAGGCACATACCTCCCCTGATCCTGTTTGTCCTCACACGCTCCATGTCCCTGTGTCCCGAGACCTCTTCCTCTTCACTCCCTTCCCCGTCTATGCATACCGGCGAATTGAGGATAACCTGCCTCACTTCTTCCGGTGATGGCAGATATTGAAGATGCTTGACCCTGTTGTATGCCTGCACCTCTTCTATGTAACGTTCCACTTCGTCATCAGTGGGCTTGAATGACCCTATCCCCAAATCCCTTCTTACGACATCTGCAATGAGGACACTGAGAGCCTGAGCTGTTCCTCCTGCTCCCCTTATGGGTCCTGAATAAACCACCGAAACGTAATCTGACCCGTCGCTGTTGTGGTCGATGGATACGTCAGCGATGCCTTCAAGCGGGGCAACCAGGATCCCTTCTGTGAGGATTGCAAGCCCGACCCTTACAGCCTTGTCAACTGCAACTGTCTTACCTTGAGAAGCGTACATCTCTGCAACCTTCCGGGATATCTCAATTGAAATTTCCTCCCTGCTCTTTGTTTTGGCCAAGGCTCTGATATCCTCAGCTATTCCCCTGATGTCAATGAGTTCCTCGATCCTGTCAGCCATGTCAGAGGCAAGGGGCATTTCAACTGTATCCACTACGTCAAGGCCCTTTGACCTGACGTTCTTGGCCACTTCATAACCTACCTTGACCTGATCCCAGAGAAACTTCGTGTATTCCGAGTGGTCCTTGAATGGGTTCATGCGAGCAACTCTGAAAAGAGGAGTTTATCCATCAGAGAAGACTTGATCTTTATCCTTCCCTTTGAATATGATTCCATTGGGCTGATCCTTTTCTCCATGATCCCGGACAGTTCTTCCTCTGTTGTTGTGATGGTTATGTCTGGAGGGTGGGAATTAATATCAGCTTCCACAACCACTCCCTCCGAAAGGCGGAAGAGTGTCCTGTTTGCCCCGGTATCCAGGAGAAAATACCTGTCAAGGGACACGATCCTTTCCCTGAAACCCTGAGTCTCGGAAAGTTTTTCATTGATCTTGAGCAGCAGCTTCAGGGCCATGCTGTTCAAGCTGTGGCCTCCAGGACCTGTTGCTTGTACTCGAGAGCCTGTTTTACCAAATGCAGGTGAACCTTCGAAGGGTTCAGGGGCCTGGATTTAAACTCGCTGTGGTACTGTGTTGCAATGAAGTTATCGCTTCCATCCAGTTCTGCAATTTCCATCCTTATGCCTTCCTCATCCACACCTGAGAAAAGCATGCCAGCTTCCTTGAACCTTTCTATGTAGTCTGGATTTACCTCAAATCTGTGCCTGTGCCTCTCGTAAACAACGTCTGTGCCGTAAATCCTGCTGGCAAGTGTCCCTTCCCTGACCAGGACCTTCTTGGAGCCAAGCCTCATGGTTCCGCCCATGTCCTTTACCCCCAACTGCTCAGGCAGGAGATCAATAACAGGATACGGTGTCTTTGGATCGAACTCAGTGCTGTTTGCATCCTTCAGGCCAAGGGCGTTTCTTGCATATTCCATAACTGCAACCTGGAAACCCAGGCAAATGCCTAGATACGGAATTCCGTTCTCCCTGGCATACCTTGCTGCCTGTATCTTCCCCTCAATGCCCCTGTAGCCGAAACCACCCGGAACAATGACAGCATGCACATCGGAGAGCTTTTCCTGGTTCTGGATCAGGTCATCTGAATTTATCCACTTGATTTCAACGTCTATGCCGGTGACTCCGGTGACATGGGAGAACGACTCCTTGTGACTCATATAGGAATCCTGAAGTTCAACGTACTTTCCCACAAGGGCCACCCTTACCTTTTCCTTTGGGTTTCTTATGTTTTCCTTGTACTCAGCCCACGCATCATGATAGCTCTTCTGCGGCAGGGAAAGCTTTTCCCTTACAAACGGGATTATTCCCTGTTTCTCCATGGCATCTGGCACAAGGTAGACATTGGGAACATCGTTTATGCTTACTATTCCCTCCATTGCCACGTCGGTGAACAGTGAAATCCTCTTCTTGGTTTCAATAGTAAGAGGCTTCTTGGACCTGCAGAACAGCAGATCCGGGGTTATCCCGATCTCCCTGAGGTCACGGACACTGTGCTGGGTTGGCTTTGTCTTCTGCTCTCCACCTGCCCCGAGCTCTGGAACAAGGGTTACATGGCCAAAGAGGAATGTTCCCCTTCCCTCTTCATGGTTGAGCTGCCTCACAGCTTCCAGGAAAGGCATGGATTCAATGTCTCCGACGGTTCCTCCCACCTCTATGAGGACCACATCTAATTCCTCCTTGTTTGCAACAAGCCTGATCCTTCTCTTTATCTCGTTTGTTATGTGCGGTATAATCTGGACGGTGCTTCCAAGGTATTCGCCTCTCCTTTCCTTTTCTATTACTTCCTTGTAGACTTTGCCAGTGGTGATGTTGTTGTTTCCGGTCAGATTAACATCAAGGAACCTCTCATAATTGCCAAGGTCAAGGTCAACCTCGCTCCCGTCATCAAGGACAAAAACCTCGCCGTGCTGGTATGGATTCATTGTTCCAGCGTCATAATTCAGGTAGGGATCAATTTTCAGAGATGTGACTCGATATCCATGAGATTTCAGAAGATATCCAAGGCTGGAGGTTATTGTGCCCTTTCCAAGCCCGGAAATTACTCC
>JAMDCA010000011.1:62891-71033 GCA_023489435.1 Thermoplasmatota archaeon
AGTCCAATGCTTTTTTGCGGTTTATAAACCAATTGTTTTCAACCACTTTTTAGTTAAGCATTAACTGAAAAATCAGATCCTGTACTCTCTTCCGTTTTTGTCCTTTGCCTCAAGTATCCTGTTGAAGGAAGCGTTACCGCAGTGGGGGCATGGAGTCTTGATGGCACTGTGATTCCCCCTTTTGAAAATGCTGGAAATGCCTACATCCACGTTGAATGTGGCGTCGCATTTGCTGCACTTCATGATCCACTGCATGAATTTGGAACATGCGGGAATAGATTAGTTTTGCCATTGTTCTGGCGAAAAAATCCATGCTTTCCTTATATACGCATTTTAAATGTGCCCAGTATCAGGATGTATCCAAGATTGCTATATGCATACCTGGGGCAGGACGATCCCAGGAAATCCACCATGAAGAAGCTGGAGAGATTCGACATGGTTACCAAGGTACCCGTTACAAAGGCATCCAGGACGCTATCCCTGACGCCATATGCAGATCTTTATCTCCTCCCATCCGACAGGGAACTGGCACTCAAAACGGGGCTTCTCCTCATAGACGGTTCATGGAACAGGATTACTTCCATAGAAAACCTAAGGCTCAGGTATCCGAGGAAACTGCCCTTGCTTGTGCCTGTGAATCCGGTAAATTTCGGGAAGCCTGGTAAACTTTCCTCTGTTGAGGCCATGGCGGCTGCCCTTTATATCATGGGGTTCCAGGGGGAAGCTGAGACAGTTCTTTCCAAGTTCAACTGGGGAGAGAATTTCATAAAAATGAACATTCAGCCACTTGAAGAGTACTTGAAGTGTAAAAGCCAGGAGGAAGTCCCCGCAGCAGAGGGGCTGTTCTTTTAGTTTCCAGTCCTTTTCCACTGGCCATTGTTCAAATGGTAGATTCCGTTTGAGTACTGGGCGATTATCTTCTGGATGCTTTCCCTGAAAAGTTCAGGAGCTTTCTCAAATGGAACCTTTTCATCTGGGAGGATGTGGATGCCTTCGACATGCTCCAGTGTTGAAATGTCTACGCTGGCAAGGTTCAGCATGCCTTTCATGAGGTTCAGCTCATCGCTGTCCAGCCTCATTCTTTCCTTTGCAACCAGCTCACCAAGGTTGTCAACTGTCTCCTTCCTGTAAAGGATGTCTGCTGGATCGCCACCCGCTGCAAGCACGAACATAACAATGCCCATGCACTTTGAGCACCTGCCGCATGGTACCATTTTTCCGTTTATGGACCGGCAGGAATGGCAAGACCGCTGTAGCCTGAACAGTTCCGGGTACCTCCTGACTAGTGCTTTCTCGACCACTGATCCTGCAACCGGATAGACTGCTGTCCACACTTTCAGGTCTATGCCCTTGCTGGAGAAGTACTGGCTCATGAAGGCATTGAAGTCATGGGACTGGTCGTAAACACCATAATAGTGGCTGATCCCGCGATAGGGGGGCATCTCCCTTGGATCGTCAAATTCATCCCCAAGAACCATAGAACTGATCCCGTGCTTCAGGGCTACAGGAACCAGGGCCATTGCATAGACCGGGAAGATGAAGAGCTGGACCGGATATGTATCAGTCTTCCTCCTAATTGCATCCTGGTCAATTGGCTCCAGGTTTCTGAGGAAGAACCTGTAAAGCCTGTCCACATTGGACCAGACCTTGTGCACATTGCTGAATTTTTTGGAGTAATAGGAATAGGCTGTTGAAGCGGTGAACCAGTGAGAGCCGCTTTCGTTGAAATAGAATGCATGCGTTTCGGCACCTGCTTCCCTCAGCATGCCATAGGAGAGGAGGCTCTCCTTTCCCCCTGAAGAGAGTACCGCGACTCTCTTGCTGTTGAAACCGGAATTTTCCGGTATGCTTTCCTTTGCCAAGGAAGTGGCTTCCACCTTTGTAATGCCGTTTGAATTCTCCTCTGTCAAGTCTGATTCAGAGGGAAGGAACTCTTTCCTGAAAAATTCATAACGTCTCCTGGCAAGCTTGTTCACAAAGACCTCGCGGTTGTTAATCCTGACAAATTCCCTGATGTGCCTCAGATCCGCATCGGAAACTGGAAAATCGAGGACCAGCTTCCGGGAAAAGAGCGTGAAATTGATAGCTGGCATAGCCATGAGGAGGCCTGCAATATTTTCGTTGATTGCAACATCCGAATTATAGGAATAAAGCACCTCGAATGACTTCTCAGAGCCATTGGACGAAAAGGATACCGTTCCCCGTACGCTCCTGCCGCTGAATAATTTTGGCCGGACCCTTATTTCATCAAGTACGGCAATCTTCTGTGCATATGACATTGAGATCAGTGACCGATAATGCTCATTATTGCTTCAACGTTGAGGTTGAGTGGGTCGAATACCGGTATGCCAAAACGTGACTCAAGTTCCTTAATCTCATTCCTGACTTCACCCTCTGTCATGCCTTCCCTGTTCAGGGATATGGCAATTACTTTGTGCCCTGACAGCAACTCCAGAATGTCGATGTATTTCTGCAGATCCGGTATGGGAATGTCCGGGAAGCCGTCAAAGAACTTCCTCTTTGGGGCGTGTTGCAGAATTATGGCTTCAGGCCTGCATGCACCGATGATCTCAAAGCTTCCTGGATAAGCCGGGTGAAGGACTGATCCCTGCCCCTCGATGAATATTACCTTGGGATTTTCCTCCCTCCAGGCTTCCACTGTCATGCTTTCAAGTCCACCGGGGATGAAGTCGTTGATCATTGAGTCCACGACAACTGTGTGCTTGAAACCCTGCATCCAAGCCGTCTGGCCCGTTCCCACCATAGCAGTTGGGACGCCTTTTTCCTTGAGTGCATTGTTAAGGTTCACTGCGGTGGTTCTCTTTCCGATTGCACTGTCCGTACCTAAAACTGCGATTTTCAGTGCCATGACCTCCTTTATCTGTCCAGTGTAAGGTGGTTTGATGTCCCTGAAAAGTTTCCTGACATCTGTGATATATGAGCCATGTTTTGCTGCCAGCGCTGAAAATTCCGGATCATCGGATATGAATTCATGAAGGCCGCTCACAATGTTGAGGCCCTTAATTATTGCATCAGAAATGAACTTCCTGTATTCATCCGGGATGTATCCCCCATCAGTGGCAACACCTACCACAAGGGTCCTGGCACCAAGCTGTATGCCTTCCTCCACTGTGGACACAATGGGTATTCCCTTTTCCTTTCCGGCAAGAACAGTTCCTGCGTCACTGCCTGCCTTGGTGGAATCGATGACTGCTACGACCCTGAACCTCTTTGTGTACCGGACCAGACCGTTGGCTGTCTTGCCGTAGGTTGTTCCGAATACACCTTCCGCAAGAACTACTGCGTTGTCCATATTTTCGATCTTCCCGTGAGGACTACAACAATTTCCCTGTTGTCCATCTTCCTGTTGATGGTTTTGTCAACAGCGGCAAGCGAAGCGGCTGAGGCAGGCAATACAGACAGCATTTCAGCCTTTTCAATGAGGCTTGAGTATCTGTACATCTCCTCGTCAGAAACATATGTGGCAAGGCCATTGCTCCTGTACAGTGCGTTAAGGGCTTTCTGCCCATCATATGATCTGTATGCGACAAGAGGCTCTGATGCCTTGGTCTCCCTGATCGCAGAAGGATCAAGTTCCATCAGTGTTTTTCTCCTCCTTTTCCAGGATGCGACGATGGGATTCCCGTTTGGCGTGCTTGAGCCTATGAAAGAGGGTACTTTCCTTATTACGCCCCTGCGCTGCATTTTCTCAAAACCGGAATAAATGCCCGCAAGTGTAGTGCCGTTCCCGAGGGGAACCGAAACATACTGTGGCGCATGGCCAAGCTGTGAAACTATTTCATGGGCAATGCTTTCATAGCCTTCAATGTCAAGATTTGAATTGGTTGATCCGGGACTGGAGTCATACCAGTTCTGGTCGTTTGAAAGGTCTCTCATGTATTCCACGAGTTCCTCATATTTACTGTCAACTTCAAGGACCTCGGCTCCATTCTGCCTAATCTCGTCATTCCTCTCGCCGGCATAATAGCCGGGAACTGCTATGACAGATTTCATCCCGTAGATGTTGGCAAAATAAGATATCGATGCACCATAGTTACCACAGGTTGCCAGAGAAACGGTGTCATATCCCTTTTCCTTGGCCTTGAGAACGTGCAGCTTGGATATCCGGTCCTTTTGTGTTCCGGTAAGACCAGCGCCTTCGAATTTAATATAAAGTTTCTTCAGGTTAAGGGCGCGTTCAAGATTGGATGCTCTAAAAAATGGTGTCTTACCAGGAGGTTCTTCTTCGTCCATTCCTTCCATTTCTTTTCACTCAGGCAGATACGCCTGACTGATCAAAGATAATGCTCATCTGTATATAAATATATTTAATGATTATTCATACATTCGTTTCGCTTCCACGTTGGGTTTTCCAAGGTTCCCAGATATTCAAATGTAGCTATATATAAAGCCATATATTTAAAATAAAATAATGTCAAAAAAACCTCTTTCAGACTAAAATTACCTCAAGCCCAAACTGATCGCAGACACTTGAGATGAGTTGTTTTGCCTGGGACTTGACTCCTTTCCTGTCTACAATGAAACCTTTGCAATTTGGCGTTTTTTCAATGCTCTGGAGAAACATGGACTCATTGATTTCCTCAAGCGCATGCTTGGATATCATGTGGCCTACATCAACATCATTTTCCATGGCATATCTGGTAACCTTTGGCATGTAGTGCCCTCCCCCGGCTCCCACATAAGAAGGAAGCCTTTGCGTCACGGGTGCCATTATTGACTGCACGACGGTGTCCAGTGCGTCAGTATCTTTCCACTGGGCTTCTGTTGTGCCAATCTCGATGAAGAAGTTTGGTATATCCAGCAGAGGACCGTGATGAGTTGCCTCAAAGGTAACGCTGAAAGTGCTTCCCGTGTATATCTGGTTCATTGCCCTCATGGTGGCTGTCATTTTTCCGGGATCGCTCATGGAAAGCCTTTTTTCCCTTCCACCCAGGAGAGCTCCATTGAAGTTTCCAGTTGGATGTACAGTAAGGGATTTGATATCTGCCTTAGACGAATGCCTTGAAAGAAATATTACATCGCTTATATTTTCCCTGAGGGAACCAAACAACTGATCAAAATTCTCAAGGAAAAGATGTTTAACATCTATGAACGAAAACAGGAAATTCCCATGGGCAAGCACACCATCATAACCAGTATAATTCCTGAAATCCACTGTCTCCAGCAATCTGCCTGCCATAGACATGCTTGCCTCGTCTTCCCTGGAGGCCAATATCAGATGCATCCGGGGTTAATCCCATCAGGATATTTTAGATTCGATCATGTCATGGTAGAGCCGGTCAGCCTGTGTGGTCATTGACACTTTCTCATTCATTACCTTCTTCAGGAATTCATGTGCTTTCCTGTCCTTTACATCGGCCATTAGAACAGAGAATTCCCCTACGGATTGCTCTTCTATCTTTGCAATGTGCAGCAGCACGCTCTGCAGGCTGTTCACATCAACGGGCTCATCCATGACAAGGTGCTGTGTGGCCTCAATGGCCTGTGGCGTTTCATGTGGCATTATCGGTGTTCCACTATCTGAACCGTAAGATTTCAGCATACTGATAATCTGCTGGTGACCCTTGATAAAAATGTTGAGAAAATACTGTATATTGGACTGTGCGGCGTGTCCTGAAATTTCCCTGTATGTTCCTATCAGATTGTTCTCCAGGTTTACCAGGGGAGCAAAAATTTGGATTTGCTCTTTCATATTACCACTAATTGCTACTCAAGTGTAATAACCTTACTATTTAGAATGATTCTAAACTACTGTGTGAATGGTACTTCAGAGCTGCACACCTTTCCTGCCCCTCATTTTGTTTGAGAGGTTTCCTGTTGCGATGGCAACTGCAAGAAGTACTGCTGCTCCACCTGCAACAGTATACACACTTATGGATTCCCCGAGCAAAACCACTCCACCGATTACACCAACAAGAGGTATGAGGTATAGCTGGACAGCAAGCCTGGACACAGCTCCCCTGTTCACAAGCGTATAAAATATCATGTAGCCCAGTACAGTGCTGGCCAGTGAAAGGTATAGAACGGAAAGCCATCCATCAGCGGGAAGAGCTGAAACCTGAGAAATGAAACTGCCCGAGACCAGAGGAATCAACATGAGAGTGCCAAGAAGGCCTACCCATATTGTAACTGGAATTGCCCCGTATTTCATGACAAGAGGTTTTGAAAACACAGCGAACACGGAATAAGACAGTGCTGCGCCTATTGCCTCTATGATTCCGCAAAGTGATGACCCGCCGGAATTAATGTCGCTGCCTACAGAAAGGATAGTGATGCCGGCAAATGCAACCGGCATTGCAAGCAAGATATTCCTTCCATGCCTTTCTGCAAGGAAAAGCCGTGAAAGCATGAGTATGAATACCGGGCCCAGGGATGTTATGAGGACTGCAAGCCCGGCTGATATTGAGCTCTCAGAAAAATTCAGGGCAAGGTGGTAGGTGACCACGCTTGCAAAAGATACCAGGGCGAGCCTGGACAGGTCTTTCAACTGAAATTTTACCTTCCCCTTTCCAAAGAACGGAGCCAGAATGAGAAGTGCGCCACTGGCCATGAACCATCTCAGAAGGGTGAGATTGACAGGGCTCAGGAAAGTTACAGAGTATTTAACGGCAACAAATGCCATCCCCCAGATTACACTTAGAACAGTGAGAATGGCTACTGGCCATGCCCTCGCCATTGAGCTGGCTTCCTTTGCTGCACCCAAGTTGCTTACTGAATCCACCATGCGCTCAGCCCTTTACCTGTTGGAGGAGTTCTTCTTCTCCATTTCAAGAAGGTATTTCTTGCGGTCCAGGCCAAGGGCATACCCTCCAAGCGAGCCATCCTTCCTTACCACCCTGTGGCAGGGAATTACAAGTGGCACATGGTTGGCACCGCAGGCATTTGCCACGGCCCTGAATGACTTTGGTTTCCCTATCATCTCAGCGATTTCATTGTATGATCTCGTTTCGCCGTAAGGAATGGAGGCGATTGCAGCCCATACCCTCTGCTGGAAATCGGTTCCCTGGAGGGCCACGGGAAGATTCAGCCTCTGGCCGTTGAAATACTCCAGGAGGGAGTCAAGCCTCTTTCTTGCCTTCTCTGACCGCTGAAGGTCTGCCCTGTTGAATTCCTTCCTCAGGGATCGCTCCAATGACTCTTCGCTGTCACCCATGCTTACGGCGCATATTCCCTGCTCTGTCTCAGCAACAATAATTGCGCCAAGGGCGCATATACCAGTGAGGAAATATATGGTTTCTCCGGCGCCTCCTTTCCTGTAAGCGCTCGGAACCATCCCAAGTTTTGACAGAGAGTCTTCATAAAGCCAGCTCTGTGATCTGTATCCGGTATTGTAAATGGCCATGGGCATTGGTTCACCGTTTTTCAGGTTATTCTTGAGCTTGTGTATCCTGAGCTCCTCCATGTACTTCCTCGGGCTGATTCCCATTATGTCCTTGAACCACCTTTGAATTGTGTAACCCCGTACACTGAATTTCTTCTCCAGATCCTCCAGGGTCAGGCTGGAACTGACATTTTCCCTGATGTAATCGCATACCTGCTCAACCAGCCTGGCCTTCCCCATGCCGTCACTTTCACCTGGTGAGCCGTATTGAACACTGGATCCTGAGTTGGTGGCTTTGTTCACAACAGCATTAGAATTGCGGGGATAAAAGACATTTTGTCGGTTTTTTGCAACTGCACTTAATATATACATCTGATCCTAAAGCAAACGGTTTTAATACAGTGAAAATTAACCTTTCCTATGGAGCTGGACCTTCCCTCGATTGAAGAGAAATGGACAAAACACTGGCTGGAGAATGACATATACAGGTACGATGCCAGTGTCAGGGACCGATCCAGATGGTTTGCAATAGACACACCGCCACCCACCATCTCAGGCAAGATGCATATGGGGCATGCATTCTCTTACCCGCACCAGGACTTCATTGCAAGATACAAGAGGATGAGGGGGTTCCAGGTTTACTATCCCTGGGGATTCGATGACAATGGACTCCCAACGGAGAGGTACACCGAGAAAAAACTGGGCATCAAGGGAGAGCAGACAGATCTTGTTGAATTCATCAGGCTCTGCACTGAAGAAAGCGACAAGGCAGAGGCAGAATTGCTGAAAAACTGGATGTC
>JAMDCA010000011.1:71624-75109 GCA_023489435.1 Thermoplasmatota archaeon
TGTGGAAAAGGTGGAACGGATAAAGCACTCTGTGAACACCCACGAACGCTGCGACACCCCCATTGAGATAAGCATCAGCAAGCAGTGGTCAGTAAGGTATTTAGACCTCAGGGACGGGCTGAAATCGACAGCCTCGCAGGTCAAGTGGATCCCCGAGCATATGAGGGTCAGGCTCGACAACTGGATAGAGGGGCTGAAATGGGACTGGCTCATTTCAAGGCAGAGATTCTTTGGAGTTCCATTCCCTGTCTGGCACTGCAGGAAATGTGGCAAGCCGGTATTTGCCAGGGAAGAGCAGCTTCCTGTGGATCCAAGGCTTGACAAAATCGACTTGAAGTGTTCCGGGTGCGGATCATCGGACCTTGAACCGGACACCGACATTATGGACACCTGGGCTACTTCATCTCTCACCCCAAGGCTGTACCTGCTTCATGACAAACTCTTCGATTTCCTGTATCCTATGGATATCAGGTTCCAGGGTCATGACATAATCAACTTCTGGGCATTCACGAGCATTGTGAGATCGCATATTCACGATGGTTTTGCTCCGTGGGCTACCATTGCAATCAGCGGAAATGTATATGATCCGCTCGGGCAGAAAATGAGCAAGAGCAAGGGTAACATAGTAGAGCCACAAGCCCTCATCAAGCAATACGGCGCAGACTCCGTAAGATACTGGGCTTCAACCACCATACCCGGGGATGACATAAAGGTGAAGGAGCAGGATTTCGTCAGGGGCCGCAGAACCCTCATAAAGCTGTCCAATGCAGCCAACCTGGTGAAGATTATCACCGGCACCGAAAAGGCTCCTTCTGCTCCAGGGGAAGTGAAATACCCGGTAAACAGGTGGATACTGGGGAAGCTCAATGAGACCATTGAAGCCTGCACGGTCAACATGGACCAGTACCAGGTTTCACACGCACGAGCTGAACTTGACAATTTCTTCTGGAACGTATTCTGCGACAACTACCTTGAAATTGCAAAGAGCGTCAACAACAGGAAAGAAACTATCGCCGGGGACCTTTTGGCAGAAGTTGCGCTTACTCTCAATTATGTGCTTGCACAGACTATGAAAATGTACGCACCGGTCCTTCCATTTATTGCAGAGGAGATTTACCACATGCACAACCTTGGCACGCTGAAGAGCATACACCTTGAGCATTGGCCAGCCCCTCTGGAACTGGGAATATCTGATAATGACATTTCCGACTTTGACTATGTGGTTTCAGTAATTTCAGCAATTAGGGCATTCAAGACTGAAAGGAAGCTTTCAATGAGTGCCGAGATTGGCGACATAACCATTGGGGGGAACGAGCAGGTAATAAGGCACAATGCAGAAATAATCAGAATTTCTATGAATACAGGAAATATAGCTGCTGCTGGTTCCCAGGCCATTGAAGTGAGAGAAGCAAAATAATTATGCCATACCAATGCCATTGAGAGCTGAGAGTGACAATGTTAGACAGACCGAGAAGAAACCGCATAGCCAAGATTGGGGCAGTTTTAATAATAGCCTCTCTGGTCCTGTTTTCTCTCTCAGTTTACCTGGTTACAAGCAATACGACTTCAGCTAACGACGTGACCATTGCCCCGGGCAGTTCCTATACCATCTCCAATGGTTATGTCAGTGCCGGGGATGATATTGACTACACAGTTACGACGAACCTGGCTTCATTCAACATCACCACTTCCCTTACTGTTTCGTCAGGCACGTCATTTGGCAACGAGAATGCCACCCAGAAGTCCAGCCTTACGGAGGTTGTTGTTTCCCCTGGATCAGGCAATGTGTCCCTGGTGATCAAGAACACGGGAAGCCAGTCCATAAATGTTGACGCAACCATGGGGAAGATTGTTTATACTACGCTCCTGGCTGTGGTGACTGGCCTGGTGCTGCTACCCAGCGGCATCGTGCTCGTGGGCCTATACTACTATTCAAGGCATGTGGAAAATAGAAAAGAAAGAAGATTGAGGGAGTATTGAAAATTAGAGAATGGGAAGGTATCTGTCTAGTTCCCATGTTGTTACATGTGACCTGAAGGCGTCCCATTCCCTCTGCTTCACTGTTATGAAATTCTCGAAAATATGTTCTCCAAGTATATCTTTCATGAGCTTGCTGTTCCTGAAGTGGTGCAGCGCTTCCCCAAGGCTTTCCGGCATGCTCTGGATTCCCCCTTTAATCCTCTCCTCTGCTGTCATGTGGAATATATCCTTCTCAGTTGGCCCTGGCGGAGAAAGTTTGTGCTCAATTCCTTCAAGCCCCATTCCAAGAATCACTGCGAACTGAAGGTATGGATTGCCTGCTGAGTCAGGGCACCTGAGTTCCATTCTCTTCCTCATTCCGGTTCCCGCTGGGACCCTCACGAGGGCGGATCTGTTCTTGTTGGCCCACGATATGTAAACAGGCGCTTCATATCCTGGAATAAGGCGCTTGTATGAATTTACCCAGGAAGCGAGGATTGCTGATGCAGAATTTATGTTTTTCAGTATGCCAGCAAGGTAGTTCATCCCAAGATCACTGATGCCGTACTTTGCATTAGCGTCATAGAAGAGGTTCTCTTTCTCGCCAGTTGACATGATGCTGGAGTGGACATGCATTCCCGAGCCATTGACTCCGTTTATTGGCTTCGGCATGAATGTAGCATACATCCCGTGCTTCTGTGCAACATTCTTGATTATATTCTTGAGCATTGTTACCCTGTCAGCCATTACAAGGGCCTGGCCATACCTGAGGTCTATTTCCTGCTGCCCGTATGCAACCTCGTGGTGTGCTGCCTCAGGCTGGTAGCCGAGATCATACATGTGCTTGAGGATCTCCTGCCTTATTTCATTGGCAGAATCAATGGGAGTGTTGTCGAAATACCCTCCGTAATCGCTTGGGATAGCTGTCGGGTTTCCCTCGTGGTCCCTCTTGAAAACAAAGAACTCGAATTCTGGCCCTACGAAGAAATCCATTCCCTTGTCATTGAGCCTCTTCACGGTTCTCTGAAGCACGTACCGGGGGTCTCCGGGAAACCTTTCCCCGTCAGGGGTATAAATGTCACAGATGAACCTCACAGTCTTGTATCCATCCTTTCCCTCAGGCAGTATAGTATAAGTTGAAAGATCTGGATGCGCCCTCATGTCGGATTCTTCTATCTGGGCATAACCTGCAACTGAACTTCCGTCAAAAACCACTCCCTCAGTCAGGGCGCTTTCAAACCTGTTCTTGGGTATAGTCAGTGTCTTTACTGCGCCGACGATGTCTGTGAACTGAACCTGTAGAAACTCAGCCTTATCCTGTTTTAATTTATCCATAGAAGCCTGAATCTGGTCTTCCATGCTCTGCTAGATTTTAGGTGCCCTTATATAACTTCGTTTCCACTTTTAATGGTTCTTATGGAGCACCAATTATAAATTTGGATTGCCTAGTAAATGGTTGCACAACCACCTACAGACAAGAATGATATACTCATTTATTCATCGTACAATATCTCATTTAGTGAGCC
>JAMDCA010000001.1 GCA_023489435.1 Thermoplasmatota archaeon
ATAAAAGGCCACACCCACAACAAGGAGCGCCAAACCCATGAACCTTCCCCAGAAATGCCTCCTCCAGAGGGAAGCTTTGGCCTTTGTTTCGTTTAGTATCGCCATATTACAATTGAGCCTAATTATCCCGATGTATTTCAGTATATCGCTAAAACGTCAATGAACCTGTCAATGAGCGATTAGAAGGTACAATGTGAAGAAACACTATTTGATGGGGTTTTCCAAATGCTATTATCCATAGAAGTTGGATTTTTCTGTTCTATGCAGGATTTTATATGGATTGCACATTAAGGTTGGTGAATTCCACCACCGGGAATGCCATTGAAGCGCAGAACCTCGTAAAATCTTATGACGGAAAGAAGAATGCCGTTGACGATATAACATTCTCCGTTAGAAAGGGCGAGATTTATGGACTTCTTGGAAAAAACGGAGCTGGGAAAAGTACCACAATTAAGATTTTAACCACACTTATTGACCCAACTTCAGGCAGCGTTAACGTTCTGGGTTACAGCCCCCAGAAACATCCACTGCAGATCAAGAAAAGGATAGGCGTGGTGCAGCAGGCTGAGTCCTTCGATTTTACAACCGTTGAAAACAACCTGAAAGTGTACGCTACTCTCTGGGAAATCCCAAGGGAAGAAGCAAAATCAAGGATGGAGGAGCTTCTGGAACTTTTCGAACTCACTGACGTCAGGAAGACCAGAGCCTTCGAACTCTCCGGCGGACAGAAGAAAAAGCTGCAGGTGGCAAGGGAACTGATGCATGACATGGAAGTTCTTTTCCTGGATGAGCCAACTGTTGGTATGGATCCCATAATGAGAAGGAGAATTCTTGACAATATCAGGAAAAGGGCAGCCGGAGGAATGACAGTGCTTTTCACTACCCATTTCCTTGAGGAAGCGGATTACATTTGTGACCGGATAGCCATTATGGCAAACGGAAAAATACGGGTGGAAGGGACTTCCTTTGAACTCAAGTCAAAATATGGTGGCCTTAGGACACTGGAAATAACAACTCCCGATTCAATTGTGGAAACTGAAATCTTGAAACTGAAAAGTGCCTTGATTGATTCTGGCCTTGCACAGGATGCAATGATGGAAGGCAGGACGTTGAAAATAGTGGGCAAAGGAATTACAAAAGCCCTTGAGGAAATTCTCAGGCTTGCCAGAAACTACATCCGGAACATTGAAAGCATAAATCTCAGGGATGCAACCCTTGATGATGTATTCATAGAAGTGGTGAACAACCAATGAAAATACCTGCCTCCATCAGACTTACTTACAGAAATATCATGGTTAACATGGATACAGGAACAATGGTTTTTATGCTCGGCCTGCCAGCACTTTACCTGCTGGTCATGGGCTCAATGTTCCAGACACTGATTAGCGGAGTAAGTGTCAATGGCGAAACAATTTCTTACACCCATTTCCTTGGGCCGGGAATTGTTGCCATGCAGACCCTCACTGCTGGCAATATCGGGGGAAGCATGCTTTGGAGCGACAGGAGATGGGGGATGTTTGAACAGCTTCTGGTTGGCCCATTCAAGAGAACAGATTATCTGCTTGGAATAATGTTTGTGGCCATAATCTTCACCCTGGGAGGAAGCTTTGTTATGCTGGTTCTTTCTGAGGCTATTTCAGGAGGATTTATTCTCACTGCCATATCCATTACACTTACCGTACTGGCCCTGGTTATTGGCACCATACTCTTCTCTGCACTGTTCCTGATAATTTCCACTATTGCCAAGACTATGCAGGCTTACAACACCATCACTATCCTTCTCTTCTTTATACTGGACTTTGCGAGTTCCATTTTCTACACCATAACGCCTCAAACACCTCTGCCTGTACGACTGATGGCGCTAGGGAATCCATTGACCTATGTCATAGATGTTGTGAGAAATTCATTAGACTATACACCCACGATTTCGACCCTGTATGATCTTCTCATCATTTCAGTTATAACCGCGATACTCTTTGCCATAGCAAGGCAACTTTATCAGAACATTAAAATGGGCATATGATTCCACAAAATTCTATTTTTTTTGACATTTGGTGTCAAAATATTTATGTTTATCGGTGTGATTATGGAAGGCAAATGCATGATCCCGCCAGCAAATATTTCAATTGTACTGATAGAGAGCGTGCCATATTCGAGGCAGGCATTAAACTGGGAACGATTTACCACCAGTATGTTGGTGCCCCCCTGAATCTGAGTAATGCGGAGTCACTTGAAAAGGCAATGAGCCAGAGCGTGAAGGTTCAGCCATTTGTTGAGGATGCAGTAGTAAAGATAGACAAAGATCAGATCTCAAAGAAACAGGGCGTTTACAAGTACTTGACGCTAACGGGCGACATGCTCAATGTCACGATCCGTGTAAAATACGGTGATGAACAGGTCACGGCTAAACTGCGGTACGTTCCAGAAATGGACTATCCGCTGATGTATATAGAGGAGTAAAAAAATCAGATGGCAGTAAAGATAGGAATAACGGGTCCAGTTGGGTCAATCAAGGCAGAGGCCCTCAAGAAAATCATCGAGATGCTTGAGAAAGACGGCACAGTAGTTCAGGGAGTCCTCGTTTCTGAAATCACAGAGCACGGCAAACTCACGGGATACTCCCTGTTCGATATCAGCACCAAGAAAAAGATAACTTTTGCACAGGCGGGAATTGTCTCTAGAGTGAAAATAGACAAGCTCGGTGTGGACACCAGGCTGCTTGAGGAAATCCTCATACCAAGCCTTCAGAAGGCAAGGGAGTCTGCGGATGTCCTGGTGATAGATGAGGTTGGAAAGCTGGAAAACACAACCAGAAGCATACAAAGTGAAATAGAGACCACGCTGAAATCAGAAAAACCTCTTATAGTTACACTCCACAAGAAATCCAGAAATCCAGTGTTGCAGGAGATCAGGAGCCTTGAAGGAATCAGAGTTTTTGATATTACTCCAATAAACAGGAGCATCCTGCCTTTCAGGGTTCTCATGGTACTCAGGGGAGAAGAAGGCGCATAATTGATCATAAGGGAAGGGCTTTCCCAAATTTTTATACCTGATGATAAAATTTTACCTGGCCCGGGCACCAAAAGGGTTGGCTTCTATAATCCTGACCAGGTCCTGAACAGAGATATTACTGTTGCTCTGGTTAACGCCCTAAAGCCGCGCAATTATCTTGACGGATTTGGTGGGACAGGAATAAGAGGAATACGTGTTTCCAAAGAGACCGGCACAAATTCAGTCATTGCAGAAATCAACAGGAAATCTGTTGAAGTGATTGAGAGAAACCGGAAAGAAAATGAAGTGGATCTTGAAATTCGAAACGAGCCCTTTGAATCGGTTGTGTCAAGATTACTTTTCGATTTTATAGACGTCGACCCTTATGGTTCCATAGTTCCGTACCTGGATGTGGCGCTTACACACGTGAAAAATGGCGGCTATATCGGGCTTACCGCCACTGACCTCTCTGCACTTACTGGATCAGCTCCAAAAAAGACCGCCAGGAGATATGGCGCGCATGTTGAGAATGATCGCCTCAGGCATGAAACTGGCATCAGGCTGCTTCTGTCATACATTGCAAAAAGGGCCGCAGCAATGGATAAGCATATAGTCCCGCTTATTTCATTCTGGAGGTCACACTATTACAGAACCATAATCAAGGTGTCACACGGAGCTGGGCGTGCCGATGAGGGCCTACTCAATATCAGAGCTATTTCCAAGAGCGAGGTAGTCGGCCCCTTATATCCACAAAGCGAAGAGGGCCCATTATGGACTGGTTCCCTGAATTCACAGGATGTTGTGGAAAAATCTTGCAAACAGGTAATGAGAGGCATAGAGGCAAAATCCTTGCAATTCTTAGGAACTCTTCCACATGAGGATGCGAGGATGTATTTCTTTGAAACTGCAGATTATGCGTCATATCTTGGCAAGAGTATTCCCAGACTGGATGCTCTTGTTGAGCTACTAAGGGAGAACCTTGGTGCTGTTGCCTGGAGAACTCATTTTTCACCAACCGGGCTTAAAGTGAATGTCAACCACGCCGAATTTCTGAGGATCTTTGAGCAAATCGCAGTTAAGTAATCCAATTCTTGCAATTCGCAAATATAATAACTGTTTTTATTTTCCCCTTTTGGAATGAATCCCTGGCTTAAAATAATGAGACCGGTGAACGGGATAATGGGGATAGTTGCCACTATTATCTCTGGTTTTATTGGTGTAGGATTCAATCTGCCTTCACATTTGTATGCTATTCTGGCAGCGTCAGTTTCTGTTTTTCTGGTTACTTCAGGCGGTAATGTGATCAACGATCTTGTTGACGTCGAAACAGACAGGGTAAATCATCCCCAAAGGCCATTAGTAACTGGAAAAATTTCCAAAGAAGCAGCTAAGGCTGCCTTTGTAATGTTCTTTGCAGTTGCAGCAATTGTCTCTGGAATTTTCATTTCAATCTATGCACTGGCTCTAGTCTTACTCGCCGAAGTGTTCCTTGGCATCTATGAAACCAAGACAAAGAAAATGGGGCTCGCAGGCAACGTTATGATAAGTATCCTGGTCGGCCTCATATTTATCTTCGGAGGGGTCGCTGTGAATTCAATCGGGAAAATGCTCATCCTGTTTGCCATGGCTGCACTTGCAAGCCTTTCCCGTGAGATAATCAAGGATATAGAGGATATGGAGGGCGATGTGGACAGGACTACACTGCCAAAGTCCATAGGGGTACGCGGGGCTGCAGCAGTTGCCATTACAGCCATCGCTATAGCTGTTTCATTCTCTTACCTTCCCTACTACCTTGGGATATTCAAATTATATTACCTAGCCATAGTGGCAGTCTCCGACATCCTGTTCATTATTTCAGCCGTTACAATAATAAGAAATCCCGGAATCAGCCAACAAGTGTCTAAACTTGCCATGATAGTCGGATTGTTTTCGTTCGCAGTTGGTGGGATAATTTGACAGTTTATGGTGAGATATGCGAACTTATCAAGAAGCGCAAAGTGCACATGACTTTGATAGACCCTGCTTCACAGGACATTTCAAGATCCACAGAAATTGCTGTAGAGGCTGAAAAGGCTGGGACAGATTTCTTCATGATAGGCGGTTCCACATCCATTGACATGAAAGCCATGGATGAAACCATTGAGAGTATCAAAAGAGAGACGAGAAAGCCAGTAATCATATTCCCCGGTTCATCTTCAATGATCAGCAGGCATGCGGACGCCATATACTTCATGAGCCTCCTTAACTCCAGAAATCCCGACTTTATCATAGGTCATCAGGTGAAGGCCGCCCCTTACCTGAAAAAAATGAAAGTGGAAACAATTCCAATGGGCTACCTTGTATTTGATCCGGGAATGACCGTCGGAAAAGTCGGGGAAGCCAACCTCATAGACAACAATAAAGAAGATTGTGCCCTGGCATATTCGCTTGCTGCACAGATGATGGGGATGAAACTTATATATTTGGAAGCAGGGAGCGGGTCCCCCGTAACTGTAAATCCGAAGATAGTGAAGGCTGTGAAATCCCAGGTAAGTGTTCCATTGATTGTTGGAGGGGGCATAAGAACAAGGGAAAGAGCCTCTCTCATTGCCAAGGCCGGTGCCGATGTCGTGGTAACAGGTACCATCGTGGAAAAGGCTGAAAAGGTATACGACGCCTTAATGCCCATAATACAGGAAATCAAGTCCGTCAAATGATCAACAGCTTTTAATTTCCAGTGGAAATCCTGAACTACATGCCCGTAATCAGCGTTGAAATTAAATTCCTTCCAGGGGTTGAAGACCCTGAAGCACTCACTATCCATAAAAACCTGAAACTTCTTGGATATTCAGGAATAAAGAGCCTGAAGACCTCCAAAACATATACTTTTGACATTGAGGTGGGCCAGTCAGATCCCCATGCAATGGTTAAGGAGATTTCCGAGAAACTGCTTGCCAACCCGGTAATCCAGTCATACACCATCAAGGAGTAAGAATGGCTGGAAACAAGAAACTGGAGACTGCGATTGAAATCATACCGCTTCTTGGAGCAGACAATAAAGGCCTTGAAAGGATCACTGCAGATATGTCCCTTGGCCTCAGCCCGGAGGAGATGTCCATGCTCCAGAACTATTTCACGAAACTTGGCAGGAATCCCACAGATGTGGAAATGCAGGCTATGGCACAAGCCTGGAGTGAACACTGCTGCTACAAATCTTCAAAATTCTATCTTAAAAAATACTTCTCCGGACTGGAGAAATATGATGCCATCCTGGCCATGGAAGACGATGCTGGAGTGGTGTCCTTCGACGATGAATATGCATATGTTGTGAAGATGGAGAGCCATAACCATCCCAGTGCACTTGAGCCATATGGTGGAGCGGCCACCGGTGTTGGCGGCATTCTCCGTGATATCCTGTGTATGGGGGCACAGCCAGTTGGTCTTTTGGACTCCATATATTTTGGAGAGGTCTGGAACAATTCACTCAAGGGAAAAGGATTGCACCCGAGGTTTGTCCTTAACAACGTCGTAGGCGGAATTAGGGATTATGGAAACCGTGTGGGCATACCAAATATTGCAGGATCCGTTGAATTTGACAAATGCTTCAATAATTCACCTCTGGTCAATGCAGGCTGCATTGGAATAGTCAGGAAAGACAGAATTTCAAGGAGCCTCATCTCAAAGACCGGCGATCTGCTCCTTCTGGTTGGCGGGAGAACCGGGAGAGACGGCATTCATGGTGTAAATTTTGCTTCTGCCATCCTGACCGAAGGCAGTGAGGAAAAAAAATCCGTTGTACAACTGGGAAATCCCATCATCAAGGAACCTCTAATCCATGCAGTGCTGGAGGCAAATGATTCGGCCCTTATTGATGGAATGAAAGATCTTGGCGGCGGAGGGCTTTCAAGTTCAGTGGGCGAAATATGTCTTGCAGGCGGAGTGACTGCTGTCGTACAACTTGACAAAGTGCTGCTCAAGGAAGAAGGCATGAGGGCCTGGGAAATATGGGTCAGTGAAAGCCAGGAGAGAATGCTTCTTGCTGTATCTCCGGAAAATCTCGAAAAGATTGCGGGCATATTTGATAGCTGGGACATAGAGTTCTCCATAATTGGCGAAGTCGTACCAGGAACTTCTCTGGTGCTCAAATACAAAGAAGAAAAGGTTTTGGATCTTGACCTCAATTTTCTTACCTCCGGACCAGTATACTGCAGGAATTATGAGCTCCCAAGAAAAGAAATGCTGGAATATGTGATTCCACCTGAAAATGTTGACCTTAAGGAATTTCTTATGAAGTTTCTCAATGATCCGGCAAACTGCACTAGGGAGAACATCATAAGGCAGTATGACCACACTGTAAGGGGAGATACAGTCATACGGCCTCTCACTGGAATGCCAAATGGTGAGACGCATTCAGATGCGTCCGTAATAAAGCCTCTGGAGAATTCAAAGAAGGGGCTTGCCGTAACAGCAGGCTCCAGGTACGACATGGTTTCTATAGATCCCATGTCAGGAACCTTCGGGACTATGGCTGAAGCTTACCTAAACGTTCTCGTTACTGGGGCAAAGCCAAATTCTGTCGTTGACTGCCTGAACATGGGAAATCCGGAAGAACCCAGAATAATGGGGCAACTCATCCAGGTTCTGGAAGCAATGTCTGAATTCTGCAGGAAACTGGAATTACCTGTAGTAGCTGGTAATGTCAGCTTATACAACCAGTATTCCGGAAACAACATCAAGCCAGTTCCCAATATAATGATGGTTGGCGTGCTTGAGGACGTTTCCAAAGCGATCAGTTCTGATTTCAAGGAACCCGGAAACCATATTTTCATTATCGGTAGGGAGTCTTCCAGCCTGGGTGGCAGCCAGTACCTGAAGTTCAGAAATATTGCAAGCACCACTCTCCCATGGTTTGACATGGAGGAGCTCAGGTTGATTTCTGAGAAATACCGGGATGCCTATGCCAGAGAGCTTATACTTTCTGCACACGATGTGTCTTCTGGTGGATTAATTCAGGCTTTGTTGGAAATGTCCTTTGGGTTCAGTTTGGGCTTTGATGTTGATCTCACCGAAGTGTCAGATGCCAGGACATTTGAGAAGATTTTTTCTGAGGGCGGAGAAAGGATCATTGCTGAAGTGAAACCGGAAAACAGGGAAGAATTCCTTAAAGCTTTTGAAGGCGTAAAGACAACGGAGATCGGCAGAACCACCTTCGGTGAAATAAGGCTTGTGGACAGAAACCTGAATTTCCTTGAGGGAAAGGTTTCTGAATTCAAGGAGCCATGGCTTCATGGACTTGATAATTATATCTGATTTTATGTTAAGGTTGAAAAAGGTGAAATAAAAAATGGCAGAAGACTACTATTCAGAAAGGATCTATTTGGACGACAAGGATGTTACCGTGGAAACTAATTACAGGCTTTACTTTGATGCGGATAAAACCTGCGGGTTCACAAGAGTATTCAGTGGAAAGGTCCTTACTCCTTCTCCGGAAGATGAAATGTATGAAATCTACATGGAACTCCACGAGTGTGGCCTTACCCTGGATCAGGTTAAGGTAAAGGAAAGCAAAGTAATTTCAGAAATCAGGGAAGGAAAGTTGGACGTATCATTTTAGTTGAATGGGCCCTCAACTTCCACAAGAAGTTCGTCCCCGTCCTTTAAGCTTAATTTTTCCCTCAGGAAATCCACAGAGATTATCTCCAGAACGTCACTATAAACCGATCTCTCAGGAAATATTATGGCGCACTTAATTCCGTTAATGTTGCCAAGAAATAATTTCACGGGGCCGTAAGACCTGTCATCAGTTACAAATCCGTCAATGTGGATTCCATCCATGCTTCTGAGCCTTCTCAGGGAAAGTTCTGAACCGGGCTTGATTCTCAAGTTAAGCGTTCCAAGGTATGGTATAAAGCCAAGTTTTTCCTGGAACTGGACAATGTAACCTTTTCTTGAAATATAGTACCTGCCTTCGCCTAAACCGCTTTGGACGTTGCCATAGAGTTTCATCTTTACTGGTTTTTCCAGGATCACACTGAGGTCTGCGTATTCCTTAACAAGGAGAGCAAGTCCTTTCTCAGTTATCGATATATCCTGCTTTCTCCCATTCATCTGCCTCATGATATAGCCACCCCTGAGCAGATCGAGAATGAATCTGGAAGCAGACTGCTGGCTTATTTTCATGTACTCCGCAAGTTCCGATGATGAAATTGAAATGAGGCTCTTGCTCCCACCAAGGCTTTTTAGTGCCTTAAGTACCCAATAACTGTTGTCAATAGAATCGCCCATGCTAATACCAGATAATAGACGAATTCCAAATTGCCTATTATTATTTTGTAGATTGCGCAGAGGAATTGCAGCAGTTCATACAAATTCGACCTTGCGGTTTCCCCTGATTGTAATAGCCCTTATTCCTGCTTCCTTGGCTCTTGCAAGCAGAGCACGGTCGTTGGATAGCACAAAGAAGTGGCCTTCTTTGGCTATTTCCAGGATACAGTCATCCGCGTATCCCTCTCCGGGAATATGTTCAAACTTCTCTGAAAGTTCAAGTGCACCCTGGGCAAATTTCATGCTTCCTGCCATAGCCCGAAGTTCTCTGTAGACACATTCCGGAACCATAATTCCCTTCACTTCCGGGAGTTCCAGCAGCAACTGTCTCAGATTCGCCCTGTGTTCAATAGAATAAATAAGGGAATTGGTGTCAACAACGACCTTTGAAGCCAATCCCGAATTCATCAGCTCTTCTCTTTGTCCACGACCTCAGCAATGGCGGTGTTAGCCCTGATCTTCTTGATCAAGACCTTGACTGTATCCCCTTTCTTTACCCCGGGGACAAATATGTTGAATCCCCTGTAGAATGCCCTTCCTTCTCCAGAGTTTCCGATCTTGCTTATCTCAACTGTGTAAGTCTTTCCTTCTTCAATTTTAGTATCATCAGCCTTGGATTCTGTGGCAATTCTAATGGGATGCTGCGCCCCGCATGCTTTGCACGCAAGAACATATGTCCTTCCGATTTTCTGAATTTCAGTATCTGGGGAATTACATTCGTAGCACACGACATATGACTCCATATACAGCTTAATCTTGGCTGAAATCTGATCAGCAGAAATCTTCCTGTTAATTGTGAGCCTCTTCCCATTAATGGTCACACCAATACCAAATTCAGTCATCAGGAACTTGGAAATGTGCTTTGGATCTCTATTGATCATTTCCACGATGTCCATGAAATTCCTGACTATGGTTACTTTGCCCTCCTGCATTATATCAGGCTCTGGGATCTGTAATCTCTGCTGGTTAACATTTGATTTTGAAAGTACGTCTGCGGTCTTCTTCAAAAGACTCTCGTAATCACTTACGTCCATATTGAGTAATCAGAATCGGGCTTATAATATTGTCAACTCCGATTCTGCCAAACTCATTAGAATTTTATATGATAAATAAAAAGGTACATAGTCTTACTGTCACTCATAACAAATTATCACTTACCTGTAAGGCATATAGCAAAAATCTTTGGAAAAGGCTCTTACAATGTAAATACAAATTAAAACAACAGCCATACATTTCGCATATAGTGTATGTACACATACGAATGTTTAAATATATAATACGTTATTTTGTCTGGAAGTCTCGTGAGTCTTGAAAATAAAGATACAAAGTTGACACTTAGGATTTCGGAGGAAGACCTCGCAGAAATCGATGAATTTCTGAATACAAATCCGAGATTCGGTAGCAGGTCTGAATTTATTAGGCACTCAGCCCTGGATTACATTTCAAAGACAAGAATCGGCTTTGTAGACCAAGGAGAAACTGGGATCAGACTCAGCAAGAACATGGACAGGATTATTTCTTCAGTCGTTCAGAAGGGTTTTTTCAAAACCAAGGACGAGGTTATAGAAGAACTCCTAGAAAATGCAGTGAAATCTGGAGAACTTCACAAAATAATCGAAGGCAAGATGGAGAGCTTTGCATCCATAATGAATGACCTTGAGAAATTTGAAGAGATAAATGACAAATTCAACGAGGGTTCACCAAGGGGACAAAAGGTAGGCAAACTGTAAGGGGGATAAAAAATTGGAAACGATAGGTGCAAACTATATTGAAGGTGTGTTGAAAGGGCTAATAAGGAAATATTACCAGGAAAGGATGGACAATGTTGTGCTTTCTTTCGGAAAAGCAGGCGAGAGAATTCTGAGAAACATAAAGCCTCTTCAGATCAGGAGAACTTCCTACAGATCAGTTCTTGTCAAGGAAGACAGGGCCTTTGCGAACAACAAGAAAGGAGAAGCGTATGCTGAACTTGAAATCTCTGAACCTGACCCAATGCGGGTTACACTCCTCTCCAGGGAGGAATACGAATACAGAAAGACTCTCAGCCAGTTCGAGCAATGGGATGAGCCACTTGAGTCAGCATCTGTAGCAACCTTATATGTTGGTGAAACAGGCGACTGGGAGGCAATGAGCAAGGAACTCATCAACGAAATCGATAAATCAAATTCGTACGTCCTGGTCAGTGGTTTTGGGGGCGATTTTGCCCAGTCAATGCACATAAATTTCTCCAGGCTGCTCACCGTCAGGAAAGTAGCTCATGTTAATGTAATCATAAAGCCGTCAAGGGAAGATACGAAGAGAAGAAAGCTTGCAGAAGCTGGAATCAGAGAGTTGAAAGACAGTGGAGCAAGCGTTGTGGTCTTCGACAATCAGAAAATGATAGAAAAGATGAGCCAGGTCCACCCGGACAAGAACAAGGTAATTGGAAAAATAAATGTGGATATAGCAAGGCACGTAGAAGTTCTTTCTGCGAGGCTTTCAAACACCTCTGAACTTCTCAAGTACCAGCTATCTTCATAAATCAAAGGGAAGTCAATATTTCCCTCTCATTCATATTTCTCTCGCAGAAATTGCACCTTATCACAAGGGGTTTTTTGGAAACAAGTGCAAATTCACTGCTCACAGGTTCTTTGACATTTGTAATGCAGTTAGCATTGTGGCATTTTACTATACCGACAATCCTTGAAGGCAGTTCAACCGTGTACTTCTGGGTTACCTCGTAATCCTTCACAATGCTTATGGATGCATCAGGCGCAATGAGAGAGATCTTGTCCACTTCAAATTTCTCAAGATTCCTGTTTTCTATCTTGACTACATCCTTGAAACCCATCTTGCTGCTTGGTACCCTTACACCGATGCTGACGGAACTGTTGCTCTTCTCATCTATATTAAGAATGGAAAGAACCTTCATGGCTTTGCCCGCTGTGATGTGATCAATAACGGTTCCATCCTTAATTTTTGAAATTTTTAATGTCTGCTCCACTTTTATCACCCCAGTATCATTGAAACAAGAGCCATCCTTACCGGCACACCGTTGCTCGCCTGCTTGAAATATGCTGCCTTGGGGCTTAAATCAACTTCAGGAGCTATTTCATCTATCCTTGGAAGTGGGTGCATAATGATGGATTTCTCTTTCATTTTTTCCAGTGTTTCAGGCGTCACTGAGTAAGAACCTATGACGCTAAGATATTCGTTCTGGTCTGTGAACCTTTCCTTCTGAATTCTGGTCACGTAAAGGACATCGCTCTGCTCAACTGCACTGTCAAAATCGGCTGACACATTTACCTTGAAATTCTTGGGAAGTCTGGATATTATATATTCCGGTATTTTTAGGATCTCAGGGGAAATAAGGTTGACCTCAACATCGTAATTTGAAAGTGCAAGGAGCAGGGAGTGGACCGTTCGTCCATATCTCAGGTCACCAACCATAGTAACCGTCTTCCCGTTTATGTTCCCCAGTTCCTTCCTTATGGTATAAAGGTCCATAATAGTCTGCGTGGGATGCTGTCCGGATCCGTCTCCCGCATTAATGATTGGTTTTGATGAAAATCTTGCCGCAAGTTTTGCAGCGCCTTCCATTGGGTGCCTTATCACTATGACATCAGAATAAGACTCTGCCATTCTCACTGTGTCGGCAAGGGTTTCGCCCTTTGCCACTGATGAGGACCTTGCTTCTGAAACACTTATCACTGAACCTCCAAGTCGGTTCATTGCGCTCTCGAAGGAAAGCCGTGTCCTTGTGCTTGGTTCAAAGAAAAAGGTTGCCATTATGCGACCGTCAAGGATTTTGAGGGGTTTGCCCTGTTTGAGGTGATCCGACATCTCATCGGCTGTTTTGAAAATATCTTCTAATTCAGGCTGGGAGACGTCATCGATAGAAACAATGCTTCTGTTCTTTAACATCAGAATATCAGATTGTTCAGAGAATTAAATAAGTTTGGAGTTAGTCATACTGTCAAATTTTACTTGAAGTGTGCCAAGACATCCTTTTCATTCCTTCATAATTCCATCAGGTTTATGATAACTTTACATGTGCCTAGAAGTTGCTTACAAAAAATGGCGGGAAATCTGATCCTGTCAACGGGATCTTAACAGAGTTGAGGTGGAAAATCATTAACTAGACTTGCGTAATTTCTATTCGGATGGTAAACAGGAGCTCTGAGATATCGGGCTTTTACAAGTTGAGCGTGGAGGAGCGGCTGAAGCTTCTTGGCTCATTCTCCGACCTTACCCAGGAAGAGTTGGAGGTATTGCGGATGCACGGCTCCCTTAATACTGAGCTTGCGGACAAACTCATAGAAAATGTGGTTTCAACATTTGAGATTCCTGTGGGCATCGCCCCGAATTTCAGGATTAACGGTAAAGATTACCTCATACCAATGGCAATAGAGGAGGCTTCTGTGGTAGCTGCCTGCTCCAATGCTGCAAGAATTGCAAGAGCTTCTGGTGGATTTGTTTCTGAATCCACGGAGCCAATTATGATTGGGCAAATCCAGATCGTTTCTTATGATTCCTTCGAGAAGCTGAAGAATGTGATTCTGGAACATGAAACTGATATTCTCAAGCTAGCCAATACGAGAAGCAAGACCCTTTCCTCAATGGGTGCGGGAGCAAAGGGCATTGAAATCAGGACCTTGGAGGACCCGCAAAGAAGCGTGGTGGTACATCTGCTCATAGACGTGAGGGATGCCATGGGTGCAAACGTTGTAAACAGCATGTGCGAAACAGTAGCATCATATCTTGAAGAGATAAGCGGGTGCAGGACAAACTTGAAGATTCTCAGCAACCTGACCCCACACAGGGTCTCGAGATGCAAGGCAATCTTCAGGAAAGACCTTATTGGGGGTGAAAACGTTGTGGATAACATCATCAGTGCATACAATATGGCCAACGTGGACCCATTCAGGGCTGCGACGCACAACAAAGGCATAATGAATGGGATAGACGCTGTGCTGCTCGCGACCCTTAATGACTGGCGATCAGCTGAAGCAAATGCACACACTTACCATACCCTTACTGGAAATTATTCTCTTACACGGTACAGCAAGACTCCTGATGGCAATCTATTGGGGGAAATAGAAATACCCATAGCGGTTGGAACTGTAGGCGGTTCCACAAACACTGTCAGAAAGGCCGCAATTTTCAGGAAGATCCTCGAAGTAAAAAATTCAAGTGAATTTGCCAATGTTCTCGCCGCAGTTGGGCTTGCACAGAACTTTGCGGCTTTGAGAGCATTGAGTTCCGAAGGAATACAGAAGGGGCACATGTCGCTCCATGCAAGAAGCCTTGCAGCCTCTGTGGGAGCACTGAACGAGGAAATAGACCTTATCTCAGATACAATGGTCAAGAATGGCACAATAAGCATGTCCAAGGCAAAGGAACTGCTTGAAGACATACGCAAAAGAACAAATAAATAGAGAATTAAAATTTAAGGAGAGAACAACAGATGGATGAAACTGTGGAGATCGCAATAAAAAACGGCGATATGCTGATGCAGAAAGAGAAGGTAATGGATGCCATAAGGGAGTACCTGAAAGCCTATGAGGTAATCAAGCCCAATGAAGACGACGAAACTGCAGATCTCTGTTACAGACTTTCTCAGGCATACAATGCCCTGGAGAGCAAGAATGATGAGAATTCAAAGGCATACGCCGAAACCTCGCTGAAGATACACCAGAAAGGTGACCAGAAGGATCTTGTTGTTCTGGACTACCTCAACCTTGGATATATTGAGATGGATGCCAGGAAGAAGGGAGAGAGCGAAGAATATTTCAAGAAAGCCTTTGAAGTTTCAAAAGTGCTTGATGACCCGTTCCTGATTGCAACCACACTGAATGCGGTGGGCGAGCTCAAATCACAGAGTGCGAAGGAAAGGGGAGAGGCTGCTCAGATTTATGATGAAGTCCTAAAGATATCGGAAAACACTGAGGACTGGGAGAATTACTTTGAGGCCGTCAGGGGCAGGATAGGATTGGTCAGAGCTTCCGGGGACGAGGAAAAAGCCCTCAAAGAGGCAATGGAAGCAATTGAGCTCATAGACAAGATTGGCCTGAAGATAAAGAACAAGAAAGAGAAGAAGGATTTCAAGAAATCATTGGGCTTTATCTATGACCTTGCCTCAGATATAGCAATGGAACTTGAGAATGTTGATGAGGCCATAAAAATAGCCCAGAGATCAAAAGCTGAGTGATATCAGCTCTTATTCCATTTTTCCTTAATTTCCTCTACAAAGTGCCTGGTGTCAAGCCCCTCATCCGACATTATTGAGATCAGTGCAAGCTCGAATGGAATATATTTTACTGATTTCAGGACCTCCCGTGCTCTTGAGATCGCGTCTTTTTTAGTCATTTTTCCTGATGCTGAAACAGCTTCTAGAATTCTGTCCACGAGTGGCGTTTCTCTGGATTCAGAGAACAGTTCCTCCCTGGACACCGCGAAATCGAGGGGGACTATTACACCGGTTGTGCTGAAATTGGGGATGAACAGTTTGTCCCTCTGCACAAGAAGGCCCTCGTTTGTAGCGCTTGAAATGAACTCCTTGACAGTATCAGGATCGAGCAGGTTTTTCTTGAATGACAGGTTTGTTACAAAATCCTGTTCGGTGTAACCCTGTGCGGATCTCTTGCTTGCCGAAACAATTGCAATGAGTTTCCTTGATAGGTCCTTGTTCACAAATATGGGATGCACACATACTATTTGGATTTCTTGAGGGTACTGCTGCAATACATTTGGCGACATAGAACAGGGGCGGCCTCTGTTCGCTCATCACTGAACTGAGTGGAAGGTATGGCTGGCAGAATTCGGTGACTGTCCCTGAATCAATCAGGCCATGGTGAGACTGAAACTATCTCGTGAAATAGCAGTGGCGCCTGCAAAGCTCTCTTTTTTGCATATGAAAGTGTTCCAAAAGGAAGGAAGACCTTCACATTTGGATAAAAAAATTTTAGTTGATTTTTGAAAGTTCTTTCTTTACAGCTTCGTAATCTGGTTCCTTTCCAGGGTCCTCAGAAACCCAAGCGTACTTTACGGTGCCTTCCTTGTCAAGGACAAAGACTGACCTTTTGGAAGCTGTGAGGCCGGCTACATTAACGAAGTTCTCGTGAAGTGCGCCATATTTCTTGCTGATTTCCCTGTTTGCATCACTTAGAAGTTCAAAGTTCAGCTTGTTCTGCTTTGCAAATTCTGCTAGAGAGAATGGTTGATCCACACTTATTCCCACCACTTTTGCATCAAGGTTGTTGAAGGCAGCCATTGAATCCCTGAATGTGCACATTTCCTTTGTGCATACTGAAGTAAATGCTCCCGGGAAGAAAGCCAGGACAGTCTTGTGGCCCTTATAGTCTGACAGTTTCTTTTCCTTGAGTGCTGAGTCCAGTGCTTTGAAATCTGGTGCTTTTTCTCCTACTTTTACGGACATTTATTCACCTGCCTCACCATCGCGTAAGGTTATAAAACCATAGTGATTATTGTTTGGAATGAAAACTCTGGCACTCCTATCCGGCGGAAAAGATTCTTTTCTTTCTGCCCAGATTGCAATGGAACAGGGATATGATGTAAAGGCCGCGCTCACAGTTATTCCGGAGGAGTTCTCCATGATGTTCCACTACCCCAATGCGGCAAAGGCAGAGATGGTTGCCTCTCTGCTGGGAGTTCCCTGGGACACCATTAAGGAGGAGGATTTCAAATCAGCCATTGCACAATACGTCAATATGGGCTTTAAAGCAATCACGGTTGGGGCAATTGCATCAGAGTACCAGAAAACAAGGGTAGAGAGGCTCTGCACAGAACTTGGAATTATGTCTTTCATCCCCCTCTGGAGGAAAGAGCAGAAACTCATCCTGAAAGAGCTGCAACTCCGTGGAATAAAAGCCATGATCGTATCGGTGTCAGCAGAAGGTTTTGGCCCTGAAGATCTTGGGAGAACAATAGACCCGGGATACATTGCGGAACTTGATGAGAAGAACAGAAAATACGGGATAAATGTATCCGGCGAAGGTGGAGAATACGAATCCTACGTTCTGGCAGCAAGAGGATTTGGGGAACTGGAGGTCACGGAATCAGAAAAAATCTGGGAAGGGTCTCACGGCTACATGCATCTCAAGGAAGTCAGGAAGAAGCAACAATAAGATTAATCCAGAGTGGTCTGGGTACCTTCCTGGTCTGGCATTATGTATCTTTTGACATCGAGAATGATGGAAACCAGGTCCTTTAACATCATGAGCAGTTTCTGTGCATCCCTTGACTGGGGTTCCATCATAATATTGTTCTGAGGAATCTTTATTCCCTGTTCATTGAGTTTGGCGATGTATTCCAGCCTTCGCTGGGGCACTACACTCTTGTACTGCCTTGGGAGGTCCACGTTGCACCTTTCTATCTCTCTGACGAATATGGGCCGGTTGAAAATATAATGTAGAAGTTCAAGGGCATAGTCACCCGTTGACTCATCGGTCATTTTCCTGGCGGCAAGGCCCACAAGTTCGTATATATCCTTGCCAGGAATGCTCTGTATGGAATATATCCTGGATGGTTTGATCTCCTTCTCCCTCAGGATGCCAACATCCACCATGGCTCTGAGGTAACCCGTAAGGACCAGCCTGTGGGTATTAATTCCCCTGGTTTCAAGTGATTTCTGCAGGCCTGAAATGGACTTTTCCTCTTCGACCAGTTCGGACACAATATCCTCCTTAAGGGTCTTGGGCGTCTTGAGGTCATTCATTTCATGCTGCTCCCTGAGATAATTTCCGTACACTCTCAGCCTGCTCCAATACTGCGTTGCAGATCTTGTCAGAGCTGCCAACGAAACTCAATGGGTTCCTGATAGCATCCACCTTCTCTTTGGAAAGTTTTCCCAGAATTCCCATGTCTTCGAGGCTCTTCAAAAGATTGGTCTTGTTTGCATATGCCTTCATTGAAGCCTCTCTTACCATTTCATGGGCATCCTGCCTTGGAACACCGCTGAGAGTCAGTTCAGAAACAAATCTTTCAGAAAGCACGAAGTCGTCTGCCTTAAGATTCCTCATCATGTTTTCTTTTTTCACCACAAGTCCCTCAAAAACACTGGCCATCTTTACTAGAACATGATCTGTAAGGATGCAGGCATATGGTATGGAGAATCTCTCAGATGCGCTGTTTGTGAGGTCTCTCTCGTGCCATGTTACCGCAGCCTCATATTCAGGCAATATGAAACTCCGGACCAGCCTGGAAAGGCTTACAACGTTTTCTGAGTTGATTGGATTAACTTTGCTTGGCATTGAGCTTGAACCGACCTGCTTTGAAGTATCAAAATATTCAGAAACCTCATCTATTTCAGGCCTTTGTAAGTTCCTGACTTCGGTGGCGAACTTCTCAAGAGATGTCACAACGCCGTTGAGGAGTGAGTGGAGTTCCACATATCTATCTCTGTTCACAATCTGGGAAGAGGCAACCTCTGAGCTTATTCCAAGTACTTCCATTACCCTGTCCTGCAGCTCAAGTGCAGCATCTCCAAGGGATGCCCCTGTTCCAACCGGGCCCATGATTTTTCCTGCAATAACTCTGCGCTTTGCCTGGACTGCGCGCTCAATGTGCCTGTTGACTTCTGCCAGGTATACTGCCATCTTCAACCCGAACGTAACAGGGCTTGCGTGCTGCCCGTGTGTCCTTCCCAGCATCACAGTGAGCCTGTGCTCATTTACCAGATTTGCCATGGATTTCTGCAGATGCAACAGGTCTTCCATGAAATACGAGTAGAAATCCCTGATCTGCAATGCTGTGGCTGTATCGATAATATCATTTGATGTAACGCCAAAATGCACATATTTCTGGCCTACAGTGCACTTTTCTGATAAAGCCTTCACTATGGCCATCACATCGTGCTTGATCTCGTTTTCAATCTCCTTGACCCTTTCCACTTTCACTGCGTTGGCATCCACGGCCTTCTGTATGTCAAGGAAAGCTTCCCTTGGTATTATGTTGAATTCCGCCTGGGCCTGTGCCAGCGTTTCCTCCACTTTGAGCATATACCTTAACTTTGATTCTTCTGTGAAAATAGCCTTGACTTCGTTCCGTCCATAACGGTATTCAAGTGGAGAAACAGACACAAAGCCATATTAGATTGATTCACTAAAAGCTTTTTGAAGCATTTCAGATTAGCTTCTAATCCTGCCTTGAAACCAATCAATATACAAAACATGAAGAGGGATGTCAGGATAACGCATCCCACCGAAATTTCACATATCTAGAGAATGATTGTCATTCATGAAAAATAACTATTATCATCTGAAGGAACAATGGGTGAAATATATACTTATTATGAAAAACGTCAGATAAATTACAATTTAACTTTTGTTTCCAAACTACAACCAAAAAATTATTTATCAATATTCAATTATATTTTCTAATGCTTGAGTCTTCTAGAGCTTATCTTCTGAAATTTGACCGTGCTATTGTACCGATGGCCAAAGGAGACCGTTCCAGAGTGGTTCTTGACCTTGCATTTTCACTCTCAAATGTTTATAACACCGAAATAACAGCCCTTACTGTGAAGGAAGAGGTAAAAGAAGTAACCTGGAGCGATAAGGTGAATGTCATCATCAACGCTTACAGGGACGGGAAGGACAAGAACATCAAAGTCATACCCAAGGTCAGGACATCCAGAAGCGTGAGGCAGGGCATTGTAGAGGAAACCAGCAACAAGAATTATGACCTCATACTATTAGGCACCTTCAAGCGATCCATGCTTTCAGGCTCACTGTTTGGCGGAATCGGAGACTATGTCATTAAGAATTCGAAAATTCCCACTGCTGTATTCAGCATTAAAGGCAGTGAATACCCTTATCGCAAGATATTGGTCCCCCTCAGTGAGACCCTCAACACGAGAGCATCCGTATCTTTAGCAGTACACATAAAGAAAGCCATAGGTGCCGATCTTGTGCTTGCAGACCTCAGGAAGTATGACAAGAAAAGAACACACGGTTTTGCCACGCTCTTTGACAGGATGGGAGAACTGACTTCGGTGTACGGAAAGAACATCACAGTTGTCAGGCCAAGCTTCTCAACAAACCTTGTTGATGAGATGAATCTTATACTGAGAGACCAGAAACCGGATCTGATGGTTTTTGGGGTTTCTGAATCAAAAAATGGCAAGGTCAGGTTCAATTCCCAGTTGAAGACCCTTGTAAAGTCCACAAATCAGGACATCGTCGTTCTAAAGAAATAAACCTTTCTATTTCTGGATTTATATTGTCTACATATTATTGATAAGTGCTATCAAGTGGTAAAATCATTCAAAATCCTGCGAAATACTGCATCTGTTAACAGTCACATATAAATATAACGCAGGGAATTTTAGACCGTGGCATAATGTTTGAAATTAGGTTCCATGGAAGGGGAGGGCAGGGAACAGTAACTGCTTCCAGAATTCTTGCGCTTGCAGCCTTTGAAGAAGGGAAATACGTGATCTCATTCCCCTTTTTTGGCACGGAGAGGAGGGGTGCGCCTGTTACAGCTTTCACGAGGATTGATGACCAGCCTATTCTGTTGAAAACCCAGATCTATAACCCAAACATAGTTGTTGTTCTCGACCCCTGGGTGCTGGATAACGGGGATGCTGCCTCCGGCATTTCCCAGGATGGAATGTTTATCATCAATACGAGAAAGAAGCCTGAGGACTTTGACCTGGAAAGGAAAACATTTACAGTGGATGCCACCTCTATCGCAGTCTCCCTGGAATTGGGAACCAAGGCAAACCCTATCGTCAACACTGCCATACTTGGTGCCTTTGCAAAAGCCACAGGCCTGGTTTCACTTGAGACTGTGGTACATGCTACGATGGAAAGCTCTCCAAATAAAAAACAGGAGAATGCTGATGCAGTAAGGCAGGCCTACATTTCTGTGAGGATAGGGTGATGAAAGTGGTCTTAGTGCCTGTGGCAGAAGTAAGTTCCAGAGAGAACAGGATGGATTCATGGAGAACCCAGAAACCAGCCATAGATTACAGTACTTGCATAAGGTGTATGATATGCTGGAAATTTTGCCCTGACAACGCAATCATGTATTCAGATGACGGGGGATATCAATTTCCCAATGAGAGGTTATCCAAGCTCGAGGCCCCGGTAATTGATTACGAACACTGCAAGGGGTGCGGAATTTGTGCAAATGAGTGCCCTGAAGGGTCCATAACCATGGAAATGGAAGGAGGCGAATGATATGATCAGGACGTTGCAGAAGTATAATGCCATAATGACGGGAAATGAAGCTGTCGCCATGGGGGCAAAACTGGCCAGGGTGCGGTTCATTTCCGCCTATCCTATAACTCCACAGACCACAATTGTTGAAAAACTCGCCGAAATGATTGCAAACCGCGAGCTTGATGCCAGATATGTGGAAGTTGAAAGCGAGCACAGCGCAATGGCTGCAACCATGGCCAGCGAACTCACCGGAACAAGGTCGTACACCGCTACGAGCTCCCACGGACTTCTCTACATGCATGAGATGCTACACTGGGTGGCAGGCCAGAGGCTTCCAGTTGTCATGAGCGTTGTGAACAGGGCAATTGGCCCACCGTGGAACATATGGTCCGACCAGACTGACACCATGAACCAGAAAGACACAGGTTGGATGCAGGTATATTGTGAATCAAACCAGGAAGCCCTGGACACCATCCTGATGGGGTACAGGATCGCGGAGGACAGGAATGTGATGTTGCCCCTCATGACCATGGAAGATGCATTTGTGCTTTCCCATACATCAGAACCCGTCAATGTGCCTGAGCAAAAAGCAGTTGATGATTTCCTGCCTGAGCTTGACCTCAGTTACAGGATAGACGTGGACAGGCCCATGGGTTATGGTTCCTATTCAACGCCGGATGGCCCATTCATGGAACTGAAGAAGGACATGCACGATTCCATGGACAGGGCGAGGAAAGCCATAAGGAGTGTAACTGCAGAATTTGCCACATCCTTTGACAGAAATTATTCCGGGCTCATCGAGGAGTTCCTGACAGAAGATGCTGACTATGTGCTGATAGCATCTGGCACTCTCGCCTCAACTGGAAAATATGTGATACAGAGATTGAGAGAGAAAGGCTACAAAGTTGGCCTTATAAGAATAAGATTTTTCCGCCCTTTTCCAGCCGACGAGATCAGGAAGGCCGTAAAGGGGACCAAGGGAACCGGAATCATTGACAGGTCTATCTCCTTTGGAAGCGGAGGCAATACCTTTCTTGAAGTGTCGAGTTCTCTGTACGGGACTGATAATCCACCACTTTATGGATTTATAGCAGGCCTCGGTGGACGGGACGTAAAAATAGAGGATTTTGAGGAAATGTTCCGGATAATGGAAAAAAAGGAACCCGGCCAGTACTGGATAAATATACGCAGAGGTGATTGAATTGCCGTTCTCGATACCCAGGCAGGAACTTATGGAACCGGGAAATACAGCTTGCCATGGATGCGGTGCAAATCTCTCCATGAGATTTGTGCTCAAGGCGCTTGGAAAGAATACAGTAATATCGGTGCCAGCTTCATGCTGGGCAGTCATTCCCGGTGCCATGCCCAACAGGACACTTGATGTGCCCATGGTATACACCCCGTTTGCAGCAACAGGGGCATCCATTTCAGGCCTCAGGGAAGCATTGGACCAACAGGGAAAGGAAGACTGCAATGTCGTTGGATTTGCAGGAGATGGAGGGACATCAGACATAGGGCTTCAATCCCTCAGTGGAGCCATGGAAAGAGGCCACAATGTCTTCTACATAATGTACGACAATGAAGGTTACATGAACACAGGAGTTCAGAGGTCAGGGAGCACACCCTACGGGGCAGTTACCACCACCACTCCCTTAGGAAAAGACAGAAACTTCAAGAGGCAGCCGAAGAAGATGGTCGCTGACCTCATGATAGCACAGAAAGTTCCCTATGTGGCTACCGCAACAGTGGCTTACCCGGAAGATTTGATACGGAAACTTGAAAATGCAAAAAAGATCCATGGG
>JAMDCA010000013.1:0-20887 GCA_023489435.1 Thermoplasmatota archaeon
AAATTTTCCCTGACAACAACCCTCATTATTGTCACTTCTTCCGCATGTGGTGGTAGAGAATAAGCCGGCACTATCCATCCACGTTCCCTGATCCTGTATGAGAGATCGAAGAGTGTAAAGTCCTCCTGTTCAGGGAACCTGAAAGTCACTAATGGAATATGGCCTGCTGCATTAAGTACTTCAAATTCTCCGCCCTCTGTGAGTCTCTTTGCCAGGTAGGAGGCATTTCCCATCATTCTTTCAACAATCCGGGAATAGCCTTCCTTCCCGAGATGCATCACGTTGAAGTACTGTGCAATGATCATAGAACTGCCCTCAGAGAAATTCAGGGTGTATGTCGGCATCTCATCCCCGAGGTAGTTGACATAAAACTTCAGGCTCTTGTGGAGAAGTTCCTCGTTCCTGAATATCAGCCAGCCGAGTCCGGGATAAACCAGGCCAAATTTATGGCCGGATGTATTTATTGAACTTACCTGTTCCAGCCTGAAATCCCAAGGGAAATCTGGCTCGAAGAAGGGTGTGATAAAACCGGCACTGGCGGCGTCCACATGTATAGGTATGTTCAGGCCCTTCTCTTTTTTCAGTTTCACCAGAAGGTCGTTTATTTCCACAACTGGATCAAACTCACCGGTGAATGTTGTTCCAAGGACCACCCCCACTGCAATTGTGTTTTCATCCACCTGCTTCATTACGTCCTCGGGCTTTATTGTGAAATGATCCCTTGCAATTGGGATGATTCTTGGCTCCACGTCAAAATATCTTGCAAACTTATCCCATGATACGTGGGTATCTCCTCCGAAAACAATATTGGGTTTGTCAAATGAGAGGCCATTTTTCTTTCTTGCCTCCCTCCAGTTCCATTTGTGAGCAAGGAGACCAAGCATGATGGCCTCGGAAGAGCCAATTGTTGAAGTGCCAACGAACTCGCTATCCTTTGGGACATTGAACAGCTTTGCCAGTATATTTACGATTCTCTGTTCAATGTTGTTGACCTGTGGATACTCAAAGTGGTCTATGAAGTTCTTATGGAGATTTTCCATGATGAGTTTGTCAGCCTCCGGATCCATCCAGGTGGTGACAAATGTTGCCAGGTTAAGGTCAGGGTTCCCGTCTAAGTTGAGTTCATCGTGTATAAGCTGGTATGCCGTTCTTGAGTTCATGGATTTTTCAGGAAAATCATACTTGGGGACTTCTTCAGTTGAATATCTGTTGTGTGACTTGCCGTATTTTCGTTCGCTTTCTTTCAATTTACTGATATCTACTTTCTTCGAAACCATTCATAACACATTCCATTCTGACATATATTATGAATCAAATTCCTTAATATTTCGCATATAAATGACTAACGTTACCATTAGCCTGTACTCGGGATTGAATCATGAAACAGGACAACAGTTGGAAAGAAATAAATAGAGAAGGCCCAGCAGGTGTAGTAGTTCCCGGGACATAAAACAGCATAGCAGGCCAAGTGTATCGCGTAACGGCTGAATTAGTCTTTCTCATGTCTTTAGATAGGCCATACGGTGACGCTGGTTGCCTCAAAATAACCCAAGCCGAAGAAGGCAGACGATATTTCCCTGAATGTGCCATGAACCATCACTTTGCTTCCAACTGCAGGAAGCGTTCCGTTCCAGACAACGAATACAGACCCGGAGGAGTCATTTAACTTGAATCCGCTGAAATTTCCAAGAGAAAACCTTTCCTGCACTGTTCCATAAATATAGGCCGTCTGGTTATTCTTCAGGTCATTTATATGAGTTGTTGCGACATAGGGGATCAGTGAATAGGCTACAACTGCAATCAGCACTACCACTACAGCAGTTATTGCAACCTTTGCACCTTTGCTTAATGCCATATTAGTTCAGTTGATAAACCTTAATTGGAAATATTAAGCTTATGCAATTAAGCACGTTTATTTTGCCATTGAAAAATTATGAGGTCCTTACGGAAAGATAATTATCCAATACCGGCTTATATTTTATATGGAAACCTACAGGGTCGTTGAACACATCAAAGACAGAAACTCCAACGGGCACAGTTTCAATGTAATGGCTATCGATTTTAAACAACCATCCTACGTGAAGGCAAAAACCGATTTGCTCCCCAAAGTAGGTTCAGACCTGACAGTTGAGGATGATAGCGTCTTGCAGGGCGGAAAGCCAATTGGCAAAGTTATGGAACGGAAAAGCGCAGAAGATGTCAGGGTTAGCCTGAAGTTTGACATTAAATACACGGGTGGCTATTCAATGGATGGGAAGACCATATATCTCGATGAGCATTTTCCTAAGTTCTTCACCGTAGAGGGAAAGGAAGTAAGCACCGTTGAAAGCATTGGGCTCCACCATGAACTGCCTGAAAAGTGGATGTCTGTTAATGGATATGAATACCCGTATGCACATGAAACTGCCACTGGAATAGAGAAAAGGTACGTGGAATCACTCGGGGTAACTTGGAAAGGATACTGCGATGAAGTTGACAGGAATCTCAGGAAGGTATACAGCAGGCAGCTTGAAAAATCACCCCCTTCCCTTGACCTTGCGCCCTATCTCTACTGCAGGGACCGTGAGGCATTGAAGGAAATAAGGGACAGCGAAGAATAAGCCGGAAACCAGTCTTGGAGTTCCCTTCTGCATGTTCCAGCTTGCTTCACGCAATATGGCATTACTTTCATGGAAGAATTGCAAAGGCCTGGCATCGATGTGGCCTTGAACTCCGGCAACTGCCAGATATCATTCTTCAACCCTCTTCCTGGCTATTTCCACGTATTTTTCGGATACGTCAAAACCGATGTAATGGCGATTTAACCTGCTTGCAACCCTTGTTGTAGTTCCCACACCATTGAATGGATCCAGCACGATATCATTCTGGAAGGAGAACAATTTGATGACGCGTTCAGCAAGTTTCTCCGGGAACATTGCGGGATGACCGTATTCTTTCATATTCCTCTCCGGGGCTATGCTCCACCTGGCATTTACCCACTCCTTGAATTCCTCGTCAGTGATGTCAGCAAATTCACTTTTTCCTGGATGCCTGAGGTCCCCCTTGGAAAATACTTCAATGAACTCCCAGGTGTATTTTAGGTAAGGATTGCTTGGGCTCTTCCAGCTCCCCCAGGCGGTATACTTTGCATTGTAGTTGTTTTTTTCCCAGAGTATCTCATTCCTCCAGATCATCCGGTTTTTCATGAAAAAGTCAGAAATCATATGATGTACGGGGATAAAATCAGAGTAAAGAGGCTGCACGTTGATTGCAATTCTTCCGCCGTATTTTGTTACGCGTATGCATTCACTGAATACCGCAAACAGCTTTTCGAAATAGAGGTTCCAGTCAACCCCGTCCTTGTGGTTCCCGTAATCCAGCCCAAAGTTGTATGGTGGAGACGTGAAAACCAGGTCGACACAATTGTCCGGGAGATTTTTCAGGGCTTCCTGTGAATCTGCAACTTTTATTGTGTCCAGAAATTCTGCAGGCAACGTATTTTCAATTTTGCTGAAGCTGTTTTCGGCGGCGTAGAAGAAAGCCCCCCTTTCCGATACCTTCTGCTTCCTCTCCCTGACTTTTCTTTCCCGGTCGTAATTGACATACACTCTCCTGCCGTTCTTGATGCCATAGCTCCTTATCCTTTCTATTTCACTGACGATGGTGTCAAGAGTGCTTCCAGATGCAGGGAAATAATTCCCTTTCAGCCGGGCCACAAGAGATCTTAACTTTTCAAGGTCAAGTGTGTTCATGAACACCGAGACAGTTGAACCTGACATCTTGATGTGAAACTGGCCATATGGGAATTCATTGTTGATTATCTCAACACATTCTGCAATAGTATCACGGTCCTCAGAAAAATCAACCTGGATCGTTTTGAAATTTTCAATCTTATCCATTGGGGCAACCCGGTATTGCAAAATGATATTCTTAGATTTATAGACTTCCGTTAACAGGAATTATCTGCAAAGATTAAAATGGGAATTTCCATAGAACAAATCAAGCACTAAACAATTTATATAAAGAATTTGTAAAGATGACATGGCACATTTCGAATTCATTGATGTGTCCTTTGCATATTCTGTTGACAATGTTCTCAGGAACGTAAATTTCAGCTTGGACAAAGGTCAGAAAGTATCACTTATTGGCCAGAACGGAGCTGGAAAGTCCACGGCATTCAAGCTTGCCTGTGGAATTTTAAGACCCACGGGAGGCAACATCAGCATCCTCGATACAAATCCAGAGGAGGAAAGCGTAAGGAGGAAAATTGGGTACCTTCCGGAAGAGCCGATGCCATACAGGTTGCTTTCCGTGCGGGAAAATCTGGAGTATTCTGCCTCCCTCAGGGGCGTTGACAACATCAGGGAGGCTGCAGAATGGGCCATGGAGCTGTTTGATTTGAAGGTATTTGACATGACCAAAGCAGCCATGCTTTCCAGAGGCAATATCCAGAGACTCGCACTTGGCATGGCCACACTCCACAATCCCGAGATACTGATCCTCGATGAACCCCTGAATTATCTCGACATTCCAACCCAGGAAAGGCTTGTGAAATTTATATCAACCAGCTCCAAGACAGTTCTTGTGTCCACCCACCTTGTTTCCACGGCTACGAGACTGACAAAGGAATTGATGCTCCTATCAGGTGGAACCATAAAGTGGCGCGGCAAATTTTCTGATCTGGATAACTTTGGGACTGAAACTGACTCCATGGAATCAAAAATTGTGAGGCTGATGCAAACTGAATAACCGGAATATATTGCTTTTTCTTATGAAAAGCAGAGTTCCCCTTGCCGGTTACATTGCATTGATTCTGCTTTATTGGTTTTTATTACCCACACTGTTACTCACATTTGGAGCTCCGGAATCATCTATTCAGATATCTGCATCGAAAGTATTTCTTTCAAAGGTATTCTTTGATGCTGGAATCACTATTTTCCTTTTTATGTCGCTGATTTTCAGCAGGATATTTTTTATTGGCTCAGATTTGGAAAACCTGCTCATAACTGGCGTTGGAAGATGGAGGCTCACTTCTGGAATTTTTCTATTTCTTGTCATATTCACGACGCCAATTATTCTTTTGTTTGCCAGGGTACTGATTCTATTTTTGGTTTCGGCCAGTGTTCCCGGTGCAGTTTTGGGTCTAGGCACCCTTCTGCTATACGTGATCTTCATCATGCTGGCAATGCTGTCACTGGTTCTGGGTTCTGACAGGACTTTGCTTGCCATAGGTTTAATTTCTGTGCTTAATTTCACCAATCTTGTGGGCAACCCCATATCCATGGGAAACCTTGACTCGACCCGGTTCTTTTTTGGGTCTGTGGCCTTTGCAGGTGTTTTCCTTGGAGTTCTTGCCATACTTCTTTTTTCAGTTTCCAGGAAGGGTTATGTGCCATACATGTTTGTCAGGAAAAGACGTAGAGAACTGGTTACAAAGCCCATGAACTTCACCGGGACAGTTCCTGAGAAAACCTCCTTCAGGCTTGGTTTCTCTTTGACTTTTACCACTTTTGTGAACAATATGAGTGCCAGAGGGGCAAGATATACGAGGATAAGCACAAAGAGGGCACTGATCTTACTAATTTCATTCAATACAGTGCTTGCCCTTCTCCTCATTTATCTGTTCAGCACACCCATTGGATCCACAAATGGAACCACTGGGGACGCCACAGTGATATATGCTTGCATTTTTACATGGGTAATTTTGTGGAACCTGATTGTTCTGTCCCTGTCCCAGGAAAGAATATGGCTCCTGGGTTCCACAATTGGGGGGATACGTTTCATACAGAATCATGTTCTTTCCAAGTCTGCAGTTTTTACTGTCCTGACTTTGCCCACACTAATCCCCTTCATCGGCATGGCAGTGATGGGGCATCCTCTTTTTCTGAAACTTGGTTTTATTTTCTGCGTCACACTGGTAACTCTTTCATTTCCGGCTTCGATTATAGGTCTTTACATTGCTGCTTTCATGCTGCCTGAGCAATATGTGAGAAGCGAGCTGCCTGTAGCCGGTGTTCTCAGTTTATTCATTATTTCCATTCCAATGCTCTATGTGATGTCCGCGGCCATTGTATCTTACCTGTACCTTCCCTTCCTGTTTGGCTCCATTGCAGGCATGTATGGCATTGCCATATTTCTCTTAAGCAGAAGGGAATTTCACTGGAGGGCATTCCGATCGCTTGTTTTCAGAAGGTTTGTCTGAAAGCATACACATCTATCCTCCCAGTGCATTTCCGGCTCCATTTCAGAGTACCGGGAAGGTTTAGATTTAAACACTTTACCATGATACCCAACCACGGAGAGCTCCAAGAAAGTCAGAAACAGTACGTTTTTTTTAGTAGAGATAATGGTACTGCAGATCATAGGGAACTTCACCAATTCTTCCTATGCTCCGCTTTCTCATTTCATTAAAATTGGTTTTCTGCTCAATGAGGCATCAGTGGGGCTGATCACAAGCGCCGTATTTTTGGGCTCAATGAGTGTTTCCTTTCTTTCAGGCCTGATTGTGGACTCACTTGGCCCACACAGAACCCTGAAAATTTCTTACGGGGTGCTGGCACTTGGTTCAATACTGGCTTACTTCTCTGCGTCTTACTTCCTTCTCATAGGTGCATACTACCTTATTGGCGCAGGGTACGGAATGGTAACCCCTGCCACAAACAGCACAATCATGGACCATTTCTTCCCACGGCACTCTTCACCCATGGGCATTAAGCAGAGTGGTGTCCCCATGGGAACTATACTTGCCGCCCTGGCCCTTCCAGTGCTGGCCCTGCATTATTCCCTGAGAGTTGCATTCCTGTTCCTTTTCTTCGTCACTGCAATTTTAGCGATTATAATAAGAGGAGAGAAAAGGAACTCAATGGAAAAGCCAAGCAAAGACAAAACAAAGGGGGCAATCAGGATGGTGTTAAAGGACAGGAGAATACTGGTGATAAGCGCAATCACTGCATTCCTCTCCTGGGGACAGCAATCCGTCTTCACTTACTTTGTGCTGTATGTTACGAGCCTGAATTATGAAATCCTGATTGCTGAAGTTCTTTTTATCGTTCTTCTCCTTGGATCTGTGCTGGGGAGGATACTGTGGCCATCGCTGACTTCAAGAATGTTTGGCGGCCACAGGCTCAGGAACTATACCCTGATTACTGCCCTTGCCGGAGGTATGCTCTTCCTGTTCCCCAACGTCGGTGCCTCAATTTATGCAATCTCAGCTATGGCAGTTGCCATTGGATTCACTGCAGTGGCCTGGAACAGCAATTACGTCACCCTGATATCAGAGATTGCGCCAAAAGGCAGTGTTGGCACATACAGCGGGACCAGCATGACCATCATCAGCCTGGGTTCTATTGTAGGAACCCCACTTTCTGGATTCCTCGTTGATACCACAGGAGGTGAGTTCAGCATAATGTGGATGTTTCTCGGAACAGTCCTTATGATTGTTGCACTTATACTCTTCCTGACAACCCCAAGGCTCATGGCCATGATAAACAGGCAGGAAAGCTTTGGCAACGTACTGTTGAAATAAGTTCATTAGGCATCCTGCCGCTTATCCATGCATGTTTTCCACTGGTTTGCTTAAGAACAGGATAATTCTCATAACTGGCGGCGCCACTGGCCTTGGAAGGTCCATGGCCTTCAAGTTTGGTTCACTTGGTGCCTCGATTGGCATTATGAGCCGGAATGAGCAAAGGCTTTCCGGAACTGTTGAAGACCTCAGGAAAGCAGGAATAAATGCAACATTCCACGTTGCGGATGTCAGAAAACCCGAAGAGATTCACACGGCGGTTGACGCTTTGGAAAATGAGCTGGGCCAGTTCAACACCCTGATCAACAATGCCGCTGGCAACTTCATCAGCCCAATGGAATATCTCTCCCCGAATGCCGTGGACAGCATACTTGGAATTGTCCTCCACGGAACATTCTACTGCACACTTGACCTGGGGAAGAGATGGATAGAGCGCAAGTCAGGAGGCACAGTCCTTAACATAGTAACAACATATGCAACCACAGGATCAGCATATGTTGCGCCATCTGCCGCCGCAAAGGGTGGAGTGCTTGCTCTGACCAGGTCCCTTGCCGCAGAGTGGGCTAAATATGGAATAAGGCATGTTGCCATTGCGCCCGGCGCCTTCCCTACTGAAGGTGCCTGGACCAGACTGGCCCCCACAAAGGATCTTTCGGACAGGATGCTTGATAGAATCCCGTTCAAGAGATTCGGGACTCATGATGAACTTACTGATCTTGCTACCTTCCTCATAAGCGATGGCGCTTCCTTTGTCAATGGCGAAGCTGTTACCATAGACGGGGGAGAATCCATTGCAAATGCGGCCCAGTTTGGGTTTCTCTCAAACCTGAGAGAACAGGACTGGAACACCATAAGGGAACTTACCAGAAAACCCAGAGGGTGAGCAGCTGAATTTTATCCCGTAAATATATTCAACCCGGCATACTTTACTTAATTGTGATAATCAAAGAAGTTAGCGGGATACTCGACAGGCAGTGTATATTTTCTTTTGCAGCCAGCTCCAGGATTGAAGAGTTTCTCCTTGAAAATGGGATTACGTCAATTCTGAGGATCAGGGTCACAAAGGAAGGGGGATTTGCTATTTTCAATTTCGAAAATGAAGGAGTGGATGAAGAAGAAATACACAAAACCCTGAAAGAGTACGACCCGCAGGTTACATCAGATTCTGTTATGCTCATAATGGACCTTAAGGGATCTCCATTTCTTGATGCTTTCAAGTCATTGAACAAAATTCCTTCGGTATTAATCGACGGAGTGCTATTCAATGGAGGATATTACTACATCTACATGAGATTCCACTCTGTTGATGAGCACAAAGTCGGGGACGTACTTAAAGAGAAAATGATCGGCTTCACCAGGTTCGCCATACGGTTCCTCGGAAAAAGCTCAGGCCTTGTTTCCACTTTCAGGGAGATTTCAGCTGCAGTTCCACTGAAATATGTGGAAATTAATACTTCGGTGCCACCGTCGTTCATGAAGATCGCCAACGATCCAGTGCTGAAGAACCTCGGGGCAAGTTGGAACCGTGAACTGAAGTATCTTCTTGAGGATGAGATCAGGGCCGTTTACTACGACAAAACTGCACTGCTCAGAGGAAAGGAGGACTGGATCAATGAAATATCACTCAAAGACAGGATATACGAAACAGCATTCTCAAATCCGCTTGTGCAGCATTTCATAAACCAGGCATCAGCCAGCGCTATTGTCACACTGGGCGTCGAACAGAAGCTTATTGGAAACACGTTTTCCATTGCAACAGTTGTTCCGGAGATGGTCCTGCCTGAATTCTTCAATGTTGTGTATAATGCAACCAAGGAATTCAAAGACTGGAAAATAGACATACACTACGTTGAGCTCATTGAGAATCTCGAATCCGACTGAGAGATTCTGTCAATTTTTTATTGCATTCCGGGTTAGCAGATCACACGATCAGGCAATATATGATGTTGATGAACTGTCGAAGTTGCCTATTATTTTCATGCTCTGGCCTGTTCCACCATTGAGCATCCTCAACTGAGGATAGAGAGACCACAGATCACCATTGCTCATGGTAAACGCCGGATGGTTTTTGCCAAAGGATTTCAGCGCAACCTTTGCAGTCATTTCCCGGGCCACCATCTCATCAATGAAGCCAAGTGAGTGTAGATATTCGTGGGTAAGGATCATGTAAACGAAAGAGTTGAATTCCCTGCTAGAGCCCGTAAGTTTTGACATTGCGTCTATGAGCACCTGGTTCATCACTATATAATTTCCCCCAACCTGCCAGAATGCGCCCAGAGTGGCGGGCAGATCTGACAGGGCGAGTCCCAGCCCTGATCTTTCTTTTCCCGTTACTGACCTGACTGTGCTCTTTACAATGCTGAATATCCTGTCATAATCCATTTTCCTGTCCAGGCTCAGGAAGAATTCAGGATCATCGGGAGACACTTCATCCAGTGGATTCGGTGCATTTGGTGGTTTCCTGGTGAGCCTGTCATCGAAGTGGTCGCCTGCGGAATACATATTTGTCTGGAGTTTTAGCATGTTCTTTACCATTACAGAATTAACATTGGTTTTCAGTATAAATACTATACACCGGTTGGTTCGGATTATACCTGAGAATTGCTGCCAATTGATTCCCAGGTGCCGAAGGTCAGGATTCCTCCTCTGATAGTTGCAACGGGCTTCCTGGTCCCAATAACCTTTGTTTCTGATACGTACTTTTCGCCCTGTATGACCAGATCTGCAAAATAACCCTCTTGAATCCTTCCCATGCAACATTCCCTGTTCAGAAGAAATGCGCTTCCTTCAGTATATGCATTCACGGCTTCCTGCAATGTAATCTTCTGGCGTGCATGTGGAGTGTTGACTGCAAGCCCTATTCCATAGTTTGGCCCTATGGGCATTGTGTCTGATCCAAAGGCCAGATGTTTTCCTGAATCCAGGATAATTCTGAACGGATTGTCCTTTCCATACCATCCTGTCCCGAGGGTGCTCTCGTATAAACCGCCTTTGCCAGACCATTGCAGGAAGTTTGGCTGGCTTGACAGGATCGTGGATTCCCCCACCTTTTCAAGCGTTTCCGGTTCCACTAACTCGAAGTGCTCAATGCTGTTTCTCATTGAACCTTTTTGGCCTGCAAGCGCTTCAACGGCCTGGCTGGTTGCCAGCTCACCTATGGCATGCATTGCAACAGGCATACCGGCATTCCAAAATCTCTCGAGATGGGTTCTCAGAGCTTCCGGAGTGAATTTGAGATTATCCTGGGCCCAGCCCTCGTGTGCGGCACTCCTTGATCCAATAGACCCATCAAGAAATGCCTTAATTCCCCACCAGCACTCATTGGAGAGATTTTGCCCCCCATATTCCCCGTCATAGAGTGCCCCGAATACCCTGACCGGAATATCCAGCTTCCTCAGGAATTCCATTGTCCGGTATTCCATTATGTCCCTGACTGCTGTAATGCCCTCTGAAGCCGCTTTGCCTCCAGCTGACTTTAGTGCTGCAGCTAATTCTGCATCATCAGGCTTTGACAGCCACTGGACTTCCCTCATGGATTCTTCGCTGAAAACTCCTGCTTCCCTGCTTATACCGGCGAGTTTCATGGCGCTGCTGTTCAGAACAGCCATGTGCATGTCCTTTCGGTAAAGCATTATGGGTTTTTCTGTGAAATCAAGTTCCCTGTCGGTGATGTAGTCTTTCTCGCCCCAAGCGGTTTCATCCCAGCCATATCCAACCACTATCTTCGAATTTGACTTGTGCGCATATTCCCTTGTCTTTTCCAGAGCCATGTCTCTCGTAGTTTCCCGCGAAAGATCAAGCCGGTTCATTGACAGGCCGAGATTGAGAAGATGAGTGTGGGAATCTATGAAACCGGGCGTTAAAGTCATTCCATGCAGATCGACAGCCCTTGATGAGGCAAATTTCGCCTCTGGGCCAACATAAACAATTCTACCATCTTTTACAGCCACTGTATCTGCATCTTCATTCCCGAAGATCCTTGCGTTGTAGAGAACCAGGTTAAACATATTACCGGAGCACCATAGATAGAAGCTAAGGGCAGATCGCCTTGTGAAATTTTCGTTTTTGGCGCCATATTCCATTTTTTGCAATGCATTTTCTGCAAGAGATTGAACAGAATAAGCGGCTATAGAAAAGTGAGAGAAGAAAAAGTGAAACTTGTGGATCCGGGAGGAGATTGGACATGGATAGAGCAGGGCTGCATCACCTGTCAGTTGCATTCACTGGTTTGTTTTGATCCCGTCATCCTGAAAAGGCTGTCTGTTATCGGTGCCTGAATAGTTTTTCCTCATGCGGACCACATTAATGGCCTCTCCTATGAATATGCCTGTTGTGGTGCACAGTATGACATCAACGATGAAATCTATGGTTACCGATGGGGCGATTGCACTCTCCAATGCTATCCTTATGACGAATGAAATAAGCCATATTATGAGAACTGCAGGTGAACGTTTGTAGTAGACCCTGTTGTTTATGTTGAAAAATGTAACCTTTGTGGCAAAACGATAACCGAGAAGGAAACCTCCAGGTATAAGGGCCAGAGTGGCCACCAGGACAGGTTCAAAGGTTCCAACCGCAAGGACAGTAACTAAAGTTAGGACCACGTAAATCACTGGCACCCTGAGTACCCGTGCTGTGCTGTAGGCTCTTCCGTTAATCCCCCTGTAAATTCTAAGGGTAACAATGATTGCAAGGAAAATCAGCAGAAAGTAAAGGCTCTGAACAGAACCGCCTGTGGGAAAACCCGTAAGGTTCTGCTGCCCTGAGGCAGAGGCAACCAGAATAGTTTCAACTGTCAACTGACCCATAAAATTTCAAAGAATAAATAGTCTTATGAGACTTTGAGAGATGCTTGTGCAACCAATGTTATGACCCAAACGGAATCTATTTGGACAAAGTGATTAATTTCTGGCAATGAATATATATGATGTTTCACTCCTTGAAACATGGGCAATAACCTTACGGAAGAGGTAAAGGACGTTATTGCTGATTTGCTGGGATACTACGGGTTCGTCGTGAAAATAGACCATAAATTCCAGGGGATGCGGGATGTCATTGACATAGCCGTACTTGAGGAGGGAAAAAATGAACCCTCCATTGCAGTCTTTATCACTCCGGAAATTGAGAGATCCAAATTTATAGGAAAGGTTTCAAGGTCCAGGGAAATCAGCAACACCATTATTCTGGGATTGGCACCTTCCGATTTTCTGAAAATGAAGCTTCAGGATGAGATAATGAGAATGGAACTCCCCGACGAAAACCACACTGAATTTGAAAGTTACCTTAGGTCTATCTCACCAAGGAAGCCTATTTTCCCTTATTTCAGCACAGTGTCCAGGAAAATTTCTGAGCCGGACGCCAAACCTACTTGCCTGCAAAAGTTCGAGAATCTTGTGAACGACCAGGGCCTTGACCTGAAGAGGGCACAGTATGATATTTACAGGACAGCCATAAGCGGCCTGAACATCCTGTATGGGAAATACATACTGGCGGATGATGGTGGTTCCCCTGCATTTGAAAGAAACCGTGAACTGGCAAAGGAGACCATTCTCCTCAAAGCAGCGGGTTACCTCAAAGAGGAAAGGCTTCCCGACAGGGGGCTTGGGCTTGAATCGGATGGGAAATCATTCCTCATCCTGTCAGATGATGAGGAAACAGCCAAGGTAGCACAGGAAATCGTCGACGACTATGTTGCAGGGAACCGCAATGTCATCAGAAAAATCATGGGGCAGTACCCGGATATGTTCAATTTTGCTGCAATAGTTGGCTCACTGGGCTACTATGCCCCCAGGACAATGATATCAATAGAGAGGCACAGGCGTACCTGGACAGGAATTATCAGGGCAACTGTGCAGTCCGAAAACAGTTACCTCATAGAAGTGATCAGGACCATGATCAACACCGTGGGAATATCTGAGCAGACGTGGAACAGAATCAACTGCCTGGTGTCATTCCCTGAACTGAACAGCCTTCTTGAACGATACTTTTCAGCCTTTGAGAAATCTGGTGTTGGAGTGTATGGCTACAGGGGGCTCAGGAGGATTTACATCCCTGCAAAGCGAATCGCCACACATATGAGGTTGGGCGATCTTGCAGGGAACATTGACCAGAAATCCCTTGAAGAGTTCTGCATCTATGATTCAATACTCAGAAGCAACCACACCGGCTTTGATTTTTATTCCAACATCGCAGATCTTGGGCTCAGCGAGGAAAAAATTGCTGCCAGAATCAGTGAAATGGCAGCAAAAGGTTTCTGTTCAAAACTCCTGCCACATGGGGCAGACCTGCCAATAGCTATTTACCATCAGGCCAAGTTCACAAATTACTGCCTCGTCAAAATGAGAGATATGATTTCAACTATACTTGAGATCGAGTGGTGAGATATCTAATAGCAGTGTGATCTATGTTATACAGAGAAAACATTTTATCTAGAAAAATAAGAGTTTTTAAGCTCCCAATTAACAAACTATTTATGAATATAATTGATCTAACACCCTAGCGGAGGAAAAGTCCATGACAAAAATAGTATTAGTTTCAGATTCAACCTTAAGCTATGAATACAGGAATTTTCCCCTACTTGATTTTCTTCCATGCGCTCCAGGGAACGCCGTTCCTGGAAGAATTTATAAATTCCTGAAGGGACCTGCACCTCCCGTCCATCCAAATGGTGCAGCAGTATTTGCCCCATACGCGCTGAGAAAGCTGGAGGCAGCGCTTCTCCGGAAGTATGATAGAAGGGACGTGGTTGTGGCACACGAAGACTACCTTGAAAACTTCATTGATGAAGATACAGAAATTATTGGAGTTACCACCATGGACCCACTGGGAATTGGCCCGACAACCATGTCCTATTATGCCCTCTTCGGGGGTGAGATGTCAGCATGGGTCAGGCGTGAATGGGATTCCCTCATGGAAAGGATAAACAAGGTCAGGGCCGGAAAGAAGGCCAAACTTGTTGTTGGAGGGCCAGGAGTATGGGAATTCACCATCCTGAGGGATGAGATTGACAAATACATGTTCGACTACATCGTACAGGGAGAAACCGATGATATAGTGGAACTGCTGTTTGAGCAAATTACAGAGGACAGCATTGACAACACCCTCTTCCACCGTGGATACATGACCTACGATGACGGTTTCCGCAGGGTCGTGAAGAAAGACGACCTTTTCATTGCCAGAGGAATATCAAAATCTGCTTACCCAAGGCTTGAGGACATACCGGAGATTGTGGGCCCGGCGATGAAGGGAATGGTTGAAATGATGAGGGGTTGTGGAGTCGGATGTGACTTCTGCGAAGTTACCCTCAGGCCCTTAAGATATAACTCCGTAGAGAGAATAACAAACGAGGTGCGTGTGAACGTTCGTGCAGGGCAGACCAATGCATGGCTGCACTCTGACGAGGCTTTCGGTTACAAGCACGGGAACATGTTTGCACCCAACAGTGAAGCACTGGAAGAACTGTTCACTTCAGTAATGGAAGTACCCGGAGTAAAATCAGCCAACCCAACGCACGGAAGGATATCCATACCAGCCGGATACCCGGAAATGATGGAAAAACTCTCCAGGATCCTCAAGGCAGGCCCAAGAAACTGGATAGGGATCCAGACAGGTGTTGAGACTGGAAGTGATGAGCTTGCAAGAAGGCATATGCCAAACAAAACGCTGCCGCTGAAAGTTGGCCCTGATGGAAGTTGGGAGGATATCGTCTGGAAGGGTGTTTATGTGGAAACCACAAATTACTGGAGACCGGCATTTACCATTCAGGTAGGGCAGGAAGGGGAGACTGTTGAGGATGAGTGGGACACCATTGCAATGATCAACAGGCTCAGCAATTCATTTGCCGCGGGAAGGCCATTCGAATTTACCGTCACGCCGCTTGTGAATGTGCCTCTTGGGAGGATCAAGTCCAGGAACCTGAACAAGGAACTCCTGAACGTTGACCAGCTTGCAGTTTACTACGCATCTTACAGGCACCTTGCCAAGATGGCTTCCAGAGATGGATTCAGGGACAGCACCGGAAACATTTTTGCAAGGCTTGGGACAGGGAGCATCATCTCAGGCGGAGGCTACCTCATGATGAAGTTCGTCGAGAGGCTTGCTGCAAAGAATGGCGTAGACATCGATAAGGTAAAGAGATGGGGGCTTGAGCAGAAGAATGAGTTCACTTCATTACCATCCATGAGCGGCGCCTGAGCATAACCTATATTTCCCCTTTTTATTATCCACTTATCTTGATCATTAAAAACCCCGACCCATTGGATTTCTCTTACGTGCCGCAGAAGATTAGGTTCAGGGAGAAGCAGATAGAGAACATACAGCGAATAATGCTGGAGCCACTTAAGGCAGGCATTTCATCCAACCTTTTGGCATTCGGAGACTCAGGCACGGGCAAGACCTCCACCATGAGGTATCTGAGCAGGGAGGAGAAAAAATTCATCATGGTTTACCAGAATGCCCTCTCATTCGGCAGCCTCAGGGCCCTTGTCCTGGACTCTCTTGTCAGGATGGGGAGAGTGTCAGGCACAAATAACCTCTCATTTCCCGATATATTCAGGGCAATGAAGAAAGTGAGCGATGAGAAGGGAAGGAACGTTGTGATTATTGTTGACGAGGCCACCAACCTCATCAAGTTCGACAGGGATGGAATCTACAACCTTCTGAGGGCAAACGAGGTCTATGGCACACCAGTCTCAAGCATACTCGTATCCATGGAAGACCCGACCATATACATGACCGAGAGGGACAAGAAATCACTTGGTGTTTTTTCAACCATACATTTCAACCGGTATTCACAGGATGAGCTCTTTGAGATCCTCAGGGAGAGGGCCAGGAGCGCCCTTGAGCAGGGAACTTATGAGGATTCTTCCCTTGAGTATATCAGCGAGGTTGCGAAGCCATTTGGCAGCGCACGTGTTGCAATAGAACTTCTCCAGAAGTCCGCTTATGTGTGCCAGTACAGGAATGGCGAGCGGCTTGAGAGCGAGGATATCAGGGCAGCCAGTTCCATGATCAACCCATATGTCACCGAGAGCAAACTTGGTGAGCTTGAGCAGGAGGAGCTTGCAGTCCTGCTGTCGGTGTGCAGGTGCCTCAAGGACGAGGCAAGCACTGATATGTCCTGCGTAATCAGGGAGTCGAAAGTGGTCGCTGAGCAGTACTCACTGGAGATTGGGAATGACTCCACGGTTTACAGGATAATAAAGCGATTAGAAAATATTGGCATTGTTGAAGGCAGAGTGGTGGGGCGCGGAGACAGGAAAGGCGTCGCCAAGATGGTGGGAATAAACGATGTCCCTGTTGGCGTGCTGGAAGAAAAGGTCATGGAGATGTTCAGGCGAAAGTAGACAGGGTAACCCGGCTGCTTGGCGGAGCGCATGATGACAGTATGAAGTCAATGGGCTCGAACGATCTCTCCAGTATTTTCCTGTAGTGCCGGATATCCACGCCGCTGTATTCATCGCCAAAGTCAATCTTCCCCTGTCCCTTGTTAACAATTATTGCACCCACGCGATCCCCGGGGTTGACCACATAACCCATATTTTCAGATGCCTGCAGAAGCTTCTTCTGGATGTTGTTAACCCTGTACTCCCCTATATTCTTTGTGACATGGATTCCCATCCTGAAACTCTCCCTTGGCTTCAGTGGAAGTTCCTTTACATAGGCCCGTTCAAGCTGCCTCATGAACTCCCTCTTTCCCCATATTTCCTCAGGTGAAATGCAGTTTCTGAGGAGGTTCAGGGCATCCATCTGGAAATCCACGCATATTTCAGGGACATCTGATCTCCTCACCTCTATGCCCCTGACTTTGAATGTCCCGTCATCCCTGAGGCCAACATACCTGTTCAGGGCACCAAGGCCTGATCTTGCAGGCATGAATGCGATCCACCTGTAGTGCCCGTCCATTACTATCCCAATCCTGGTTTCTCTCTCAATATCCTTCAGGAGGGCATTTACGTCACCATTCCCCTTTATCCAGAGGGAATCCACTATCCCATGGATAGGCTGGAATCCATGCATTATTGACAGGGAGATTGCTCTGGACAGTGCCCATCGGCCAAGTGCAGTGATCGATTCATGAGCCTCAATCTTTCCGAATTTTGCATTCTTGTAACCCGTATAGCCAAATGAAGTGAGAAGCATCCATTTCAGGGCTGCATCCCTCTGCTCATACACTTTGTCCCTTGACTTGATGGACTTATAGAACAGCCTGGTCCTCAGGAGTTCCTCCAGGGCCATTGAAAGGAACCCGCGTTTATCCATCCTGATCCTGTATGGAAGCCCGGGGACCTGAAATTCCCCGTTAGACCCCATAGTTTCTGGAGAGAGGTTGTAGTTCACCATTATGCTGGGATACATGGAAGAGAAGTCTATCTCGTACACATCTGTGTACAGACCGGGCTCAGGCTGGAGCACCATGCCTCCCTTGTCTGTCTCCATGATAGTGCTGGACGGCTTTGCCTGTTCATGGTCATCCTTGTACAGAGGTATGAGAATCTGCCTCCTGATAGCGTGGGATTCCTCCATGGACGATACTGCAGTTCCTGCCGTAACAGTGGATGCAGTGACCATTGGGAGAGAGGATATCCGTGACATCTGGATAAGTCCAGGCAACCCCGCTTCTGAGTATGTGAATGAGCCAGATTCAATTGCGATCCTGTTTGATAGCCATATCCTTGGATTGCTGTAGTGTACCTGCCCGTATGACTGGTACGTGCTGCCGTCCTTTCCTCTGGAGGCCCCAATATTGTATCCGTTTGAGGAGAGCAGCCTGATGAGCTTCTCAAACAGCCTGTCATGGTTGTTGTAAACCACAACAATGCTTTTCATGATGGCATCGTTGAGGTCCTCAAGGAAAGAAGTGTTCAGGCTGCTGTATTTCCTGCCGTCAATGCTCACCTCAACGGGCGAGCCAAGGCGGGATTTCCCACCTATGTGCACAAGAGGAATGTCAGGGTCATGGTCTTCCGGCGATGCAAGCTGGAAAAACCTGAGGCTACGTTCCGACATGAACCTGAGGACAGGGTTGATGTCAGCATTGTAGATGCTGTATTTCCTCCCAAGGCCAATATTCTCAATTGCAGCCACCAGATCACCAATTCCGGATGGGTTCACCTCAATTCTGAGCCCATCCACCGGGCCATAGACATTTTCTCCTGTAGATTCTGCATAATCATATCTGCCAGAATCATCCAGCTGGCGGGCGAGGAAGTCCAGGTCATACTGTGCCCCCGATACAAATATCCAGGAGCGGTTCCTGAACCTCCTGAAGTGCAGGCTGTTGTTCCTGAGGCACCAGAGCCTGATAAAATCGCTGCCTGTGGCGTTTACAATAATATCACTCATGGGAATTCTCTGCCTTGAGTTCCCTTATCTCCCTTTCCAGTTCTATGATGATGGAGATGAGGAAACCATAACCCACTTCAATGTCTGAGTAGGAGACCTCATGTGCGTGCCTCCTGCCCTTTATCAGCACTGAGTTAAGCAACTCCACATCTCCGGAATTCATTATCTGTGCCATCTTCTGCAGCTTTGCTGACAGGGCTTCCATGCTCTGCCTTACTGTTGGAACTGTTCTTCCCATGAATACAGGCCTCCCCTGTCCTCTACATTGTTGCGCGACAGAATCCTGTTCCCGAGATACTTCTCGAAAACTCCCCTGTGGCCAACAATGTTGAGGTATACTATTGTCCCGTGGTACTGCGTTTTAATCTTCAGGATGTCGTATATGCTCTCAACAACCGATGGGGGCCATGTTTCAATCACTGACGATGTAACAGAAATGTAGTATGGATTCCGGTCGGAGTCCATGAGGATTTTCTGTAGCTGGTATGATGTAAGGATCCTCTGGACCATGACCATATGCATGATCTCCCGGGGAATTATGTCCCTGAAATTGAGCATTATCCCGTCCGTCAGGAGAAAATGCACTTCGCCGTAGCTTTTCAGTGCGATCCCGATGAACTCCTCCAGATCTTCCACACTGAATTTTGATGTCCTGAATATCCTGAGAGTTCCACGCATTGGGCTGTTTCATTTAGCGAATGGATATTAATGGCACCTGCTCGCCGTATAAATGAGAAAATGAGATTTGCCCTTAGAACAGGAAGACCTAACGCCTTCCGGCGGCCTTCTTATGATTTGCCCTGTAAGTGGTCTTGAACTCCATATTGAGAAGAACTGCAGCCCTGATCACCCCAAGATGGGTAATGGCCTGCGGGAAGTTTCCAAGCTGTTCACCGGTATCAAAATCGATCTCCTCCGCCATTAGGCCCAGATGGTTTGCCCGGTCCATCAGGGAGTCAAAGATGTCCCGCGCCTCGTCTATCCTGTTAAGATAGAGAAGAACTTCAACATACCAGAACGAAAGGAGAAGGAAAGCATTGTCCCTGCCATTAAGGCCGTCATCTTCCCTGTATCTCTTGAAAAGGTGGTCGGTAACCCTGAGATCCCTGTCAATCTTCTCCAGAGTGCCCAGGAATCTCTTGTCACTGGCTGAAATGAAGCCCACCAGTGGCATCCTGATGAGTGAGGCGTCCGTCTCCTTTGCCCCGTAATACTGGACGAATGAATTTAGCTCAGGATCGTATCCGTTTGCCATGACATCATCCTTGATTGTATCGGCAATGGCTTTCCATTTCCGGTATGGTCCAGAGAAACCCTGTTTCTTTCCCAGGTCTATGGCATTATTGAATGCAGACCAGGAAACTATCTTGGAATAAACGTAATGCCTCGGCTCTGTCCTGAATTCCCAGATGCTGGAGTCTGGCAGTTTCCAGAGCTCTCCTAAGGTGTCCAGTGTCTCGCCAACGAAATTCCAGAGGTATGAGTTGATTATGCCACCTGCATCGCTGAGGGAATGTATTGCATTGACAATGGACCCGTACTGGTCAATCTGCAGTTGTGAGGATGCTTTGTTGCCGATCCTGACAGGCCTGGATTGCATGTAACCGTCGTAGTCAAGTTCAACCTCATCAAGGTCGTCCATCTGGTTTATTGAATATATGGTCCTTACCCTGTTCTCACGTTCTATGATATCCATCATATCATACAGGAACTTGGTTGCTTCACGCTTGTATCCTATCATGGAGAGGGCTTCAATGACGTATGCTGTATCCCGTATCCATGTGTACCTGTAATCCCAGTTCCTTTCGCCGCCTATGCACTCAGGCAGCCCTGCGGTTGGTGCGGCAACCATAAGGCCAGTTGGTTCAAAGAACAGGCCTTTCAGGACAAGGGCAGACCGGATAACATCGTTGTTGTACATTCCCTTGTAAGTGCCTGTGTTGCTCCACTTCTGCCAGTATTCTGTTGTCTCTTCAAGGCGCTCGTAAGACTTGTAGTCAGTTATGGCATCAAGGTGAGAAATGCCCTGGAGAGCAACTA
>JAMDCA010000013.1:21588-22874 GCA_023489435.1 Thermoplasmatota archaeon
TCTATTTCATGTTACGCGAAATTTAATGCAATTATTATTTTAATTTGGGAACTAAAATCCATGCCAGTTTGGCATGAAAAATTAATTTATCATATTTATTGGCAGGTTATCAATATTTTAGGCACAATTATTTATTATTGAAAAGGTATTTATTATGGGAGACTACAATGGGAAGCAACGCAGAAAGGAATACCTTGACCATCAATTCCAATGATGTGCCCATAGTGGTTGGAGACAACGTTATAGAACGTTTGGTTGAAACATCCCAGAAATATGACAGAGTGGTTCTCATAGCCGGCAGCGAATGCTACGAAAAGTTTGGCGATCACATGCCTGACCTTACAGGGATTAGGGGAGAATTCACAAAGATAACACTTAATTTTGATGAGAACCTGAAGAACATAAGGAATTACCAGAAAATCATCAGGGTAATGATTGAAAGGAACATCAATTCTGATTCCCTTCTCATAGGCGTCGGGAGTCCAAGGCTCTGCGATATTTCTGGATTTATCGCGGCAACTTACAGGGGAGGAATTGATTATATTCCTGTACCAACAATGCCTCTTGCTCAGGTCTCCAATGCGGTGTCAGGGCTGAACGGCATCAATTTCTCCAACTTTGAAGATGCCATGGCTACCAGATATGCGCCAAAGGAAATTGACATTGACACTTATTTTACGAGGAATTCCGACAATGACCAGCTCAGGGATGCTATTGCAGAAATTCTGAGGTACGGTCTCCTGGGCGATCATTCACTGCTTACCATGCTTCATTCCCACGATGATATCAAAAATCTCAGGGAAAGCGATAGCCTTGTCAGGCTTCTTTCGAAGGCAGTCCAGGCAAGGGTGGAGCTTTCTGAAAATTCTGACCAGATGCACAGAAAATCCCTCAATTTTGGGAAAATAATGGGGGACACGATCATCCATGTGACAAAAGGGAGGGCCAAGTATTTTGAAGCCATTACGTCAGGGATGCTTGTTGAACTCTTCCTTGGAGAACGTTCAGGCATATCTGGGCGTGGAGCCAGGGAGAGGATTACCTCCGTCATGGACCAGTATGGAATGAAGAAAACCAATATCAGGGAAATCGGCATAGACAATATACTGAAGTCACTTAACGAAAGGTACAACATAGAAAACCACAACCTCAAGTTTGTCGTACCTGAGGAACAGGGGAGCCACGCTGTTTTTGAAATGAGCAGTGAGAGGATAACCAGCGCACTCAGGGCATTCTCTGAACAGTACGAGTTCAATCCAGTGGTATAGGAAAGAAGTGCTGGAATA
>JAMDCA010000023.1 GCA_023489435.1 Thermoplasmatota archaeon
ATTATCTGTGAATTCGCAGGCATGATCCTTCTTCCACCAGCTGATCCAACTATGCCTGCCAGTTTCCCGCCAGAAGTCAGCATTGCAGGAGCTATGTTTTCGAGGGGTGGAATCCCCGCGCCAATGGAGTTGGGAGTCCCCTTGACAGGGTCAAACCAGAGGCACCCATTGTTCATCAATACGCCAAGCCCCGGTGCCACATAACCGGAACCAAACCTGGAGAGCAGAGTCATATTGAGTGAAACTCCGATTCCTTCATGCACCACAGCCAAGTAGGTGGTGCTCTCATCCATTCTGCCACCAGAAAGGCCGGATGCCCCCAACCTCTTATTTTCTGAATTCCTTTCAGATTTTAGATTTCCATTGTACCCCATTGTTGCTTTTCTTCGGGCAAGGGCGCCATTCCCCACTCTAATCCATTCCGCAGATTCTTCGGCGATGTCTGTGAATGGCGGGTTATCCTTATGGCGTTCCTCCATGCTTCTTACAATGTCCCTGACGGTTGGGCCGCCATTAAGGCCAGGTGTCGTGGCAACAGTATATTTTCCTGCCCCTATCAATTCAGGCTCCGAAATGTTTACGCGGTATTCCTCGAGATCACTCATGTCCAGGTATCCGCCATCCTCCCTGATTCGGGATGACATTTTTTTCGCAAGATCGCCGGAATACAATGTCTCTGGCCCATCAATGGCAATTTTTTTCAGTGTGCTTGCCAGGTCCTTCTGTATTATTCTTGTTCCCCTGTCATAGATAAGATCAGGAAATGGGGTTATTCCATCCGGGAAAAATATCCTGCAGGCGTTTTCAAACTTATTCAGTTTTTCCCGCTCTGCCAGCAAGGCAAGTGATGTCATCCAATCGCATTCAAAACCGTTTTCAGCAAATTCAATGGCCGGTGCAATCAGATCCTGCCACTCCAGGTTTGCGCCAAGCCGGTGCATCTCTCCCAGTACAGCTATTTCTGTGGGGACGGTTATACTTTTCGGGCCCACCTGGTTGTTGTTATCCTTTACCATGGGCCAGCCAAAGAATTCCCGGTCAGTTGATCCAACAATGGTGAATTCATCAGTTTCAAGGTTACGTGGAGAGATTGTCTGTCCATCTATCACAGTATTTTTTCCATTTATGCTTACGATCCCGAGCCCGAGTCCCCCCACACCGCTCATGTATGGTTCAGTGACTCCGAGGGCAAAAGCCATGGATATGGCAGCGTCGATGGCATTTCCGCCGGACTCGATGATGTGCTTTCCCACTTCCGTTGCCAGAGGGTATTCTGATGCAACAATGCCTGTATCAGATTCCACTTCCTGTTTCCAGAGTGTCTCCGGAGGGTATCCGAAGCCATTTTTCAATTTGTCACGCGTCACTTGTCTGTCTCTCCCATTACCGGAATTTGCGATTTAAATTTGGGGATATCGAAGAGCATGCCTTCATGATTGGGGTGGTACTGGCTTGGCAATAACAGTTTCCTATTCCCACCAGGAAATGTCTCTGTTCTTCTCCATTTTGGGTTATAGAGTCATGTTTAGGCCCTTCATCAATCCCCAATAATTGGCGTTGGCTCCGTACGCCCGGTTGTGTGAGGTCTGAAAACAGAAATACAGCCACAGGATACACAATCAATTTTAGGATGGAGTACCGCTATAATTTCAAGAATCTTGACCCAAGGCTCAAGATACTCAGCATAGTAAGGTTTGTCAGGGCTTTTGGCAGGGGTTCAACATTCGTGTTCCTCCCGCTGGTGTTTATCAGCGTTTACCATCTCAGCTTCATTCTGACAGGGCTGCTGCTGGGGTTTGCAACACTTCTCATGGCCACGGTCCAGTTTCTTGCCGGGATCTGGACTGACCGGATTGGCCGGAGGAGCATACTTGTCTATTCACAGATTCCTGGCATCCTGGCTTACCTTGCGGTATATTATTCCGTCGCTGTGCCTCATTTCCTCTACCTTGCAATTGGCGCATGGTACAGCACCGTCATCATAAATGCAGTGCAGTATCCAGCTGTCCAGGCTGCAGTTGCCGATATAACTTCCGTGGGTGACAGGCTTTCGGGATTCACGCTAATCAGGGTAATGGCAAACCTTGGAATAGCAGTGGGGCCGCTTGTGGGTGCCTACCTGGCAGGCTACGGCCTTCAGTACATATTCCTCATTTCAAGTGCAGCAACTGCAGTGGAGGTTGTAATGCTGTACCTGTTCATGGGTGAAACATATACCCCTTCAGGCCAGATCGAGAAGAAGGCACGCATTCTGAGGGACACAGTGAAGAATGACAGGTTCTTCCTTCTGTTCATAGTGATCGGGATACTTCTGGCATTCTTTTCAAGGCAGAGAGGAACATCTCTGACCGTCTATACGGTGGTCCTGTCCAGAATGCCTTTCATGGATCTGGGAGCAATTTGGGCCCTGAATGGAATTCTTGTCGTGATACTTCAGTTTCCACTCCTCAGGATCATGACGGCAAATGGAAACTCAATGATGTGGAGAGGGGTGGGTGTATTGTTTTATGCAGTTTCCTTTGTGGTGCTCTCCGCAGTTCCCACACTGGGAATTCTGCTGCTTTCCATGACCATATCCACTGTGGGCGAGGATTTTGTCTCTCCAACAACCCAGGCTATTGTGACAACAATTGCCCCCGGTTACCTTAGAGGATCGTACATAGGAGTCTATAACCTCATAATCGCCAGCGGGTCCTTTGCTGGTTCCCTGGTTGGATTATGGCTCCTTTACGCTCTCAGAAACTTCAGCTCCACTTACTGGGACTACATCGCAATCGGTTCTCTGGGGGTGGCTGTCCTGTACGTTGCGATTTCAAAGCCATTCAGCAAAAGAATGAGCGAGGTTGATGCCACCGAGGTAAGGATCTCTGAAGGATAGATTCCCAAGGGGCTGTGCTCGAAAGGAAATCCATTCTCCTGCTCTGCAAAGTGCTTTTCTATTAAGCGCAATTAATTTATTTATTCAGGTCGTCCAGTTTCTATCATGCTAGACGGTGATGCATCATCAGCCAGGTCTCTGGTACTTGCTGCCATAATAATCCAGCTTGTGTTCTTCTTCATCGGAATTTTAGGCGTTTTGGGGTTTGCTGCACTCTTTGGCCTCGCCACAAACGTTACAGCTACGGGATCAACTCCTGGAACAACAATAAGCACAGTACCTTTTCTTGGTTTTGGCCTGTTCTTCATGTTATTCTCAGGATTCTTCCTCATAGGGCTTGTCTGGATACTCCTGGACTACTTCCTTGTGTATAAGAGGCTTGAGTCAGGAAATGTCAGGGAAGCTGAAACTCCAGCCCTTGTGCTTGGAATTCTTCAACTGCTCTTCGGGGGAATCATACCGGGAATTCTCCTCATCATTGCATACACGAAGATAGGAGACTCCATCAGGAGAAACCCGCGGAACCAGCAGAACACGTTTCCCTGAAACAATAAACCTGCGTTGGAACTTGGGTGATTCCAATTTCGGGTCTGCCTCTGCCACTATTTTCATTCATTTTTCTTCTTCTGAAGCAGTAGAATCCGGTAAGCCCACTTGCCTGAACCTTCAGATACCTTTTCACTGACAATGCTGCATCTGCCATTGAAGAACTCCATATCCTCCATCAGGGAAGGAAACAGGTCACCCAGGATGAAATAGCCCCTATCCTTGAGCACATTGAATACAGTCTCGTAAGCAAGATATCTCTTCTTCCCAAGGTTGTGGAAAACAAGGTTGGAGATTGCCATGTCGAACGCGCCGCCAGAATCTAAAGGTTTCCTGAGGTCATGCCTCCGCAGTTCAACCCTGGGCTCGATGCCAAGAGCTTTAATGTTGGCACCTGCCTTTTCCATAGTGGCATCAGAAAGGCTTCCATGGCCGAAAATGTCCACACCCGTGATCCTGGAGTTTGGAAAGCACCTGGCCGCCACACTGGTAAGGAAGCCCAGGCCACAACCGGCATCAAGTATCCTGATCTCTGAATCAGCAGGATATACCGACGTCAGCAGCCCGGAAAATACACTTTCCACCCGATCCCTCATCCTCCTGGATTCTTCAGGTGTGGAATGATGGTACGTCCCAAAATCAATCTCCATGCTGACTCCTAAGAAATATAGGATATTTATGGATTAGGGGGGATTCCGGAAACTCAATGCACCGGGCGAAGCAAAATTGCAGACGTGTACCTGCACCTGCCGCTGTTGAATCTGTGGAAGCCATGGCTGCAATCATGGGTCCAGGTGATTTCCAGGGCTGGCATGCACCATTCTTTGCAATCTAATGCCTACGCAGCGTTATTGAAGCAAACAGTGATGAATCCATGCATGTCAGAATACAGCATTTTCCCTTGAAATCAAAAGTTCCCGCGAGGAGTCTAGCCAACTTTAAGAATGAGATTTCACTGTTAAATCATGGCAGTTGATTTTGATCTGTTGGAAACGGTTAATGCTCCTAAGGAGCAGGTTATGGCTCATTTCGTTAAAGTTGAGGATATGCCGAAGTTCCATCCCAAGATGGCAAGAAAGGTGGAAGTCCTGGAGAAGAGCGACAGTGCAATCAAGTACACGCTTGAAACCAAAGTCATGCTCAAGAAGATGGAATCTGTGAACAACATGTCCATAGACAGGGCAGGGGGAACCCTGGTTACAGAAACACTTGAAGGCGATGGAAAAGGCAGCAGGATTACAATGGCCTTCACTGAGAAAGATGGCAGGACAGACATCAGCTTGAAAGCTTCAATGGAACTTGGAGTGCTTGGGTCCATTGGGAAGGGAATGGCAACTTCAATGTGGAAAGAGGCAATGGAACAGGCGAAAACAGTTCTCGAGAAAAAGTAATCCCATATCCCTTAATTTCAGGTAAAAATTTGTGGGAAGGTTACTTCCAGCTTGTCAGTATCTCTTCCCGC
>JAMDCA010000008.1 GCA_023489435.1 Thermoplasmatota archaeon
TATTCAGGGCAGTGGAGGAGGAGAGCATCGGCCACGGGGTTGTCCCCATTGAGAACTCAGTGGAAGGCACAGTGGGCCTGACAAACGATATGCTTTACAGGAGCAGCCTCTACATCACCGGCGAAAGTTACCAGAAAATTACCCACTGCCTTATTGTGAAGCCGGGAACAGCCCTGGAGGATGTCAGGAAAGTCATGTCACACCCACAGGCCCTTGGGCAGTGCTCGGAATTCATCTACAAGCACAACCTTGAGGGGATTCCGTTTCCTGATACCGCCTCATCAGTGTCAGCCCTCTCCCGGGAGGAATACTCAGGTTATGCGGCAATAGCAACAGGTGAAGCTGCGCAGATATATGGAATGCAGGTCCTTCTTGAGGACATAGGTGATTTCAGTGACAATTACACAAGGTTCGTGTCCGTTTCAAAAGCACAGAAGGTCAATGATCCAGATGAAAAGGCAAAGGTCTCAGTTGTGGTTTCCGTGGACCACCGGCCCGGTTCCCTGAAGGAGGTTCTTGAAATTTACTTCAGGTACGGCATCAACCTTACTAAGATAGAGTCCAGGCCTGTGAAATTTGCCCCATGGAGGTACATCTTCTTCCTTGACTCCACAGGAACGCCAGAAGATGAAAAAGCGCTGGGGGAACTGGAGAAAAAATGCCTTGCGTATAAGTTCCTGGGGAGATATCCCTCATCTTCCCCGGATTGAATAAGAAATGGCCCTGCTTGACTACTTCTGATCGTTCACCCTGAAATTTCTGGTCTTGTCAGTGATCTTTCCTTCATTGCTGTAATGCTCCGTGACCTGGACCCAGACCAGGAAACATCCGTCAACAAGGCCCTCATTGTCCACGTTTTCAGCCATTTCACTCACCAAGATGCTGGGAATAGAAGCGAAGCATCCTCTCCCAGGATTCTTCTGAGGCTTCTTTGTTGTAGCTCATTCCCGTGTGGTTGAAGTACGCGTGGAATGTGCCGGGATAGATCCTCATCTCAAAGCTCAGTTTGTACTTCACGACATTCTCAAGAAGCTGGGGCAACCCATTGTTGATGTTTCCATCCTCCCCTGCATACAGTCCCAGGACTGGGCCCTTTATGTTTGCAAGATCCTCTATCTTCCTTGGGTTGGCACCATAGAAGATCACCGAAGCCCCGAATGGCTTCTGGGTAGAGAGCTGGAATGCAAGCCCGCCGCCAAGGCAGAATCCCACAACTCCCCTGTGTTTCTGCGGTTTCCCCTTGAACAGGTATTCATATGCGGACTCCAGGTCCATGACCATGTTCTTTTCAGTCTGTGCCCTGTTGAACATGACTTCATTCACAATCTTCCGGGACGTTTCGGAACCATTGGCAAGTATTTCCTGCACGGCAGCCTGGTTCCCTCTCTTTTCAGGAGGCAGGGACCAGAATGGCCTCATGGCATCCATGATATTCTCTTCCGTGAACAGGTCAATCTGCTCCTTCCTTGAATATAGGTGGGGGGCAAGTGCTTCATAACCATTATCAGCAAGCTTTCTGCAAACATCCCTTATGAATGGCGTGAGGCCCCATATTTCCATTATGACAAGCACTGCCGGATGCTCCTTCCCGTCGTCGGGTTTTGCAGTGAAAACTTTCAGGTCAGTTCCATCGTGAGTCTTTATGCTGAATTCCTTCTCCATGAGCCTCATTTATCCTCAGAATACCAACAGCCTGTGATATTTATCGATTTTGGAGTTTTACTGCCTATAGGTTTTTCACCATTCAGGTTACAGTCAATGAAGCGTTGACTGAAAGCAAAATTTAAGGCGATGCATGTGTATCTTAAATCAGAGGCAGAGGTGCCAGAATGATGGAACTCGACAAGAGAACTGTTAAGGAAATCAGAAAACTTCTTAAAAATGGCGTTGACGTACCAGAAATATGCTCAAAATACCACATCCCTCCCGAGAGCTGGAGAGACTATACCCTGAAATACGAATTTTACAAGTGAATTCCCTTAGCGCCAATGGCGTAAGAATGACACTGGAGAAATGTGAGAACAGGAAATAATTCAATTTAAGTACTGTATAGGACTAACAACGTGCCCAATAAATGAAGATCGGATTCTTTACAACTACATATTACCCGACTCCCGACGGAGTTTCGCATTACCTGCGTGACGTAAAGCACGAGCTTGAAGACCTGGGCCACGAAGTTCACGTTTTTTCTTTCAACGGGGACAGGAATGAGAAGAATGTGCACATTCCCGTTACTGTTCCATTTCCAGCATATCCTCAGTACAACATGCCCGTAAACCCTTTTCCGATGTACCTTTACAAGATGGCCTCAAAGGTGGATTTTGATGTTATACACATTCATGACCCTTTCATGGGCTCAATAGGATACAGGCTTGCCAGGGCAAAGAAAATCCCGGTTTTTGCAACTTTCCACACGGACTTCATGAACATGAAGGAGTCCCTGAAGATGCCCATGAAGGAGACCCTGTTCCGCATCTCGTGGAGATACAACTCCTATCTTTACAGAAAGTGTGACCTCGTTCTTGCCCCGAGTTCAAAGACCCTTGAGTACCTCCAGGAAAGTGGCATAAAAAAATCCAGGGAACTGCCTCTCTTTGTGGATACCTGGAAGTTCAACACCTGCAAGAGGACCATGGACCCCTTCATCGTACAGTATCTGGGCAGGATAACCAGGGACAAAGGCGTTTTCAGGATGCTGGAAATTGCGGAGCAGTTCCAGGGGGACAAAAGGTTCAGGTTCGTAATAGCTGGCACAGGCCCGGATGCAGAGAACCTCCAGAAAGATGCAAAAAAGCGCAATCTCACGGAAAACCTCCAGTTCACAGGATATGTTGATGAGCAAAAGAAGCTGCAGCTTCTCTCAGATGCAAACATTTTCATGTACCCTTCTGAAACCGATACTTTCGGAATATCGGTGCTTGAAGCCCTTTCCTCAGGCCTTCCATCAGTTGTCCCCATCAATTTCCCCCTGACTCATTATGTGAACGGCGGTGCGTCAGGCCTCATACCAGTGGATTTCGGGAATCCGGAAAGCGTCAGGGATACGCTGCTGGAACTTAGAGATGACCACAGGAAAATGTCAGAGCTCAATGAGGCATCCAGAAGTTTTGCCACAGGAAAATTCAGCAAGGAAGAGCACTGCAAACAGCTGCTTTCCATTTATGAGGAGTTCATGCCAGCCAGATTAGCCCAGGCAGCCGGCCACACATAAGCGCCTTTATACCCACGGAAGCAGCGGGCAAAAAACGTTTTTGAACTAAGTCGCAATAAGGGTATTCGACTGTTCAAGGATCAGTAAAGGTTGCACAGGGAGGAAATGGAATCGGACACAGAGGAACAAGAAAAGAATCAGCGGCGTAACCAGAGGCTTACACTGTTCTATTCGGCTATTATCCTGATTATAGCGTCAATTTCCGCCCGCTCGGTCAACAATATGGTTGTTACGACCCTGCCATTTCTTGCAAAATACAATTTCAGCTTTGGAAACGTTGAAGTCGGGTTCATCTCCGCGGTCATCTACGGCTCCACTTTCATTGTCACCACCTTTGTGAACCCCATGCTCAGGGCACCCACGAGAAGGAAGGCATTCATTGCCTCCAGCGCTACAATACCTGTGACCATGCTGCTTTACTATTTCTCCACTCCTGTCTCGCTCTGGCCCGTTTCAGTGGCATCAGGGGTTGCCACCGGGTTCCTGTTTCCCAATATAATCACTTCAGCATCGCTCCACAGGGACCACATGATGCAGATGAGGCTGCTTGCAATATATTCTGTCAGCCTCAGTGCCAGCCTGGTTATTGGGCCATCGCTGGAGACATGGCTCCTGACTTTCCTGACGTACAAGCAGATTTTCATCCCATTCCTCGGGCTCTCCATAATTGGGCTGGGTGTGTCCCCACTGGTAAAATTCCCGAAGGTGCAGAGGGAGATAACGGGGGGAAAAGCCGCTCTGAGAAACAGGGGGCTCATCACATCGCTCATTTCAATCACAATCTACAATGTTCCCTTTGCTGCCATCACTTCTTTCCTGGTCATTTTTGCAGTGGAGCGTTTCAACGTTTCAAGCAGCACTGCTTATTCTGTGTTCATCTTGTTCTTTGCCTCTTCAATGACGACAAGGCTCGCCATGGCCATCAGGCCGTTCAAGGCACTTTTCAGTCCGCTCATTTTTTCCGCCGCCATCACCATAACCTCTCTCTTCGTCCTGTCTTTCATTCCGTCATTCTACGTGTTTGTGTTCCTCATGGCGATCCTTGGGATTCCACATGGATCAATATTCCCCATATCCTCCATGCTAATTGCAAGGGGCACAAAACCCGAGGAGAGAAGCGTGGCGAATTCATATTTCATGGCCTACAACAACGTGCTTTTTATGATAATTCCTGTTTCGTTCGGATTCCTGAGCCTTCACCTGGGATTCCAGGACAGCTTTGCCCTTCTGGGTGGAATCGCGCTCATAACAACCGCGGCAATGGTAATGTTTTACGGCAAATACAAAGATCTCTTCACGAGGTAGTTTCCGGTATTCAAGGATATAAGGCAACGGAGTGTGGAAAAATCCATGCATGCCAGGTTCCGGATCACCATGACGATTCATATTGTTTCATTCTTCAATGTCTGGTATTTACGAGCGTGGCGTTGACCAGGTAAGAAGCAGTTGCTGCAGGTTGCAGCATTGTCAGGTTTGCAACAGGGACATCTGTGCCATATTCTGAGTTTATCCATGTCCAGTTCACCTGTATGACAAGGGACCAGGTGTTCCCGGTGGTGTTGTTGAAATATACAGGAACAAAAGGTG
>JAMDCA010000007.1 GCA_023489435.1 Thermoplasmatota archaeon
TTCTCTGCTTCAGCAGCAAGGTAGACCTCATAGATCAAGCTCCTTCCAGCTCCTTCCTCACCTGACTGAGCGGTTTTATCCTTCCCTCCTCAATATCTTTGATGCCCCTTTCTATACCCTTGATAAATTCTGAGTCTGACAATACCTCCAGCGTTTCTATTAGTGTATCTCTGCTAACCAGTTTGGGTGATGAAGAGTTTATCAATCTTGAGATCAACTCATTGTAGGACTCCCGATGGTGAATCTTCAGTTGATCTAGTCTAGCCTTCAGCTTTTCATCTATCTGTATGGTTGTCACCATAGATAACCATAGTTACCAATAGGATTTAAGTGTTTAGTTCCTTATGAGCAGATCCCATCCCCGGATACAGAAATTAAGTATTCGCTTAGAACATTAATCAAATCCCGACCGATCCACTAGTTCATCAGAGCATTAGAACCAAAGTCAGCTCTACTTGTCAAAACTTATCAGATTGCATAAGAAATGTATATAGCGATGAAATATTCTCTTTGTATGGTTTCTAGAAGTGATCTGTTGCTTTCTTTCGTCTACGCGTGGGGAAAGTCAAAGAAAAACAATGAACCGGTCCCTTCAGTTACACATTTACAGAAAGAGATTTTCCTCCTCTGCAGAAGAACTCCATTCGCAGATACGAAAAATACCTATCACTTCGAACCTCTTTGGTATGGCCCATTTTCAAAGGAACTTTCCGGAGACCTTACCGATTTCCAATCAAGAGGGGTAATTTCATTTGATGAACTGAGACTTACCAGTGAAGGATTTAAAATTGCCGCTTCAGTTTGGAATGACTTAACTGAATTTGAAAAACAGCAAATATTTGACGTCAAGGCTACATTCAATTATATGAGTTTAACAGAATTGCTTGATACAGTGTATTCAAGGTACCCAAGATTCACTAAGAGATCGGCCCTCAAGAATGAGGTGGTCGACAAGTACTTTACTGATTTTCTGCAGGAAAATGAAATAACTGAGGAAAATGTGGTTTCCGCTGTCAACTTGGCTAAGAAGGCATTGAGACAATAAATGCAACTCATAATCGACACCAATGTTGTATTAGCCTATCTGATATCAGGGTCTTCCCATTCCTCAAATGCTAGGGTGTGCAAGAGAGTGGTAAATGGCTCAGATAAGGCATTTACTTGCGATATACTCTACGGTGAGTTGAAAAGACTTCTTGATTTGGACCCAGATCTGATTGAGAAGATTTCCCTGAGTGGAAAGAAAGAAGGCGATGTATTTCGTGCCTTAGATAATGTTAGAACGGAGTATTTGAACTCCAGACTCGATCCTTACGTTATGCAACTGAATTTCGTAAAAACCGAGAACCTCACAATAGATCCAACAGCAATAAAAGATGTGGGAAACGATTGGTACATGATTTCCATAGCCAAATCTGTCAGCATTGACTACATTGTCACATGGAATACTCAAGACGTCCTTAAGTATGCTGCTATAAATGGTTTAGACGTTGGCAGAATATTAGAACCTCCAAAATACCTGGAATTGTTGAAATGAAAGACAACGCCTTTACAGAAGTACCTCAAAACATAGATTTTTACTGATCATGTTATCGCTGTTCTTATGGAAAATATAGTATTCGCTTAAAACAAAAAGTGAATCCCGGCCAGTCCACCAGTTTACTGAGGAGGATTTCCGGAAACTTTTCCGGTATGAACAATGGCAACATATTTATCTCTGTTCTTTGTTTATTTTTGGGAGGCAATTAAAAATCTCTTTATGCGTCTGCAGGAAATAAACCGTGGTTCCGACTTTGGATGCGTTCTTTCATTAACTGATAGTTCTCCATTTTTTCAATACCTCAATAAATACAACGTTTTCGCCCCCATAATCATGCGTCGGGACCAGGGAGCCATAACATTGACCGCCCTTATCGACAAGATCTCTGCTTCGAGTAAATTTCGAAACTCTTTCCTTCAAGCCTACAACGCAGAGGAAAGAGGTAATTCATGGTACGTAAAAATTCCGAACTCATTTTCTTCTCTGTTCTCCATTTTGGATGAGCTCGTTGAAGTTCCCTCTGCGGTGATGCAGAATCTATACCTAGAGAGTGAACAACTTTTCGTTGTTTTAAAATTCCATCAGTCTGTGGCAAACCACATCTCAAATGTCCTGATGAAAAGCACCAGGGGCGCCGAGAAGATCACAATTGAGTCGTTCGTGTGTCCGAGTGGGACTTCAACTTTCCTCAACACTCTGCACTCAAAGATACCCCTTTGTTTCGTGAAATATTCCATAAAGGCGTTCCTTGAAGATCCGCTAGAAAAATACCTGTCAGCCGGAGACAACATTGGGGAACTGGAAAAAAAGCCCGGAACAAACTACAGGGCGTTGATCCACTCATCCGCCCCACTTTCAGAACAGGGAGACATCATAACAATAGATCGGGAAGAGAATATCTACGAGACGTGGGGGAACAACCCCATTATTCAGAAGATCAGGAGTATGAGCAACGACCGTGTCATCTACCGCGCTGCCCACTTTGCAAGGGTTATCAGGGACAGGCTGGAAATGTCGGTTTTTCTTCCGGCTAGCCAGGCAATGGATTTTTTAGAGATTCTCTCAGGAATAATGGATGATCATGGGTCCCGCTCAGTGACTTTGCTTTATTTTGAGGCGTTTAACCCGGGAGTGATGGATCTTGTTTAGGTTGAGAATGTCTTATTCACGGCAGACGAGTGAACAGAAATGACTGTTCTTGATTGGTGCGCGGTATTGGAGCTTCAGGAGGTCAATCCCAAGTTTCTGAGTGCTGGAGAAATACACGTAGGTGAAAAGGATCATTTTCATCTCTTGGGCAATGAAGGAGAGAAGTGGTTCTTTTACAGACGCCTCAGAAATGAACTTAATTCGGAAGAAAGGCAACACCTCTATGAACATTCTGAGAGGATCGGGATGGAACTCGAGCTTGATGTGCCAACTAACATAATTAAGATGGCTATTCCGGAATTTCAGGGAAAATTATACACTACTGTCAATAAGATGGTTGGTTGTAGAATCTCGCCGGTAACGTTCCAAAAAGAAGGAAACGTGTTCATCAGCATTGAGTTTTCGAAAAATCGGAGAAGGGAGGTCAGCGAAGTGCTGATGGATTACATTAGTGAGGAACTCCCGTTCAAGAGGAGATTGGCCTATTTCGGTCCATCCCGGGAGAATGTGCCATATCTGCTCAACATGTATTCTGCTGCCGGGAACAGCCTTGGTGATCTGGTCCTGGTAAAGACCAAATGGGTATTCCGTGACGATGAGAAAAGGTCCGATGTGGGAGGTGTATTTCAGAATAAAGGAATCCTGGTGCCCAAACAGTACGTAGATGGCGGAACTGATGAACTGATTTGGAGACTTGATTCCTTGAATGTTAAGGGGAATAACGCTTATGAGGTTGTGGACCCTAGCAATTACATCGTGGAAATGACGGTAAAATCGAGATACTTTTCTGACTTTTATCGTAACCTGGTAAGAGGCTATTGTGGCGTCAGTTTCTTTGGGTTAAGGTGCGATAATGATGCACTCGAAAACTACTTCATCGTTGAAAAACACACGCTCCAGAGTTTTCTGCAAGGGTTGCAGATGCAGTGGAGTTCAGAAGCTCGGAAAAACCACCACAATTATCTCGTAGAGGTGCGCGATCTTGCATCCCGCGGAGGACTGGACGACTTTCCATTCTGATGACAGGCCATTCCGTAATGCCATTCCTGTACCCACGAACGCAAGACTTCCGGCTCGCTTCGGGCACATTATTCTCTCCTGCAGAGGGCATGAATGGGATGGGCGATGGAAACTCTTGACCTGGTGCAACTCCACACGTTCACATTTGATTATGTATAGTGGTGGGATACTTGGAGAATATTCCCATAAATTTACAGAAACTCCCACAATTTTAATTAGATTGTTTTGCATTATAATACGACAATGATTGAGGAAGCAAGAGTGGATGAAAGGGGACGAATTAACATAGGTCAAGAGGCAAGAAAAAAGTATGGCGACAGATTTTTTGTTATAAAATTATCTGGAGAAATCCTTCTAATTCCTAAACCCAAAGATCCTGTAGCTGAGTTACAAAAGTGGGGTAAAGAACTCGGACTCGACAAGTTGGCAGCAAGAGATATCAGGATGTTGGCTGAGGACGAGGCGAACAGGGAAGTTGAGGAAAGGGCCAACAGAAGACATAAGGATACACGATAAATGCCGTACGCAGATACAGATTTCTTCATCGCCATTTCGAATTCGGATGACAGGCTCAACTCCTGGGCTATCAAAGCACTGGAAAACTATAAGGGAGAGATCTGCACTTCTATTCTGACCCTAGTGGAACTTGCGCTGGTAAGTGTCAGGAGAGGGATTCCCGTGGAAGCCATGATTGCCAGTGTCCTATCCATTGCTGACCTGATAGGTGCTAGCAAGCAGAACGCGTTGGCTGCTGCACACCTTATCGATCACGAAAACACGGGGGTGTTTGACTCATTTCACGCATCATTATGTGAGGATGAAATAATCAGCTCAGATCATATCTATGAGAAGCTTGGTGTTAAGCGAGCTGGATCGGATTATCTCTGACATCAATCCTATAAGAGGGTATTACGTAAGTGTGAATTCCCGGAATTTTGCAGTTAAGTATTTGTTTGAGCCTTTAATCAAATCCAGACAGGTCCATTATTTGTTGGTGAAAGTAACTAACTGTATGGAGAGAAGCATCTCAGCCAGATTATTTTAGGTCTGAACTTTTTCGTACCGATGCTTTCAGATTCGCTATCTTATGTAATTTTATATCATCTGTGACAAGCTCGTAACCAGTTTCAAAAGCTGCAACAAGATAGGATGAATCATAGAATGTCAGACCTTCTTCTAAGGATAAACTCATAGTGGAATCTGAGGAGGGTACGATAAGTTCCATGGAATCAAGCAACTCAAACATAACAATCCCGGATTCCTTTGCTTCTTCTTTTGAAATCCTATTTCTAATTTTGTGATTCTTCCACAGAATGTTGCCTATTTCATACCTAGCAAGAGGGATCGTTGCTCCGGCTACGATTACGCTGAACTTACCGCCCTGAAAGAGATTAAATATTGCGGAAGCGTCCAGTAATTTCATCTTTCCCTGTCTTCTCGAATGTCTGATACTATTTCATCTAGCTTTAATTTCGATATTATGGGCGCAACTTTTTTCATTTTCTCAATCAAATCCTTATTTTTGGCTCTCCTTATTTCTTCCTGCACAGCCTTCCTAATAATTACGGTTGGATTTAGTCCGAGTTTCTTTATTTTCTCTCTCTCTTCTTCCGAGATTTTCGCAGATATTGTGGTATACTTTTTCATAATACTCAATGTATTACAAATATTTCAAGCTTCTGTACTACACTGTGCAAGCCAGACTGATTTACAGAAGCACCAGAGGTTTCCTGCATCATTTTGGGTTATTCTCCCTTCTATGGCGTTTCATCTCGAACAAGATATCATCAGGTTTACGCCTTGGGAACAGATAGTTATCTAGACGGTATTCAGCATTTTTTTGAAATGGAATTGAACACAAGCCCCCTATATAAGACTCTGTCAAGATCCCGTTGACAGGATCGGACTTCCCGCCATCTGCTCCCCATCTTTGAACTGGTTCACAGCTTCAACTGGTGGGCCTTTCTCCATTAGGAGGGATCGCACAAGCCTTGTAAGGCCCCGTTTTGCCTGAGATATGCATGCATTGATGTCCCTGTCGATCCATATAGCGCAGGATTCACAGTGTAACATGCGTCCGCTCTTTCGGGTATATGACCCACATTCCAGGCATCTGCTGCTTGTACCGTATGTTTCCTGGCGTGTCAACTGGATCACGGGAAGGCCTTCCCATTCGGCCTTGTATTTGATCATAGAGGCCAGCCTTCCGTAAGGGAATGAACTGTGCATGAGATGTCTACGTTCAGGGCCTGTTCTGTCTCCCCTGTATGTCATCCTGTTTATGTGTCTAATGTCTTCAAGCACAGGCGCTTCCCTTTCTGAGATGCATGCATTCACGATCTTCTTCGATTTTTCATGGAGGATGGCATTGGTCCTGTTCCTCTCCCTCCTCCCGTATTTCTCCCTTATCTTTTGCTGGATCCTGCGATCGTTTCTCATGGGCCTGGATGACCTGTTGCGGTATCTTCTCTTGATCCTGACAATTTCCGAGAGATCATAGGATTCCTGGTGGAGTTCGTTTCCTACGGTGACATTGCGGAGGTTGCGGTCAATGCCGGCGGTCGAGTCGCACTCAATCGTCTCAGGAAACCTCTCAATGGATATTGAAAGCACATCAGGGGTAAGGGTGAAGGACCTGGCATGGATTCCATTCCTGTTGATCAATGAGGAAACATGGCGGTTTAGCGTTATGGTTTCATGTTCCCTGCCGTGTTTCTCCGTGGAGACAGGTATGATCATGTTATCACCTTTTATGCGGAATCCATAATGTGAGGCAAGCATCCGCCTGTCCACGTGAGGAATCTTGATGTTCCTAGGCTTGCGTTTGGGCTTCGAACCACCATTCTTCTTCCGCTTTGCCTTCATCTCCTCCCTTCTCACGGACTTGCGGTAGTTCTTCACCATGGCTGTTGCCTTGGTGATGGCGGGAGGAATATAGTATGATGGGATGGGAAGATCCTTCACGAGAGGATATATTTCACTGGATATCGCCCCCTCAGATGTGAGGTTCTTCTTCAGAGCGATATCAATAGTATGGTTCATGATTGAGGTGAATATGTCCATGAAATCCATGATCCTCCGGGAAGGCGCATAGGATTGGGTGACGGACTTGATTACTCTCAATAATGTGCCAGAATACTATGTCATATGAAGGTTATGATTTCTGTGCCCATATGTGCACAACTTATAGGTACAGGTAACTGAGCGGCAGGAGACGAATGGAGTCATGAAGCGTTGAAACCGATGTTGCGGCAAGCTTCAACTAAAAATTGACATTATCAGGTGAATGAAAGCAATAAATATAACGTAGTGATTTTAGGTTAACATGGGCGGAATGGCGTTTCCGCGCTCATAACAACCGCCAGGTCGAGACTGGCTAATGACGCCTGCAACAACGTCTGGTGGTTAGAATAGACTATGTAACGTTTACTGAAACGCTCCTGCAATATTTCTTTGTGGTAGGCTTATCTCCCCTGTTTGCTGGCATATTCCACAGGGCAAAGAGCATGGTTGAGTCCAGGAAGGGACCGAGCATTTTCCAGCCATATTATGATCTTGCCAAACTCTTCAAGAAAGAAACCCTGAAACCGGCTGGTTCCGGAATTATTTTCATCTACGCACCGTATGTTGGGTTTGGGATCTATTCACTGATTTCCCTGATTATTCCTGTTCTCATACCTGTCCCCATATATTTCACCGCTTCTGCAGATTTCCTTGGAGGCGCCATATTGTTTTCGCTGGCTGCCTTTGTCAAGGTTGCTGCGGCCATGGGGAGCAACAGCAACTTCTCCGCGCTTGGGGTATCGAGAATGCTGTCATTCAACTTCCTTTCGGAGGGCACGCTGATCACAGTGTTTTTCGCGGTATCCCTTATTACAGGAACAAACAACCCTTACACCACAAACCTGTTCCTGGCTTCCAACCCACTGCAGAATATCTCCATTGTCCACATTTTCTCCACGCTTGCCTTTTTCATGCTATTTCTCTATGAAACCGGCAGGATCCCCCTTGAAAGCGCTGGCCTCCAGGAACTTGGGATGATAGATGAAGCAGTTAACTACGAATACAGCGGAAAGCTTCTTGCCATAAACAAATGGAACAGCTACATAAAGCAATATCTTCTTGGGTCTGTCCTCCTCAATGTTTTCCTTGTTCCATGGGGTCTGAATGCCGGCTCCCCATGGTTCCTGCTTGATGTTCCGATGATGTTTGCAAAATGGCTCCTGCTCATCGGGATAGTCCTTATCATAGAAACGACACTCGCAAAGCTGAGGCTCTTCAGGGTCCTTGATTACCTTGCCACTGCCTTCACATTCTCCATCCTCTTCCTGATTTTCACGGAGGTGATTGCGTGAGTGCTTTCGGGGAAGTGCTTCTTTTACCGCTATCCAGCCTCATTCTCATCACGGCATTTTACATGCAGGGGCAGGAATTTATCAGGCCCATGATAAGAGGCCAGCTGGTCCAGTCAATCCTGCTGGCAGCCATATCGCTTATAATGGGATTCATCACAGGCGATTACGATTTCATAATCCTCGCAGTTCTCATTGTCGTTCTGAGGGGATTCCTGATTACGTACTTCCTGGAAAGGGGGATCAGGAAGGATCAGTCCCACCTCCATGAAAGGCAGGTCAGCGTTGCTTATCTGTTCATCATAAGCCTGGTGTTTGTCCTGACTGCAGTGCTAATTGTTTACTCAGTGGTTTTTTCAGGCATAAGGACTGAATCCATCACTGGAAACCGCGGGATCCTGGTGTTCCCACTTGCACTTTTCTTCCAGGGGCTTTTCCTCATAGCATCCAGAAGGACTACCTACGCCCAGATAATGGGGTACATCGAGGAGGAGAATGCCATAGTGCTCTTTGCGGTATTCCTCCTTCCCATCCCTCTTCTCATTGAGGCCAGTGTATTTCTGGATGTGCTGGCCCTGGTTGTCATATCATCAGTTGTTGTTGTGGAAAAATTCACTCATGAAAGGGTAGAGGAGTTGAGAGGATGAGCACGGCCTTCATTCTTGTGTTTCTCACCATGTTGCTGCCATTGCTCTCATACCTGGGTTCCCTGTCCAGGGTCCCAAGGCTTGACAATGCAATATCCCTTTCCAATGTTGCAATTGCACTGTTCCTCTATGAGTTCATACCCTTATCAGGGACATTCTATGTTGATTTCACGACCTGGGTTTTCATCCTCATGGTTACATCAATCCATCTCCTCTCCCAGGTTTACTCAAAGAGCTATTTCAGGAAACAGGAAATCTGGATCGGGGAGAACCTCTTCAACCTCCTCCTGGCCCTTTTCACAACATCAATGCTCTTCTCCCTCGAGATAAACAATATTGGCCTGATGTGGGTGGGCATCGAAGCAACCACAATATCCTCAGCACTGTTGCTGATGACTGAAAAGACTGAAACTTCCGCTGAGGCAACATGGAGATACATTGTCATAGTCTCGGCGGGAGTCACATTCGCATTCTTCTCCATAATCCTCATTTACTACTCCACCGGGACGCTGGAACTTTCCTCGGTACTTGCCATGAAAGTCGTCCCTTCGCTCACGCTGAATGTAGCAGTTGCCATAGCCCTCATAGGCTTTGGGACAAAAGTGGGAGTATTCCCTGTGCACACATGGCTTCCAGACGCTCATAGTGAAGCCCCTTCACCCATAAGTGCCATGTTTTCAGGGGTACTCCTGCCAACTGCATTGTATGTGCTTTACAGGATTTATGAAATCGACCCGATGAGAAATCTCTTTGTCTGGGCAGCTGTGGTTTCCGTGATAGCAGCTTCTCTGTTCCTTGGATACCAGACCAGGTACAAGCGGATGTTTGCCTACTCAACCATGGAAAACATGAACCTTGCACTCATAGGCCTGGCCATTGGGGGAGAATACGGGCTCTTTGGAGCTCTGCTGCTCCTGCTGTCTCACAGTTTCGGAAAGGCCGGGGCCTTCTATTCATCAGGCAGTATCCTCAGGTATACAGGCGCCAAGAAGATAGGGGAAATTCAAGGCCTCTGGAAATCCATGCCGGTCACATCCAGCGCATTGCTCATGTCGTCGTTCGCTGTCACAGGAACACCCCCATTTGGGACATTCTTTGGTGAATTCCTGATCTTCTATTCCCTGTTTTCAATCCATTATTATGCCCAGCTGATTTTGCTGCTTTTCTTCGTCATGGCTGCATTCATATCAGTCAACTACAACGTGACCAGGATGGTGTTTCACGGTGAAGGTGAAAAGAAAGTCGAAGAGGACTCAGTCATGTCAGGCCTGGCGCTCCTTTCATCTGCAATTCCCCTTCTCATAGGGGTCATTTACGTGGTGATGTCAATTGTTGCGCTATAAGTTTGGGAATCCCTCGGGAAGATACATTGGCCCGGGAGGCCAGTATCATGTTTATTCGGAAAGCATCTCCGAAATGCCTCCCCATGAGTATGGAGACTTACCTGTGCATAAGATGGCACCCGGTGAGTTTAATTTCCAGTACGGCCCATCGACCGGCGGCCTGATGGAATCTGTGGGAATTACCCTTACCACTCCGGGAGAACTGATCAATTCAGTTGCGGTTGACTTCAGTTTCAAGTCCAGGAAACTGAACCTCAGGGGGAAAAGCATCCGTGATGCACTTCTCACTGTGGAAAGAATAAACGGATTCCATGCTGCAAGCAATTCTCTTGCATTCCTGATGTCTGTTGAGGACGCCCTGGGCATGGAAGTCTCCGAGGAAGTGCAGAAAGCCAGGATACTTCAGCTTGAGCTTGAACGCATAAGAAGCCACCTTGAGGTGATAAAGAGGCTTTGTGAACCGGCTGGATTTGGCGTTCCCGTGAATCAGCTGGGTTACCTCAGGGAAAAGATTTCACGGATCATTTCACGTGCTGCAGGTCACCGCTTCTTCTTTGGTGCCAATGCCCCGGGATACTGTTCCGTATCAGGTTCAGGAATAAATGAGAAGCTCAGGGAGGCAGGCAAAGAATTCCAAAGGATCTACGCAGGATTACTTGAATCCAAAATATTCCTGAACAGGCTGCAGAACAATGGACTTACCAGGGATAACTTCCTCACCGGGCCTGCCGCAAGGGCATCTGGCCTGAGGTACGATTCAAGGATTGATTCAGCAACGCTTCCCTACGGTGATACCCCATTCTATCCTGTAATCAGGGAAGAGAAAGACTGTTTCGGGAGATTCAATGTCAGGGGAGAGGAGATACTCAATTCAATAGACATAATTGCCTCACTTGGCAACATCAAAGAAACAGGGAAACCCTCCCTGCAAGAAGGGGATGGCCAGGGATGTGCAAGGCTGGAGAGCCCGCAGGGGGACATTTTTTATTATGCAGGATTGAACAACGGGCTCATTGAAGACATATGGCATGTTTCCCCAGGCACCCTTAACATCAGGGCATTCCAGGAATCCATGAAAGGCAATATCTTCACGGATTTCCACTTCAACTGGGAAAGCTTTGGCATCTGGATATCCGAGGTTGGGGTGGTTTTCCAGTGAGCAATTTCTGGTTTGGAGAAGGAATCAGGAAAGGAAGGAAGACGGAAAAATTCCCGTTTGCCCAGCCTGATGACCCACCTGCCAGGCCTTCCGGCCTAGAAGGAAGCGGTGAGCCATACTGCCCCACAGAAGCCATAAAAAATGGAAAGTGGGATCAGGGAAAGTGCATTTTCTGCAGGCTCTGCGAACCGGAATACCAACCCACGGGCAGGCAGGATATATTCAGCGTGAAAAAAACTGAACCTGCACTGAAGAAGTCATTTTACATATACAAGCTCGACAGTGGCACATGCGGGGCGTGCAACGTTGAACTGGGAACAATCTTTGATCCGCAGTTTGATGCAAACCGGCTGAACATCTTCGCAACAAATTCCCCCAGGCATGCCGATGCCATAGTAATAATGGGGATACTGGCAGAGGGAATGAGGGAAGCCCTGAAAAATGCATACGAAGCAATGCCGGAACCGAAGCTCATCATAGCTCTTGGCGCATGCGCCATTTCTGGAGGAATCCTGGGTGATTCGCCCATGGTGCGTGAAGATTACCATGTGGAAATTGCAGGATGCCCACCATCTCCATACACGATTCTGGAAGCACTGGCAAGGGCCAGGGGTGATTGAATGTTATCATACATAGCAATTGCAATCCTTGGCATTTCGGCCATAATGGGACTTTTCCAGAAGAAGGCCGCTTATCTCGGCATCCTTGTGGGTTCTGCCTACTATATGCTGTCGGGGTTCAATCCAGCAGACCAGATGTCTTATTTTATACTCATAGCCTGCCTGGTATGGATTCTGGTATCACTGTATTCACTGTCATATGACAGGCACTATGGAAAGTGGCTTGCATCATCCATGGCCCTGATGATAATGGGGATGGTTATCATCCTCCAGTCCACGAACTACCTGCTTCTCATCACCGGATGGGAAACAATGTCTGTGCCTGCATACGTTATTGTGGGGATGAACAAAAGGGATAGTGCTCCCGCCTTCACCTTCATGATGTTCAGTGAGTTCAGCACAATTCTGATCATATCAGGTGCGGTCTACGCTTTCTTCATAACTGGAACACTCACTTTCACCCAGATTCCGTCCTATGGCCCCCTTCTGCTTATTTCCATGGGGGCGCTCATAAAAATGGGCATGACTCCTTTCATGATAAGCGAGTGGCTTCCGATTGCCCATGGGAATGCCCCGGCAAATGCTTCTGCGGCATTGAGCGCAACAATGACGCTCATGGGGGTGTTTGCCATAATGAAAATGATTCTGGTAAGCCCGGATGTAATCTGGATAGGTTACATTTTCCTTGCAATTGGTTCCATTTCCATCCTCTTTGCCTCAATATATGCATATATTTCTGAAAACATGAAAATGCTGGCTGGTTTCAGCACCATTGAGAACAACGCAGCAATCCTTTCCGCAATGGGGCTTTACCTCATCGCTTCCGAAGTTGTACTGAGGCAGTTCATCTTCGCAACCATCATCATATTCGCACTCTCACATTCAATTTCCAAGACCGGGCTGTTCTTTTCCATTGGCAACTCCCCCGGGGAATACTTCGGGGAAAGCGGCCACCCGACATCTTACGGGCAGCGTGTGGGCACAATGCTCACAACAATGTCACTGTCCGGATTGTTTCCCACAATAGGCGGCCTTGCAACGTGGATGCTTCTGGAGGCCTTCTTTATGGAGGCCTATGCAGGCGGGGCACCGGGAATGAGCGCCATTGTGGTGGGCTCTGTAATAGCGCTGGGAGAAGGCATGGCAACCGGCTCCATGATGAAGATCCTGGCTTTCGGGAATCTGTTCCACAGAAAGCTGGAAAGAAAGCATTCCCCCAATCAGGCAATAATATCCGGCATTGGCCTGGTGCTCATTTTCCTCTTTGCCATATCCATTTTCATTGTATCGGGAACCTTCATTTCAGGAGTTCCCGGGGTGCTTGTTTTCAACGGCTTCACCATTACTTCAAGATTCGGGAAAGCAGACTTCGGGCTCATTTCACCTGACTATGTGGTCCTGCTAATAACTGCGTTTTCCCTGGCAGCATACGCCCTGTTCAGGAAACCAAGGCTAAGGGATGTCCCGGTGTGGAACGGTGGCTCTGCTGAAGTTGACCCATACACTTCGTACGCCTATTCAAACAATATCCGCCTTATGCTGCGGAGAGTGCTGAGGACCAAAACCGGTGCCTTCGGAAACGCAGTCACGGTCATTGATGTGTTCTGGCTCATAATGACAGACATCGGGAAGGGCTACAGGGCTGTGAGCAAATTCATCACGCTCAGGGTGATGAACAGTTCAATCGGGTGGTACATGGTATACATGATTGCAGCGTTCCTGGTCATAATGCTAATTGCGGTGCTGGTATACTGAAAATATTACCTGATTCTTTTCAACTCGAATGATCCCAGTGTTATGCCATTGCTATTTCTTACCACTTCTATCCAGTCCCTTGACTGGACATTCTTCATCCCCCTTATACGGAGGTATTCCACAGATGATTCTGTCCGGAACTCTATAGAGCCGTCCATGAAGTAATTCATGTTTTCGTAGAGGTTCCTCTGGAATATTCCATCCTCAATGAGGTAGAGGGTGGTAGATCCTTCCATCTTCCTTCTCTGGGAGAAATGCTGCAAGGCTTTTGTAAACATCTTGTCCTCCGATGACTGGGTGATCCATGCAGTGAGGGAAAAGAAGACCATTCTGTATCTTCCCATCTTTGCAAGGACAGTAGTACAGATCTGGTCCATGGACTTGAGGAAATTGCTGATGACAGAAACATTGTCCAGGATAACAGCATTCCTGTCGGTGTTCTCCATCTGAATGCTCTTGGAATAAGCGTCCACAAACTTCAGCTGGCCGCTCTCCTCATATTCCTCAGGGGAAATTCCCATGGCAGAAAGATCTGCCTTTATGTCTGATATGGGTTGGTCCATTGACACAACAATAACCGGGTATGATTCCTGCAGGGAGGATATTATGAACCTGTCTGCTACATTGAATTTGGAACTGTACGGGGGTCCGCTGAGAAGGATGTTGGATGCTCTGGGGTAGCCTCCATGCAGGAGGTCATCCAGTCTGGTGAATCCGGAATGGACCTGTAATGGGCCATCCTCCTGATGGCCGTCTGGGGATGTGGACTGGGTGAACTCGCGTATAGAATTCTCAACTTTCTCAAGGAGGGTACGGGTTTCAGCCAGTTCCTCCTGTAGTTTCCTCTTCTCTTCCATCAGTTCTTGCAGCTTTGCTTCTGAAGGTTCCTGCGGGAATTCCGTCATATTATTTTCCACTGGGGGCCCTGAATGTCCCAGATACTACCCATGGGGGTTCCTTGGGATCAAAGGGTTCCATGCCCTCAACAGCATTGGTGCTTACAATCTTTTCGTCTATCTCAACACCGATGCCAGGCTTGCCGGAGAGAGTAAATCTGCCATTCTCCAGCTTGTATCCAGACTTCACGAGATTTCGCTTCCAGTCCGGCCAGAATGCTTCAAAGCTTTCCTGTATGAGGAAATTTGGCAGGGTCTTGTCCACATTCAGGGTTGCTGCGGTCTGTATGGGGCCAAAGGCATTGTGAAAAGCCACTGGAACTCCCATGGATTCCGCTATGGCGCCAATCTTCTTTGCCTCAAGAATTCCCAGGGAATTTGTAAGGTCCGGCTGGATGATGTCCACCATTCCCTGAGAGATGTATCTAGCAAAGTCAGCCTTGTTGAGCAGCCTTTCTCCCAGTGCAATGGGTGTCCTCACATACCGCTTGACCTCAGGAAGTGCAATTTCAAGCTCAGGGTGCAGCGGTTCCTCTATGAAAAGGGGCTCGAACTGGTCAAGGGCAGTCCCCGCATCTATGGCTGCCTTTGTGGAAAACCTCCCGTGGCATTCTATGAGGAGGTCAACCTTGTCACCGAACTCCTCCCTGAGGGATCCAACAATATCAACCGCATTGTTCAGGCCTTCCCTGGAAAGCTTGTCGTAATTGTTGCCAAACGGATCAAATTTCATTGCAGTGAAACCCTTCGAAACAACGGCCTTGGCTTTCCTGACAAAATCTTCTGCAGTCACGCAATCAGAGTACCAGCCATTTGCATATGCACGCAAATCCTGGTTGAATTCGCCGCCAAGGAGTTTATAAACAGGTTCGCCGGCAGATTTTCCTATAAGGTCCCAGCTCGCTATTTCGAACGCACTCAGGGCTGACGTAGCCTCCATTGAGCGGGAAAGATAGAATGAATGCTTGTAAAATTCCTTGACATTCTTCTCCACATTGAAGAAATCAGCGTCCTGGAAGACTCTCTTGACTTCTTCCATGCTTTCCCTGACAGGCAAGGTCATAAGTGTTGTTGGTGCTTCCCCGTACCCAACAAGGCCATCTTCAGAAGTCAGTCTCACTAAGAGTATGGTGGAACTCCATGGGCTTGATATTTCCTTGCCCTTTTCGCCAAGTTCCAGAATATCGATTTTCTTTATTTTTGACGACATGTATGTAAATTGGTTAAATCATACTTAAATCCTATCCAAATATGTATTCGGGACCAGGAAGAAAATCAGCGGCCTGTGTCAAGGTAGACTTCCAGGGCTGGTATTGAGGGAAGCAGGGCATAGATCTTGTTGTGAAGATCGTCAAACATGATATCTCCTATATCAGAGCCGCATTTTTCAACTTCCCTGACCTTATGGGTTTCCATATCCAGAATCGCAAGCTGCCTGCTGTTCCTGAACATTACATAGAGGTGGTTAACGTAGGAATTGTACAGGAGTTTTGCAACAGGCTCTCTGAAAGCCGCCACGACTCTCTGTGGCTGCATGTCAAATCCTGTTACGAGAATTTTTCCACTTTCAGTGCCTACAACCAGCTTTTTGCCAACGCTGCAGATAACAGCTGCATTTATTGTTTCTGAACCAAAATCAAGCTCATTCATAATGCTGAGGGATTCGCCGGACTTGATGACCAGCAGCCGGGACGGTTCCCGGAAGAGTATGACAAAAGCATCCTCAAGACTGTCAAAATAAGCCTGCCTGACCTTTCCTTCAGGCCGCTGAAAATCAAGTTCCTTCAACTCCGGATATCGGTAAAAGGCAAATCCATTGCCAGAAGCAAGGAGAACATCCCGGTCACTGTCCAGCGACAGGCCTGTTGGAGGAAAATCAAATTTGAGGGCAAGCAGGCTGCTCTGCCCCCCTATCCTGTAAGTCAAGGCTTCTCCCAGGGAAGAGCCGGTGAGAAAAACAAGGTCCCGGTCGCGGCATATCTGTGCAATGGAACAGTCTCCAGTTCCCTCCACTTCGCCTTTTATTTTGTCATTGTCTGTGTCTATAATGAGAACCTTCCCTTCTGACGGGTCAGGCATGTAAAGAGAATTGGAGCTTGAATGCACTGCCCCCCTCCAGAGTGGAGGCACTTCACTGGTGAAATTCTGTTTTGGAAGCTTAATCCTGCAGATCTTGAGGGTGCTCATCTATATCATTTGCCAGGCAGAATCAGGGAGCAAGACAAGGTTCATAAATGATTCTCATTTGAAACATTCTCACTTAATATTTCCTATTAGTGTTTTGTCAATAAAGCATAATTATTGAGTCGTGATTATGGCAGGATATCCATGAGTTCCAAATTTCAAAATATCAAGACTTTTAAGGTAAATGGAAAGGAATACCACTATTATTCGTTGAAGGAGCTTGAGAAGCAGGGATACCCCATCTCAAGATTCCCTGTATCAATCAGGGTCATACTGGAGTCACTAATTAGAAACCTTGATGGAAAGGAGGTTCATGAAAAGGATATTGAAAATCTGCTCAAGTGGAACGGCACAAACCTGGCAGATTTCGAGATACCATTCAAGGTTGCCCGTGTCCTGATGCAGGATTTCACCGGGGTACCTGCAGTTGTGGACCTTGCAGTCATGAGAGACGCAGCGGCAGATCTCGGCAGGAAGCCGGATATTATACAGCCGCAGGTTCCGGTGGACCTTGTCATTGACCACTCAGTACAGGTGGATTATTATGGGACTCAGGAGGCAATGGAGGAGAACAGGCAGAAGGAGTTCCAGAGGAACGTGGAAAGGTACAGGTTCCTGAAATGGGCACAGGGGGCGTTTAAAAACCTCAGGATTGTTCCCCCCTCCGTCGGCATTGTGCACCAGGTTAACCTGGAATACCTGGCCCATGTTGTAATGGAGAAGCAATCGGGAGGCAAAACTTGGGCTTTCCCGGACACAGTTGTGGGCACAGATTCCCATACTACCATGATTGACGGGCTCGGTGTTGTCGGCTGGGGAGTCGGAGGAATTGAAGCAGAAGCTGCAATGTTGGACCAGCCGGTTACTTTCAAGACTCCTGAAGTCGTAGGGGTACACCTCAGTGGAAAGCTCAAGCCCGGAGTCACAGCCACTGATCTTGTTCTTACTGTCACTGAACTCCTGAGGAAAAACAAGGTAGTGGGCAAATTCGTGGAGTTCAATGGTGATGGGATAAGGAGCCTTACACTTCCCGACAGGGCAACAATATCCAACATGTGCCCGGAGTATGGGGCAACAGTTGCTCTGTTCCCTGTGGATGAACAGACACTTGAATATCTCAGGCTCACCGGCAGATCTGAGGATCACATAAAACTGGTTGAGGAATACTGCATTGCACAGGGAATTTTCGGGCCGCAGAATGATATTGAATATTCACAGCAGATTGAGCTTGACCTTTCCAGCGTGAAACCAAGCGTTTCAGGGCCAAAGCTTCCACAGCAGAGGGTTGATCTTGGGAATATAGGGAACAGCTTCCTCAGTTTCATGGAAGACAGCCAGGTTTCGGGCAACAGTGGTGTTGGACGCCTGGAAAATGAAGGCGGATTGACAAATGGGCCCGCAAAAAACAAACCGGCCCAGATATTCCTGAAAAAATCCAATATTAAGCTTGAAGGCAGGGAGGAAACACTTTCTGAGGGTGATGTGGTCATTGCAGCCATTACAAGCTGCACCAACACAAGCAACCCATACGTTATGCTGGCTGCAGGGCTTCTTGCGAAAAAGGCAGTGGAGAAAGGCCTCACTGTGAACAGGAAGGTCAAGACAAGCCTTGCGCCCGGATCAAGAGTTGTAACTGAATACCTCAACAAGTCGGGCCTTCAACCTTACCTGGACAAGCTTGGCTTCAACCTTGTTGGCTATGGGTGCACAACTTGCATAGGAAACAGCGGGCCACTCAACGAGAGCATCGAATCAGCCATAATGAAAGACAATCTGGCTACTGCTGCAGTGCTGTCAGGCAACAGGAACTTTGAGGCAAGGATTCACCGGAACGTAAAGGCAAACTATCTCATGTCGCCGCCACTGGTAGTTGCCTTTGCCCTTGCAGGTAAAGTTACCATTGATCTCAACAAGGAACCTATTGGCAGAGGAAAGGACGGCAAGGATGTCTTTCTAAGGGATATCTGGCCTGAGAACCAAGAGATTGCCGATGCAATGAAAGGCTCAATCAGCAAAGAGATGTTCATCGAAAGGTACAGGGACGTGGACAGTTATAATGAACAGTGGGCCAGGCTTGAGGCGCCAAGTGGAATGCAGTATGCATGGGATCCTGATAGCACTTACATCCGGAAAGCCCCGTTCTTTGAAAACTTCGATCCCAGGGAAGTAATAGAGACTGAGGAACTCAAGGAGACAAGGCCATTACTGGTTGTCGGAGATTCTATCACAACTGATCACATTTCACCTGCAGGTTCATTCAGCAAGGACACGCCCGCTGGAAAATATCTCATGGAACACAATGTGCAACCCGTGGATTTCAACTCGTACGGATCAAGAAGAGGGAACCATGAAGTCATGATGAGGGGCACTTTCGCCAACAACAGGATAAAGAACAAGCTTGCCTCGAAAGAAGGTGGCTTTACTGTGCATCTTCCTGATGGGAAAGAAACCAGTGTCTTTGACTGTGCAATGCAGTACATGAAGGAAAAGGTTCCAACAATCGTGCTTGCAGGGGACCAGTATGGAACAGGGAGTTCAAGGGACTGGGCAGCCAAGGGACCTTACCTCCTGGGGGTAAAGGCAGTGGTGGCTGTTGGTTACGAGAGAATCCACAGGAGCAACCTTGTGGGCATGGGAGTCATCCCTCTCCAGTTCAGGAACGGCGAGAATGCGGAAAGCCTTAAGATTGACCACGGGAAACCATTGGACATTATCTTCGGAAAGGGAGTAAAGGCTTCAGGCAGGGCAACCATGAATTTCACCGAAGCAGGTTCAGGCAAAAAGAAATCCACAGAACTCATAATCAGGGTCGATACCCCGGTTGAGGAGGAATACCTGAAAATAGGCGGAATCCTGCAGTTTGTCCTCAAAAGGTTGGTATCCTGAGCGTTTTGTGCGAAAAATTTCGCACATACCCTTCAACATAACCTTAATTTTTTTAAACTCAAGAGATCACGGTATGCACAACTATGTACATAGCCGCACCACCTGGTACCAAGATCCTTGCTAAATACCTGCTTCCAACTGAGGAATACAACCTTCTGGAAGAGGTGGACTTCAATGTGTATGGTGAAGAGAAATCCCTCACAATAGTGCAGTTCATGAGGGATTTGAAGTGGATTTACATTTCTTATGACGAGGGGGACAAGATAAGCCTGAAACCCACTGAGACCGGCATAGAGATTTTTGAGAGGGGCCTTACGCCGGAGTACATGGAAAAGAGTGGGGACCTGGTCTCGCTGGTTAAGAAATACCTGGAAGGCTATCTCACCGCTGATATGGAAATTACTGAGGAAACCCTGAAACTTTCTGAATTCTACCTTAAAAGCGGAAACTACAACAGGGCGCTGGATCTGGCATCAAGCCTCATTGACCTGGGAAACAGGAATTCCGACAGGAGGCTGCTGGGCAGGGGGCATTATGTTTACGGGGCCATTAATTTGTATAAGATGGACCTGGAATTTGCCAAGAACCACTTTGAGAAAGCCAAGTACTTTTCAGAAAATGTTGATGACATAACCACCGCGGCAAAATCTGATCTGGGGATGGGATCCTATTTCGGCTATAAGGGAGATATGAACAGGGCAATGGAGATGTTTGAGCATGCCCTCCTTCTCTTCCAGGAGGTGGGCGATGATTCAGGGGTGAACCAGGTCAAGATGAATGAGGCATTTACCCTTGTCAAGATGGGTAACGTCAAGGAATTCTTCTCACTCAACCACCAGGCCATTGATTTCTTCAATACAGTAACCGACAACTACCACCTCCAGTGGTGCTACCAGAACGAATCCGCGGTGCTCCTTTCGCTTGGGAAATATGATGCAGCCATAGATGCAGTTGTAGAGGCACACAACCTGGCAAAGGAAACAGGAAACGAAATGATAGAAAACAGGTCGGGCCTCAGCATTGCACTCATCTATATCTACACCATGAGGCCGGGTGATGCCTATGAATATGTGGAAACCGCAATGAGGTACTTCAGGAAGAATTTTGACACCAACGGGCTTGCAACCTGCTATGAGATGTACATGCTCTATGACATTGCTACAAAGAACCTTGATGCGGCCGATGTGAACCTGGAAAAATCAAGGCAGAACTTCATGGTGAAAAAACAGCTTCCTTACATTGTGGAATTATACACTCAGTATCTTAAAATCCTTAAGATATACCGTTACGATCCAAAAATCATAGAAGTAAAAACAAAACAATTTCAGAATTTAGCAAACAAGTTAGGATTAAAAGAATTATTTTCACAATTAATGGAATAAATAATGGGATTAGTCGACGCAGTATCCGCCAAGTGCCAGTATGGTCTTGACTTTAACATTTGTCAGGTCTATTTCATCTACTTTCATTTTAAGTTTCTCGGACATTCTTTTACCTCAAAATACCAAGCCATTTTTACAGGTTAATGGTTGCTAGACACTGATTCACTTCCGTTATCAGTTCCGGTCCCGTCACAAATCTGTATTTCATTGCTTACAGGCTCACTAAATGAGATATTGTACGATGAATAAATGAGTATATCATTCTTGTCTGTAGGTGGTTGTGCAACCATTTACTAGGCAATCCAAATTTATAATTGGTGCTCCATAAGAACCATTAAAAGTG
>JAMDCA010000021.1 GCA_023489435.1 Thermoplasmatota archaeon
TGATGGATCTAGCCTTTCCTGCCAGGAAAAAATATTACCGCACCGGAGAGTGGCCAAAGGTAGTCAGACTCGTAGAGGTCTATACATTCAGCAGCCTTCAGGGGCCACTTCTAACGTCTCTTGGGCAAGTTTCATTTGATGGCAGAAATGTGAACCATTACCTCATGGAATGGTCTAGGCAGGTGGCGGATTATCTGTTATCGGAGCTTGAATTGCCAGACCCTGTTGCAAATCATTTAAGATCTCCGCCTGAAGCAAACAGGCAAAATCAAACCAGGATAATGGCAATTGCAAATGCGACACCGGATTCATTTTATCCAGGGTCTAGAGTTGATGCTGAATCTGCTGCACTTCAGAACTTGATTGATGCATCTCCGGATATCATTGATGTTGGAGGGGAAAGCACCAGGCCGCGAAGCATGGAAGTAAGCACAGAGGAGGAAATTTCAAGGATCAGGCCAATTATCGACTATTTAAACAAAAATTCTAACATTGAAATTTCACTGGACACCAGGCATCCTGAAGTCCTCGAGGAATTTGCAGGCAAGGTCTCTTATATAAATGATATCAGTGCTTTCAAGGAGGAGAAAATGGTTTCCCTCGCATTGGAACATGGGTTGAAATGCATAACCATGCATATGAGGGGTGAACCCGGAAACATGGAGTCCATGACCAGATACACAGATGTCCTGCCAGAGGTCCTTTCCTTCCTCGTCCACAGTGCAGAAAACCTGAGCGAAGCGGGAATAGATCCAAAAGATATATTCATTGATCCGGGAATTGGATTTGCAAAGGACCTCACTGGGAATTTAGAGCTAGTCAGGGATGCTGGCAGCTTTATGGTAGGCTACGGGACACTTTTTGGCACTTCGAGGAAGAGTTTCTTAGGAAAAATAACAGGGAATGACGAAGAGGGAAGGTTGCCAGCCACACTTGCGACATCAGCTTATCTTGCGGCTGAGGGAATAGATATACTCAGGGTGCACGATCCAAAGGAAAATTCAGATGTGGTTAAGGTAATAAGAAAAATATTGGAAGCAGGTGATTAGGCGTTTGGATGTCGCCTGCAGTCCCTGCATAAGCCTTTTATGAGAAGATTTGCTTCTGAAACTTCAAAGCCTGTTGTCTCTACAGAGGAGATAAGGCTGTTCCTGTCAACATCAACGTCCGATATTTTTCCACAGCCGGCGCAGATGACGTTTCCATGGAACTCAGTGTTTGTTTCAAACCAGGTTGTGCCATTTATTTCAAATGACTTTATTGTTCCGGCCGAGTGAAGTGCCTTGAGAATATTATAGACAGTGGCAAGGGTAATTGTGGGTTCTTTTCCTTTCACATTGCTGAAAATCTCATCGGCAGTGAAATGGCCAGGTGTATTGTCCATGACATAGTCGATAATGCAAAGCCTCTGAGGTGTTATCTTGAAATTTGATTTCTTAAGAGAATCGATATAATACTCTTTTTCCATATTTATGATAATTAATAATTAGTAATTAAGGCTTATTTATAAATAGTTTAGATAGGGTTTTAAATGTAACCTATGCATTCTCAAGGCTCTATGTTATTCTCAAATGATATGATGACTGCAACTCTGCTTTTTATATCAGAGATTATGTCATCTATCTTCATCTTGAGTCTGTAAATGTGTTTTGTCCGACCCTTCCCAATGATATACTTGACTTCCATACGTTGCAGGTATCCCTCTTTCATGAGGTACTTCAACCCTTCAGAAGCACGTGAATTGCTAATGCCAAGTGTAAGCGTTATGTCCGCCAGACTCAGGTCAGGTTTCTGCTCCAAAAGTGCCAGAACTTTAGCCCTATTCTTGCTAAAACCTGCCTTCCGAAGTTTTTCATAGACCTGTACTGATCTGTCGTAATTCAAGTTAAAAAAATATACGTATTATAATATTTAAATCCTTTGCTGAAGCAGAAAATTTGCAACAAATCTAGTTTTAGATCCTGTATGAAGTTGTCAGACTCATCTTGATTCCGGCATGAGAATTAATACCAAACCGCAATCTACGTTATAATGACCTTCGAGAGACTTAGGGGTTTCAGAGATCTTTTCCCTGAGGACGCCGAGCCAAAATTCTTCATGTTAAAAACTGCAGATCAGGTTGCCGCCTCATTCGGCTTCCAGAGAATTGACATGCCAAGCCTGGAAACCCTTGAATTATACAGGCTTAAGTCTGGAGATGAACTTGTATCACAGACATTTTCATTTGTGGACAAGGGGGGAAGGGAAGTCACCATGATCCCTGAGGCCACACCATCAGTGGTGAGAATGCTCACTTCGCGGAAAGACCTCCCAAAGCCTGTAAAATGGTATTGTTACCCTAAATTGTGGAGATATGAGGAGCCACAGTCTGGCCGACTCAGGGAGCACATACAATTCAATGCAGACATATTCGGTCCAGACACTCCTGATGCAGATGCTGAAATAATAGGGCTTGCTGCGACAATCCTTGACAGGATAGGGCTTGAAGGCCAATTTTCAGTCAGGATAAATGACAGGAGGCTCATGGAGGCATTGCTCAAAACAATGGGGGCACGTAACGCCATTTCAACTTTTGCGGTCATTGACAAGTTCAAGAAAATATCTAGGGAGGAATTTTCGTCACATCTTACAGAGAGCGGATTTCCGGAAGATCAATTGACCAACCTGGTATTCCTGTTGGAGAACCCAGGCAACCCAGCCAAACTGCGGGAAACCATAGAGAAAGTAACGGCAGTTGATGACAATCTTGGCAATATAATTGGAAGGATTGAGGAGACCCTGTCGCTTGCCAGAGTGTACACCTCTTCAGACCTTGTGATTGACTTCTCTGTGGTCAGAGGGCTCTCCTACTACACTGGAATAGTGTTTGAGGTATTTGACATCAAAGGAGAATTCAGGTCAATCCTCGGCGGGGGAAGATACGATAACCTTTCCAAACTCATGTCTGACCAGGACATACCTGCAGTGGGATTTGGAATGGGTGACGTGGTTCTAGAAATGCTAGCCAGGCGCCAGGATCTCTGGAAAGTGCCAGCAAGACCCACGCGTTTCTCGGTATGCGTTGCTTCGGACAAAGCTCGTGAATATTCTCTAGATTTATCAAAGAAATTGAGAGAGGCAGGATATATCGCCAATATGGACATTTCCAGAAGGAGCCTTTCTGCACAGCTTAAGAACGCCTCGATTCAGGGATATGATTATGCCCTGCTCCTTGGGGACCGGGAACTGGAAAAATCTGAGGTAACCATTCGGGATCTTTCAACGGGTCAACAGGAGAGCCTTTCGAATACTTCTCTCTTGTCGAAATTGAGCAGCTTAAAGAAAAAGTAATTTGTACTAAATACTTTATAAAATCGACTTTTAGGCAATATTTGGTTAATTCTGAGATAAAAAAATATTTTTTGTACTGCGTGATAATGAACAAATTTCCTAACCAAGTGTTGAAAAGATTAGCCTGTTTAGCCTGAAAAGATTTATAAAGAATTTAAAGCTTAAAGCTACAGGGTGAAACTATGTCTGTTGCATTTGTTTTGGTGAGCACAGTACCCGGGAAAGAGCACGAAGTTTACAACAAAATTTCGAAGGTGAATTATGTTGTAGAAATACACCCGTTGTTTGGGGAATACGATCTCATCGTTAAAATAGACGCAAAGGACTTTAGTGAACTCGGTAAAATTGTCATAGAACAAATCAGAACTATTGACGGGGTCATCGATACAAAGACCCTGACAGGAATAAAACTTTGAGGTGCATAGCTTAATGAGTGTTGTATTTACTCCATGGAATTGGACAGTCTTTTCGTTTGTGATATTATCACTGCTGGCTCTATCCCTGTTTGTGCTGGGAGTCCTAACTGCTTATTTCGGCAGTGGAAAGAGCAGGGCAGTTGGCGTTGTGCTTCTCGTGCTTGGTGTGGTGGTGGGTGCTGTAGTTGTTCTCGTAACGCACTACGTAATGCCAAGCGTTAACCTGCTCAACAACGTGGTTCTCGGCACGATTTTCTACGTTGTCGCTGCAGCGATTGGGGCTGTACTCGGGTTGCTCATATTCCTTGGCGCAATAATGAAGACCTGATTCCCCTTAATTTTCTATAATTATCAATAAAGTAAAGTTTTTCAACTCACTTTTTCTCGCATGGGGAAAAAGAGCTTAAATTTTAATGCAATGATTGTGGCCTTGAGATCGACAGGGATCTCAACGCAGCAATAAATATCCATAATCTAGGAATAAAGAAATTAGGGAGG